>JARRLH010000056.1:7162-18804 GCA_037387205.1 Desulfofustis sp.
GATATGATCAGTAGCGCTCCGGGTACGGACTCTACTATATGCAGGCTTGCAGTGAGGTCAATCGGTGATTTGCATGAGCACCACTTTATTCAGACGATGGACATTGCGCTCGCGTTCATTGAGGAAACAGACGAGGGCCCGGTCGCCGTGCGGCTCCAGTCCGGCCTGGTGCAGGACCGCGGCGGAAAAATAGTGAAAAACGCTGGTTTTGATGAACGTCTTGCGCCCCCTGGCGTCATACAGACCGCCTAGTTCCTGCGGCAGACGATGGTAGAGATCCCGGCGGAGTTCATCCACCGCAGTCTCCTGGTAGCAGAGTTGAGCGGGCAGATAACGGTGCCCGCAGCGGAGCCAGTCGAAACAGATGAGCTCCCGGATAAGGTGAAAATCGGCGCGCCCCGCGCACTCCTCCAGGAGCAGCCGGACCAGTGTCTTCTGGGTAGCCGCCTTCCAGAAGTAGCCCTGCTCGTAGAACCGTGCTGCCAGAAACCCGAAAAAGGCAGCCATATCTTCTCCAAGAGCCAGGAAATAGTGCCAGAGCGACGGAAAATAGCGATTGTTGACGCACTGCTCCAGGCACTCGCCCAGCCAGTGGTGAGCGCGCAGCGTCGGGCCATCCATCCAGCGGTTGGCGAGCACCGCATAGGGCGGCTTGCGCACCGCTTTATATCCCCAACTCCGGGCCTGTCGCCGCAGTGCAGTGCCGGGCAGCAGTTTCAACAGCCCCATCTGAATATAGTGGGGCCGCATCGCAAAGATGGCATTGATCGAGGCTGCACACGTCTTCCTGGTTTCAAACGGCAGTCCCAGAATGAGATCAGCATGCAGGTGGATGTTTTCGTTCATCCTCAGCCGCCTGATCGTTTCTCCGGCAACCTGAGAATCCATCGGCCTGCGGATGGCCGCAAGGGTTTGGGGATTGGTCGACTGGATACCGATCTCGAACTGGAACAGTCCCGGCCTGACCTGCTCGAGAAATTGGAACATGGACTCGGTAAAGCGATCCGGGGCAATTTCAAAATGAAACAAGGTGTCCGGATCTCGGTCCTTCAGCCAGCGCCAGATTGCCAGGGCCCGGTCCCCATTGTCGTTAAAGGTGCGATCGACGAAGCGGACCGTCTTCGGACCATGGGCCAGGATGTCGTCGAGTTCTGCATAGACCTGATCAGGATCTTTGTGGAACACACCTTTTTCTGCCGAGGAAAGACAATAGGAACAGAAGAAGGGACAGCCCCTCGAGGACTCATAGTATACGGCCCTGTCCCGCAGATGATGGAAAAAATCCCCGGGGCGGTAGGGATACCCCAGTGCCCTGCCGGTCGATTGCAGAAATGATGCCTGATAGGACTTCTGCAGGGTCCTCTCCTGCAGATCCGTATAAAAGACGGGGGCCGCTGCCTCGATATCGCCCTTGAAGATACTCAACCGGCCCTCGTCAGCGCAGTTCTGTCCGACGACCTCGGCCTGCGGGCCGCCGACGACGATTCTGAGCTGCTCGTCCATGGACAGCAGATCCACCGCCAGCCGCTCGACCAGATCACTGTTCCAGATCAAGGCCGAGAAAAAGAGCACGTCTGCCTGGCCTTCGGCGAGCCGCTGCAGCAGGGTGTAGTATGGATCGTTGATGGTAAACTGACATATCTCGGTGGTCGTGCCGGAGAGATTGCGCTCCAGTTCATTGCGCAGATAGAAAAGCGCCAGGCAGGAATGCGAGTAGCGGGCGTTGATTCCAATTAGTTTAATCTTCAAGGTTCGGCTCTTAGATTACTGACCACGAGTGGGTTCCGGTCGGTGATCGGCTGGTCTCAAAGAAGATGCAACCGAAAAAAATTTAGCATCTGTTTCCAGGCTGGTTATATGTATTTAATCAAATAATTATGCACAGTGAGATAAGTTCAAGGCGCCCAGCCAGGTGAGGCGCGAGCGAGGAGCCGGCGGACCAGCCTGTTAGAGCTGTGAGCAGGCACCGCAGCGAGCAACGCGGCCTGAGGGGACGAATTGGACTTATGTGCTATGTATAGCTCCCGGTACAAAAAGGATGCAACGTTCATGTCCAACCTCTTTAACACGATCTTTAAATACCTGGCAATCACCGTTCTGCTCGGCTTGACAATGCATACCACCGTCTGGGGCAAGACCAGTTCAGCATCACCCATCCATATCGATCTTGCCGTTTCCTTTGATATCGAAGAAAATCTGCTGCGCGGCAGCGCCAGAATCGAGGTAGAAAAAAACCATGAGCTGCAGCTGCTGTTTCCTGAACTGCAGATTACCGCAGCGCTTATCAGCAGCGAGAGACGGGAAAATGCGCCGCTCGATCTCCAGGGTGACAACCTTGAGCTGCCCGCCGCCGACGAGAACAGGACCGTGCTGATTTCCTATGAAAAGCGCGTGCAGAAAAGCTTTTCCAATATCATCTCGGACAAGGCCATCATTCTGACCGCAAATTGGCACCCTCTGCCCCGGCAGAAGGCCTTGTATTCGCTCAGCGCCCAGCTGCCGGAGGGGTTCATCGGCCTGACACAGGCCGATGAACTCGCCCACGCCGATGAACACGGGCAGGTGAGATTCTCCTTCTCACAGCCGCTCTACGCGCTTACCTTCATCAGTGCCCCCTATGTCAAAACGCAGAAGACAATCCGCGATGACCTGCACCTCTACACCCTTTTTTTCAAGGAGGATCAGGATTTGGCGCCGGGCTACCTGGAGGCTGCTGCCGACTATGTGCGCCGCTACGAACGGCTGATCGGCCCGTTTCCTTATAACCACTATGTGATCGCTGAAAATATCATGCCCACCGGCTACGGCTACCCGACGTTCACCCTTCTGGGGCAGCAGGTCATCCGTCTACCGTTCATCAAAGAGACTTCGCTGGGTCACGAAATCCTGCACTCCTGGTTCGGCAACAGCATCGATATCGCCGAAGGTTCGGGCAACTGGTCCGAGGGGTTGACCACCTATCTCGCCGATATGGCCTACCGCAGCGAAAAAGGCGAAGGCCCCCAGGCGCGAAAGGAAGCCATCCAGCGCTACCAGGACTATGTGGGCAAAGAAGCGCCTCTGCTCAAGGATTTCTACGGGGCAGGCCATGAACGCAGGGAAAATCAGGCCCGCAGAGCGGTGGGCTATCAAAAATCTGCCATGCTTTTCCACGAGCTGTACAATCGAGTTGGGGAAGAAACCTTTTACAGCAGTCTGCAGGAGTTCGGCCGACAATTCACCGGCAGCTCGGCCTCCTGGCTCGATCTGCAGCAGATCTTCGAAGACCAGTCAAGCCAGGACCTGAACACCTTTTTTTCCGAACGCCTCGGCCGCAATGATCTGCCGGTGCTGCGGGTGGGCGGCATCAAGGTCAACGTCGGGCCTGAATCCACCACCGTATCCCTTTCGGTCGAGCAGGCCCAGAGTCCCGCCTACGAGCTGCTGCTGCCCGTTTCCATCGAGACAGTTGGGGGCACACAAGACTTTCAATCTCTGATTTCAGAGTCAGAAACACTTCTAAGCTTCGAGGTCGACTCCACCCCGCTTCAGCTGACCATTGATCCCGACTACGATCTTCTACGGGCGCTGTCTGCCCCGGAAAAGGCACCGGTCTGGTCGTCTATCCTGGGAGCCGGGCACTGTCTTGCGGTGCTTGATGACGACAGCCAGAGGGATCGCTATGAGCCGCTTATCTCTTTTGCAGAGCGCTACGGCTGCCGGACGATACCAGCTGCCGAATTCAGCCGGCAGGATCTCGAGACGCAGACGGTCATTTTTCTCGGCTCCTCGAACAGCATCCTGAAAATGACTTACGGAGACCCCGGTTACCCATCCTCCGGTTTTACCGCAGATGTCAGACCAAACCCATTCAATGACGACCTGGCCGTCGCCCTGATCAGCGCAAGCTCACGGCAGGAGACCGAGGCCGCCGTGGCCCGCCTTTCGCACTATGGAAAATATTCCTATCTGCACTTCGTCAGCGGGCGCATCAGTGAAAAGCGCACCCCGGTGACGGCGCACGGCATCCGGGTGGCATTGGAAGAGAAGCCCGCAGGCCTTGCCGTGGCTGCCCTCGCCGAGTTCGATGAACTGGTTGACCAATTGAGTAGCAAGAGGGTCGTGTACGTGGGTGAAACCCACACCTCGCGGCCGGACCATCTGCTCCAGAGAATGCTCATCGAGGCCTTGCACAGTCGCGATAAGCGACTGGCCATCGGCATGGAAATGTTCCCCCGCTCGAGCCAGCCGGCCCTGGACCGGTTCATCAACGATCCAGATTACAGTGAGGCCGACTTTCTCAGGGAATCCAAGTACTATGATGTGTGGCGTTACGATTACCGCTTGTTCAGACCGATATTCGCCTATGCCAGGAAACACGGCATACCGGTAATTGGCCTCAATATCGATCGGCAGATCACCAGTTCGGTGTTCAAAACCGGCGACCTGGAAACGCTGACCGCTGAACAGAGAACGCAGCTGCCCGCCGAAATGAGACTGGATCTGGAGGGTTATGTGGAACGTCTGCAGCTTACCCACCAGATGCACGGACAGGGAAATCACGCCGACGGCAGTCTGGCCGGGTTCATCCAGGCCCAGGCGCTGTGGGACGAAACCATGGCGGAAACGATCGCCACCTACCTGGAGGCCCACCCTCAGACCCGGATGGTCGTTCTGGCCGGCAACCAGCACACCCGCAAGGACTCTGGGATTCCACCACGGGTAGCGGCACGACTCGAAGTAACCCAGTCGACGGTGCAGAATCTGGCCACCACCAGGGCTTCAGCTGCCGAACTGGCCAGGACCACAGACTACCTGTTTCTGCTCGAATCAGTCGAATTCGCCCCCCAGGGGAAGATAGGGGTGGTCCTTCAGGAGAAAGAAATCGAAGGCGGCACCAGGATGGAGATTGTCGAGGTCAATCCCCAATCCAAGGCGAAAGCCGCCGGCATTGAAAAAGATGACATATTGATCTTTATCGATGAATTGGCTATCCATACTATGGACGATGTCAGGCTGGCGCTGCTCGACAAAGCGGTGGGAGAGACGGTCCGGATTGCTGTGCTTAGGGGCAGTGACGAGGCCCGGAAACGGATTGATATGGACGTGGAGCTCTACAATCCCACTCCTCCGCCGGGGCATCCGTAATAGTGCGAAAATAGCATAGCCACATAAATTCAGGGGGCTCGGCAGAAAAAGCGCGAGCCAGGTGACGAATGAGCAGCCCGACTGTGCTGTCGGCAGTTGTCGCGGTGCTGCCCACACCGGGCAGAATGGGTTGGGCTCATGATAGTATGTTGAGATAATCGGGAGACATAAGCATATGGAGAGAGCTGGTGTACCGATGTATAAAGGCAACGTGCCGGAAGATCAGATAAGTCCGGAATCCCTGGTCTCCAAGGTTATTTCCACGACCGCCTTCCAGAATTTTTTCAACACCATCGCCAACGGTGGGTTCCTTCTTCTCTTCGCCTCAATCGCGGCCCTGCTGTGGTCCAATATCAGCCCCGAGGGCTACGCTCATTTCTGGCATAAAGAGTTCACCCTGACCATTGGCAGCGCCTCTCTCTCCCATTCGCTGGCCCACTGGGTCAACGACGGGCTGATGACCCTTTTCTTTTTCACCGTGGGACTGGAAATCAAAAGAGAAATGCTGGTGGGAGCGCTCTCCGATCCCCGCCGGGCAGCCCTGCCGGTCGCCGCCGCCATCGGGGGAATGATCTTTCCGGCCCTGATCTACTGGTGGTTCAATGGCGGTACCAATTCCATGTCGGGCTGGGGGATTCCGATTGCCACCGACATCGCATTCTCCCTCGCAATCCTCTCCACCCTGGGCCGGCGCATCCCCTTTGGCATCAGGATATTTCTGACGGCTTTTGCAATCGCCGACGATCTCGGCGCCATTCTGGTTATTGCTCTGTTCTATACCCCCGAGATTCACCTGAGCTATCTGTTCGGGGGGATCGGCGCCTGCGCGGTGCTGTTTGTAATGAACCGCTTCTGGGTCAGAAACCCGCTCGGCTATCTGATAATGGGGCTCATACTCTGGTACATGGTCGCCCATTCAGGACTGCATGCCACCATCACCGGGGTAATCGTCTCCATGTTCATCCCCGCCAGAAGCCGCTACAACACCGACGTATTCATGAAGCTGGTGCGCGAACGGTTGGAGCATATCAAATGCGACGGCGACGAATGCGGCTATACCATCATGGTCAACAGAACCCATCTGGACGCGGTGCATTCCATCAACGTTGCCTGCTCCCTTGTGGAAACCCCTCTGCAGCGTATGGAGCATGCGATGGAGCCCTGGGTTGCCTACCTCATCCTGCCGCTCTTTGCCCTGGCCAACGCCGGCGTGGTACTGGGTGCACTCGATCTCGGTGCGGCGGCGCTGCATCCGGTAACGCTTGGCGTTATTTTCGGACTGGCCTTGGGCAAGCCGGTGGGCATCATCCTGTTCACCTGGTTGACCACCAAAATTTTACGTGTCAACCTGATCACCGGGGCAACCTGGTCGATGATTTTAGGGGTTGGTTTTCTGGGCGGCATCGGCTTTACCATGTCGCTGTTCATCGGGGCGCTGTCGTTTACCGAGCCGGTCTACCAGGAATACGCCAAGATAGGGATCATCGGCGGTTCCTTTCTCGCTGGAATTTTCGGCTACACAGTGTTGCGCTGGGCGACCAGGCACAGGACTGCGGATTGATATATTCATAGCCACGGGGACACAATACTCAATGGTGTCACTCTTCAGTTAGTTTCCTGAATTGTGCCAGTGATTTCAATCCGTTCAGTCAGTAACTGCAGGGAGCGGGACACCATGGGTATTGTGTCCCCGCTTATTTTGCTTCTATTTCATTTGTTCTAGAAATCGAGTTCGATGCCTACCGGGCAGTGATCAGAACCTGCTATCTCGTTGAGGATGAAGGCGTCCTGCACCACTTTTTCCGCCATCAGGTCCTCGCTCACGAAGAAATAATCAATCCGCCATCCGGCGTTGTTTTTGCGGGCGTTGAAACGGTAGCTCCACCATGACTATTTGACGGTGTCGGGAGAGAGATAACGGAAGGTATCGACATAGCCCCTGCTGATAATATCATCGAGCACGTCCCGCTCGATTCTCAAGAATCCGGAACGATCCTTGTTTGACTGGGGATTCTTGAGATCGATTTCGTTGTGGGCGGTGTTGAAATCGCCAGTGATGATAAGGCTTCGTCCCTGGTCCTTAAGCGCGTCGGCATAGCTGAAAAAGTCGCGGTAAAAATCGAGCTTGTACTGCAGCCGCTCATCGTCTTTTTGGCCGTTGGGGAAATAGATGTTGAACAAGACGAAGCGTCCATAGTCAAGCTCGATCACCCGCCCTTCGGCATCGAATCGCTCAACTCCGAAACCACAGCGGTTCGCCAGCGGCCGTTTCCTCGCATAGACCGCCACACCGCTGTAGCCTTTGCGGGTGGAGGCATAGTCCCAGAAGGACTGGTAGGTGTCAAAATTGATCATTTCCTGGCTGCGCTGGTCCTCTTGCAGCTTGGTCTCCTGCAGGCAGAGAATGTCGGGATCCATGCGGGCGACAGCCTCGACAAACCCTTTCTTGTAGACAGCCCGCAGGCCGTTGACGTTCCAGGACAGAATTCTCATGATGATGTTCTTTTCAGGTTTGAACTTTATTGATGTGGGTCAGGCTCTTGTTGATCAGATCAGCCTGCCGCTCTGCAGCGCCCAGCTGCTCGCGGGCAGCAGCCCCGGCCAGCCGTTGGATCTGCTGGAGACGATTCCGGTCTTCCTGCAGCATAGAAATCTCGTTGCCGAGTTCAGCAACGTCGTTAACTCTAAATCCACCGCCGCGATTTTCAAGCGCGGCGGCAGCTTCGCTGAAATCCGCCATATCGGGGCCGAAAAAAACCGCTTTCTCCCAGATAGCCGGCTCCATCGCATTGTGCCCCCCTGAACCGCTCAGACTGCCGCCGACAAAAACGAACGTGGCGATACTGTAGAGCTCTCCAAGGTCGCCGAAGGTATCGACCAGCACCAGCGGCTGGGTCCGCTGCCGCCCCTGTTTGAGCTCACTGAGACGATCATAATGCATTCCCTCACCCTTAATCTGCGACTCGAGGACGGCTAATCTGTCGAGATGGCGCGGGGCGAGTATGACGACGGTGCCCCGTTCTACCAGGTCGTTGAGCAAAGGGAGGAGCAGCTCCTCTTCCGGATTATGCGTGGAGCCGGCAATAAAGACATCTACTTCCGGCTTCAGGTCAAGCAGCTCTGACCAGTTGGCGGCAATCCTCTCGGGATCCTGGGGCAGCCTGATATCGTCTTTGATGTTGCCGGTTACCACGACTCGACCAGGATCCGCGCCAACTTCGATGAACCGCTGCCGGTCTGCATCACTGATCGCTCCTATCGACTGAAAGCTCTGCAGAACCGCGGAAAAAAGAAATCTGAAGCGCCGATAGGTGGTGATGGAGCGCTCGGACAATCGGCCGTTCATCAGCAGGGTGGGAACCTGTTTTTTTCGTAAAGTGTCAATCAACAGCGGCCACAGTTCTGTCTCCAGGCAGACATAGAGATCGGGCGCGAAGAGCGCCAGGGACCGGTTGACGCTGAAAGGAACGTCCAGAGGGGCAAGCTGGCAGGCCACCTCGGGCCCCAGATGTTGTCTGGCAAAGTCCCTACCATGGACAGTCATGGTGGTGACCAGGAAATTGTAGGGGGGCTGGTGTGCCTTGAGACTATCGATAAGCATGCCTGCGGCCCGCACCTCTCCAATCGAGGCCGCATGAATCCAGATACGTGTGCCGGCTCTCAGCTCCGCCGCTGGGGACTCGTGGAAAACCAGCCTCTCACTCAGCCCGCGTCGATGCCAGCCGGTGAGCAGAATGATAGTCAGCAGAACCGGAAGACTGATCCAGAACAGAAATCCAATTATGAAACGATAGAGTGCAAGCACCGTTTTTTCATTAAGTCAGTTGTTGCAGAAGTGCTATTGCCTATCACCGGTTGCCCGGCGATGACTCAATTAACCCGTCGACGGGAGATGCGTCAACCGCTAACACTGTTTTGGAGACTGTTTTGGGGACACAATACTCAAGGTGTCCCTTGAATTACAGGGACACCTTGAGTATTGTGTCCCCTGCCCGTCCAACCTCACACGACTCAAAGAGGAGGCATCATGAACAGATCAGCACGATTATTACTGATACTGGTTTCACTATTTACCTATATCCATGGAGATGCACACATGTCCGAGGCAAAACTCAAAGACGGCCTTTATGCAAAATTGTTCACCAGCAAGGGAGAGATCCTCTGTCTGCTCGAATATGAGAAGACGCCGCTGACCGTGGCCAACTTCGTCGGCCTGGCTGAAGGAACCAAAGAACTTGGCGGAGGAGCAAAATCAGGTACCCGGTTTTACGACGGCCTCACCTTTCACCGGGTGATCCCTGATTTCATGGTCCAGGCCGGCTGTCCGCTCGGCAATGGCACCGGCGGCCCGGGCTACACCTTTCCCGACGAGATCGATCCCGAGCTCAAACACGACGCTCCGGGCATCCTCTCTATGGCCAACGCCGGCCCAGGCACCAACGGGTCGCAATTTTTCATAACCCATGTCCCCACCCCCTGGCTGGACGGCAAACATACCGTATTCGGTTATGTGATCTCCGGGCAGTCGGTGGTCGATGCCATCACCCAGGGCGACGTGATCGAGTCAATAGAGATCATCAGAGTCGGTAAAGAAGCCGAAGCCTTCCAGGCCGATCAGGCTGCCTTCGATGCATTGCTGGCGGGTTTGGAGGAGCGGCAGCGCGAGAAGGAACTGACGGCCATGGAAGCCCAGAATATCCAGATCGAGGCCCTCTATCCGGAGGCGATCACCACCTCCAGCGGACTCAAGTATGTGGTGGTTGAAGAAGGCAACGGCGACGCCACCCCGGCCAAAGGCACTACGGTGACGGCTCATTACACCGGTAAACTGCTGGACGGGCAGAAGTTCGACAGCTCCTATGACCGCAACGACCCGATCCGATTTCCGGTGGGCAGCGGCAGGGTTATCAAAGGGTGGGATGAGGCCTTTCTGTCCATGAAAAAAGGCGAGAAGCGCATCCTCATCATTCCGCCTGAACTGGGGTACGGCGCCTCGGGCAGAGGCCCGATCCCGCCTAACGCGGTACTGGTCTTTGACGTTGAGTTGGTCGACTTTTAAACAGGCACAACGTCAACAGGGGACACAGTTGAATTGCGTCCTTGCGGGTTTGAGAAAATTCAGATTTTTGCTCAAGATCAAGGCGCACGAGATTGAGCAAAAAAACAATTTTTACAAGCCGATATCCTCGGCTATCTCCTGCATTGCCGCCAGCCCCAATTCACAGAATTCGGGTACGGTCATATCGAGCTTTTCACATTCGGCTATGATCTCCCGATTGGCCCCCCGGGCGAACGCCTTTTCCTTGAACCGCTTCTTCACCGATTTGGGTTTTACCGCCGCCAGTTTTTTTGCTGGATTCACCAGGGCTGCGGCCACGATCAGACCGGTCAGGGTTTCCCCTGCCGCCAGACCATGCTGCAACGCCGTGCTCCTTTCCTCACCGGGATGTGCCTGAGGGTTGTGCAGGCGGTTGGCATCGACGATCTCGGGATCCACCCCCTTGGCGGTCAGAATTCGAGCCGTTTCCCTGGTGTGCACATCCAGATCGTTGTGGCTTTCCGAATCAAGGTCATGCAGCAGCCCTGTGAGCCGCCATTTTTCGACATCCTCGCCAAGCCGGGCAGCGAGTGCTCCCAGGACGGCTTCGGAAGCCAGGCTATGGTTGATCATGTGTGGATTGCTCAGGTGCGTGTGCACCAGCTCCAGCGCTTCTTCCCTGTCGATTCCGTACCCCATGTCTGCCACCTCAATACTTCAACCCGACCCGGTCCCTCACCAGTTCAAGGGTTGGCGCCGCTTTTTGCCTGGCCTTCTCGGCCCCTTTCCGCATGATGCTGCGCACCTCGCCAGGATCGTCTAGAAAGCGCTTTTTCCTGGCTCTTGCTTCGGCGAAGTGGTCGGTGATCAAATCCAGCAGTTCAAGTTTCAGATAACCGTAGGCAGCGCCCCCGTTTATATAGAGGCTGCGCACTTCCGCCAACCGTTCTGGCGAAGCAAAAAGCGCAAAGATCTTGAAAAGATTACAGGTCTCGGGATTCTTGGGTTCCTCCACCGGCGTGGCATCGGTCTGAATGGCCATAATCTGCTTTTTCAGCCCTTTGCCTTCCATGAAAATAGGTATGGTGTTGCCGTAGGACTTCGACATTTTCTGCCCGTCGGTGCCAGGCACCGTGGCCGTCTGTTCGTTGATGGCAGGTTCTGGAACAACGAACGTCTCGCCGAATTCGTGGTTGAATTTCTGGGCGATATCGCGGGCCACCTCCAGGTGCTGTTTCTGATCCTTGCCGACCGGGACCTGATGGGCCTGGTAGAGCAGGATATCGGCTGCCATCAGGACTGGATAGGAAAACAGGCCGTGGCTGGGGCTGATCCCCTTGGCAATCTTGTCCTTGTATGAATGGCAGCGCTCCAGCAGTCCCATGGGGGCCAGAGTCGACAATACCCAGGTGAGTTCGCATACCTCTGGGACATCGCTCTGGACCCAGAAGGTGCACTTGTCCGGATCGAGGCCAAG
>JARRLH010000057.1:0-13059 GCA_037387205.1 Desulfofustis sp.
ACTTGCCAGAGACCTATCTTATATTTCCTGTCCGGTGCCGCGGGTCGTTGGGAACCCGCTATACCATCGCCGTGGTGATGTGGAGGAATAAAAACCACAATGGCAGGAAATGCCAGCAAATAAGAGTGCGGCCGGGGGAAAAAGAGTACTTCGGAGAAGAGGGTGGTAGCACTGATTGAAGAATACGGGGCGACGCTCCCAACAGAGCTGCCGCCCCGCCGAAAATCAGCCGCCCCAGGGGGTGATGGCTTCTTTTAATTTCTTGTATCCTGCAATGAAGCCAGGCCGTGCACCGCCATAGACCTGGTCGAAGGTGGCGATGGCCTCGTCCAGCCAGCGGCGCAGCTCGTCATTGTCCGGATTGGCATCCAGATAGGCCTGCCTGATGAGGACGAAATGGATACGGGGGTCATAGGGTTTCTTGGTGCCGCCCACGCGCTCGTCACCGTCCAGCAGGCGCAGCAGCATGGCATCTGCCGATCCCAGGGTCTGTTCGTAAATCGGCGGTCCCGACATGCGGTACATGACCGAGGTCATGTCGCGCCCGTTGCCGGTGGTATACCCCATCTGCTGCCAGAGCTCGGCGGTATCGACTTCCTGGCCCAGATGCCTGGCGACCAACCCGCCGAAGGCCCGCAGCGGATCAGAGACATCGGCCAGCAGATCGGTCAGCCGGTCACCGTCGAGATCGGTGGCCAGCACGATGCAGTCCCGATTCTCGATGAGATCCCAGAGCAGCAGGCCGTAGTTGGTATCGGAGATGTGCTGCTCGATCTGCCCCTGCCAATTCTCCATCCCGGCTTTGAAGTCGTCGGGCAGCAGGGCGATAATCCGGTCCACCCTCTCTTTGTGCTCCACATAGCCGTCTATCACGTACTTGCGTCCCACCGAAAATTTGGTCCCCTGCAGCAGCCAGGAATGGAGCCCGGCGTTGATGCCGTCCTCCATGGCCTGGGTAGGTTTCATCGCCACCCGGCCGAGGCTGCCGGTGTCGTTGACCATTTTCAGAAACAGCCGGTTGGCGTAAGCCATCTGCAGCCCTGGGGTATTCATTTCGGAATGGATGATGCCTGTTTCCTCTGCCACATCGAAGACCGCCCTGTTCTGGGAATACGGCAGACAGGGCATGGAGCGGACCACGGTGATGGGGCCGTAGGGACGGACGTTGCAGTAGACGCCGGCCTGGGTGCGCAGAGCGGCGTTGCCCGATTTTCCCATGACCACGACCTTGCCGCCGCTGCCGTCGTTGACATAGGCGTCGCCTGCGGTGGACCATTTGATCGAAGTGCAGTTCATGTTGCCGAACCAGGCCAGTGAGGCGAGCTTGGAATCATGCCGGTACTGGGCCCACATGGGCACCGCGTAAAAGGGCAGGCCCAGCACGTCGATGGCGGCGATAGTGCCGAGCAGCGCATAGGCATCGGTCAGACTGTGGGCCACCGGATTGACGGTGCCGTCGTGTCTGCCGCTGGGTTCAAATAGATTGGACAACAGGCCTAACAGGTCACCGCCGTCGTGCTCGGTGCGGGCAATGGACATCAGATCGATCATGGCTACCCTCGCAGTAATTTTTACACGTGGAGTGCGTTCTAAGTGGTGTTACACGACATTATGGCATGGTGGTAAAAGATCAAGTCCATTTTGGCAGCCTTGTCGTTTAACCGCTTCCCAACTATGGAATTGAGAGGTACAAAGGTATTTTTTTATTACCGCAGGCGGTGTCCGGCAGTTAATCAGGAACTAAGCTCAGCCTTGCAGTTACGACCGTTCCAGCATCTTCATTAGCTCTACGCAAGCCGGTAGAGCAAGGTGATAGTGAGGTTGCGTTCGAGCATCTCGTCATGGACAGTCATTGATTCTGACTGCAGCACATGGACGATTTCAATATCTGGGTTTTCCTCCAACCACTCGTTGAGCTGCAGTTCTCCCGGCGGGTTGATGTTGGTGGTACAGTAGCTGAAGATCTTGGCTTTCAATGGTTCCATGACAACCTCCTGGAAAATTTCCGAAAATTTCAGCGATGCGCTGCAGTCGTCTCCCCAATAATTACCTGCGGCCGGGCTTAAACCGAGGGCGCCGGTCTTCACCCCGAACCGGTCAATCCTCCCGCCGATGGGGCGGTTGACCGTAACGGCGGCGGCAGAGTTAATCTGATCCTAATGGCAAATATAAAAATCCTGAAATTCCCTGTAAAGACAGTGGCTGATCTTTGCTCTTTGAGCAATCGCAGTCTTGCGGGAGGAAAAAAAGAAGCAAGCCCTCTGCTAAGTTTGAAGTTGTCTAAGCGAATGGCGTTCAGAGGGCTTGCTGGGGCGGAGCCAAAAACTTCATAGAGCTTCGCCTTGCAGAAATCATATCAAAAATACATGGCTTGAGTACAGAAGAAATTGCACGGCCGCTTTCGCCGCCCTGATCGCGTTATATGACAATGCATGTCTGCCTCCTGTCATTCTCCATCATTGTCAAAATCGGGTTTCTACAGCGCTACCAGGTAACAGGATAAGTCGAAGCCACGTGTGCTGGCAGCCCCAGGTTGGAGATAAAGAGAAAGAACGATCAAGTTGGTCTTCTTCTGTCTGTTTGCGACCGGTCATAATAACCCCAAAAGCTGCTTCTCAGCCTTGGCTATTGCTAATAGTGTCTGTAGTGAATAATGATAAGGCTGCTGGCAGAGGTTCCTCTCAATGTTCTTCATGTCAGTGTAGTGTTAAAAGATTATCAACAGTTGACCATCTATATGAGACCTGTGTGTAAGATCCGCATTACCGCTTACTTGATCTTCATTCTATGGAGCAACCTTTTGCTGGCGGCCCCAGAATACTGCCATTCTCAAATTAGCCGACCCACCCAGTTAACCTATCTGATTGTTCAGGAATTTCCTCATGATCCACAGGCATTCACCCAGGGATTGGCCTGGAATAAAGGAAACGTCTATGAGGGGACAGGGCTGTATGGGCGCTCCTCATTGCGGCGAGTTGATTTGCACACTGGAAGAGTTGAGCTGCAGCGTAATTATGATAGGCAGTTTTTTGCTGAGGGAATCACTGTATACGAAGACAAAATTTATCAGCTTACTTGGAAAAATAATCGCATTTTCCAGTATGACGCACATGACCTTTCTCTTATCGGATCATGGGAATTTCCTTATCAAGGTTGGGGAATTACCCATGACAACGAGCAATTGATAATCAGCGATGGTACCGCCAGGCTGTATTTTCTTGAGCCGAAAACTCTGGTGGAAAAACGCAGGATAGTTGTCCATGATGATCAGGGCCAGGTAAACCGACTTAATGAATTGGAATATATAAATGGGAAAATATATGCAAATATCTGGAAGACAGACCAGATAGCTATTATTGACCCCAAGGATGGCCTGGTTACCTCGTATCTTAACCTGAGTGGTCTGACCACTCGCATGAAGGGCGAAAATAACCCGGGTGTACCCAATGGAATTATGTATGATCCAGCAGGCAACAGATTATTTGTAACGGGCAAACTATGGCCGCTTCTTTTTGAAATTCAAGTCGTTCCCATACCTCTCTAAGCAAACCTCAACACGTCGATCTATCACTCAGCACACGTGGATAAACGAAAAACACCTGCACAAAGAAACTAAATGGGCTGGTTTACAAAAAAGCAATCGCTGCTGACTCCAGACAAATGCGCTGAAGAGCTATACGATGTTGTTTTCTGGGTTCTCTCCTACTTCAAAGCTGCATTTATCGAAGAGAACGAAGAGATGGATGAGGACCAACTCGTTCAACTTGTCAGAGATCGAAATTACGAGATGCTTCTGCTGACCTTGTGGGTCATGCACACCTATCTGCCTTCCACGGAACTGCGCGGCAAAGTTATTGAGAGGTTTTGCAAAGCGCTAAGAGATGAATCGGGAGACATTGGCAGACGTATACCAGAGGATGCATTTCAGGAAGATCTTAAGGATAGACGTAACGCATACACCCATGCTTATGATAAGTTGCGGTTTTTTCCCAGTGAAGGAGTGAATGAGTTTGGCGGTATGATCGCCCAAGTGATTCAATATGGCAACCACCCTCTGGAACCACCGGCCAACATTACATCCGAAGAAGCGCGTAAATGGCACTTCAAAGCAAGGGTAGCAATGAATAAATGGCATAACGAGATCAAGAGACGCCATCTGGTCAAGACTATCGAAAAGTATTCCGATCCTGACCTGTCACAGCTATAGCATCATGGTGAATGCCAAGGATTTAAATTGCCGCTATATCTGCGGCGCGGCGCACGCCGCTGCAGGTAAGTTGAAGATAACCGGACACCGTCTTGATTAAATGAGGTATGGTGCAGGCAAAAATTGACGGCAGTCATCCTACCAAGGTAAAACTGATGGTAGAGGTGATTTATGATTCAAGAACCTGATGCAGCCATCTTCGGTTGAAGCCAAAACCAGCCTATTGCCTCTATGATGAGTATCTCTACCTTTTCAGAGGCAGCCTAAAATATGGTGTTCCACAAAGGAATTACTGTGAGCTTATTGACTTACCGACGATTTTTACTGGCAATGGGAGTTCTGCTGACACAGCTGCTGGTGAGCGCAGCAGGACAGGCCCAAAATACAGGGATCTACTCCGCCGATCTATTGGCAATGCAGGGTCGCTGGATTCGATCTGACGCCCCATATGTCATTGAATTACGGCACAGCAAGACTGACATGCTGGAGGCTTTCTACTTCAACCCGCGCCCGATACATGTCGAGAAAACAGAAACAGCCCAAAAAGACGGTTTTCAATACGTCATGATAGAATTGCGGGATCTCAATTATGAAGGTTCCATCTATTTGCTGCACTATAATCGGGAAGACGACGCCCTCAGCGGTATTTACATACATGGTGCAACCGGGCAGCGTTTTCAGGTAAGTTTTTCCAGACAGACATCCCCATGAGGCGACCAGGTGGTCTGCAGCCAGAGCCGTTCAATGTTGACGCCTGATTTCTCTGTGCACATCCCTGCCATCCCTGTGGAGCTCAGCAAAATAAAGCACCCTTCAACTGCAACCCGCACAGTCATTCGTCCTTTTTTTCAGGAGATTTGGGCTTACGGGACTCTGCGGCTTCCTGAAACCCATCGCCTAATCCTTTTAAAATATGATAGGAGACCAATTGAGCCATCTCCTCGGTATCCAGTTCCTTGACCGTTGCATCTATGCCCTGAATGGCTTCCCCTGTCTTGGCAATCATATCATGAGTGGCGTCCAGTTTTTCCGAAACCCGCATTACGTGCCCGGCAAAATCTGATTTTTCTATCACGTTGGTAATTGAATCGCCAAGTTGTTCCGTTGCCGTCGTCACCAATCGTTCAACAATCACATCCGTATCCATGGTTTGGAATCGGCTCTGGAAATCAGCAATCGCCTGCTCTGCCTTGTCCAGATCCGCTTGCAATCGATTAACCAGCGTCGCTGACTGCCAGAACACATACCCCAGTCCTGCAAAAAGGATCATGAACAACACAAAATTAATGCAGACCAGTATGAAGGTGTGCTTCTGTTTTTTATGCAGTTGCTCGAAATAACTCATGAACGCATCCTCGCTGCTATTGATGTGAAGTTGATACTCTCCCCGTGTAAAGGCCAGTTCTAAGAGGCTACCCAGAATCGGCCAGCGCCGCTTTCACCCGGGCCGGGGTCATCGGCAACCGGTAGCATCTGGCCCCGCAGGCATCGAAAATCGCGTTGGCGATCGCCGCTCCCATGGTGATGATGGCCGGCTCGCCGCCGCCCTGGGACGGTGAGTCGACATTGTCGACGATGACAGTTTCGATCTTCGGCAGCCAGCTGAAACGGGGGATCTCGTAAGTGTCGAAGTTGTTGTCGTGGAATGCGCCGCCGGAAAATCTGACCTCTTCGCTCAGGGCGTACCCCAATCCCATGGTAATGCACCCTTCCATCTGGATAGCGGCACCTTCGGGGTTGACGCAGAGTCCCATGTCCTGCGCACAGACGACGCGGGTTACCCTGACCGCGCCGCTGGTTTTGTCCACCTCCACTTCAGCCACGGTGGCTACCCAGGTACCTGCGTCGACACCGCAGGCGAGGCCACGTCCAAGGCCGCTGGGTGCAGGCGAGGCCTTCCAGCCGAAGCGTTTCGCGGCGGCCGCGAGCACCCCTTTTAAGCTGCGGTTTTGCAAGTGGCTTAGCCTGAAGTCGAGGGGGTCGATTCCGGCCTGTGCGGCCATGATGTCAATCTGGGATTCCCGGGCGAAGGTGTTGGTGTTGTTGGCTGGCGCGCGCCAGGCTCCCACCGCAAATGGATGAATTCCGGAAGACACTCCCCAGATGCCGCCGTGCGAAGAGGTGCGGTGATGGGCGATGTCATAGAATTGCTCGGCGCCGCGATCACCTGCGAAATAGACGTGATAATCCCAGAAGTTGAGGTACCGGTTTTTGTCGAGCCCCGAACGGATCTGTATCACCGCCGCAGGGCGAAAGGAGTCGTGAAAGAATTCGTCCTCCCGGCTCCAGGCCACCTGAACCGGTTTGCCGGTAAGCTTGGCGAGCCGGGCAGCTTCCTGGACCTGGAGATTTCGGGTCTTGCCGCCGAAGCCGCCGCCCAGATAGGGCGAGATCACCCGCACCTTCCCGGGTGGCAGGCCAAGTGTCCGGGCCGCTTCGTCCCGGGCCGGGAAGGGAGTCTGGCTTGACGGCCAGACCGTGGCACTGTCCCCGTCATAATGGACGGTCGCCGTGTGCGGCTCCATGGGAGCATGGGCGACATAGCCGTCGTGATAGGTCGATTCGACAACGGTCTGCGATTGACGTTCCCCCTCTACCAGGCTGCCGCCGGCGGCGAGGGTGGACGGGCTTGGAGCGACCTCGAGGAGGTGGGCGAAGATTGAGTCGGTATCGACATGCGGTTCCGGCTCGTCGAAGGTGGCTCGTATTCGTTGCAGGGCAAAATCGGCCATGTCCCACTTTTCGTGGAGTACCGCCACCAGCTCTCCGTCGTGCACCACCCGCACGCCCGGCATGGCTTCGGCCCCGCTCGTATCGAGCGTGCGCAATGTCGCGCCATGGGCAGGGGGGCGCAGGATGCGGGCGCAGAGCATGCCCGGCAGCCTGATGTCGGCGGCGTACTCGGCTTTCCCGGTAACCTTTTCCAGAGCGTCGGCCCGGAGCCTGGACCGGTTCATGACCTTGAACTCGCCGGGCGATTTGGGCTGCACGGTACCGCTCACGTAATGTTCGATACGCGTGCCCTCAGTCAGTTCCTGGTAAGAGACGCGTCGTTGCGGCCGCTTTCGGATAAAGATTTCACCTTGTTCCGCATCGAGATCATCGACGGCCGCATCGAGGTGTTCAGCGGCCAGTTCGAGCAGCACCGCCCGGGCTTCCGCCCCGGCCTGGCGCAGTGCCGGCCCGAAGCTGCGAGTGGTCAGGCTGCCGTAGGTGCCGCGGTCGTAAGGACAGAGATCGGTGTCACCCATAACCATCTCTATCTGTTCGAAGGCGACGTCAAGTTCATCGGCAAGCATCTGCGCCAGCGACGTGACCACACCTTGCCCCATCTCGATTTTGCCGGTAAAACACTGCACCACCCCCTTTTCCCCGATCCTGAGAAAGGCGTTAAAATCGGAGGGCAGCGGGGCGCTGTCCACCTCCCCGGTAAACAGGGCCAGATCACCCGTGGTGAAGAACACGATGAGGCCGGTGGCGCTCAGTTTAAGAAAATCGCGGCGAGAAATCGATACGGTGTGCGAGGAGATATCTAGACGTTCACTCATTTCAACCACCTCCGTTCAGTTTCTCGGCGGCCGCCTCGATCGCCCGGACAATGCGGTTGTGGGCGCCGCAACGGCACAGGTTATTTTCCATGGTATCGATGATCTCAGCACGATCTGGGGAGGGATTGCGGTTAAGAAGCGAAGCCGCCTGCAGAATCATGCCAGGGGTGCAGTAGCCGCATTGGAGAGCGTCGTGCTCGACGAAACTCTGCTGCACCGGGTGCAGATCATTGCCTGCGGCCAAGCCCTCGATGGTAAGCACTTCGCTGTCGGCAACCTCGCCCGCCGTGGCCTGGCATGAGCGCACGGCGGTGCCGTCGACGAGCACGGTGCAGGAGCCGCACAGCCCCTGGCCGCAGCCGTACTTCGTGCCGGTAAGGGCGAGGTCGTGGCGGATGACCCAGAGCAGCGGCCGCTGTCGGTCAACCGTGATAGTAATGGGCCTGTTGTTGAGCGTGAAGCGAATCGTTTCATTCATGGTCGAATCTCCCGGGAAGAGGTACGCATTACCAAGGGCTGGATCGGGCTCCGCCAAAGCGGGACGATTGTGCCGGACTCCATGCCTGTGTTGTATCAGGTAATGGCCGGCTTGTCCATGCAGGCCGCTGGAGGTGTCCCAAAATTTCCGGGTTCGCCCGAAGTGATTGCTCCAATATCTGCAAGGTCTATGGACCTAAGCCAGTAAACTTTGGTAAGCTGCATCATGGGTGGTGACCCCAAAAAGGTGTGCCAGCAGTTGTTGTTTTACTCCGGTGACCTGGCAAAAAAGACTGCACGGCTCCAGCAAAAGTCAAACTGGATCAAGACCATGTCCAGCAAGAGCTGCACTTACTGCTGCACCTCCAGGCGAAACTCCAGCTGTATTTCGACAAGACCAGGAAGCCGGCTGACTTCGAGTCGAGAAGGTGATTCTCCGTGCGGTAGAGTGAGCAGCTCACTCTCCCTCGGGATAACAGGGGACGGAACACGTTTTGCTATGAATGATCAACAGAAATCACCGCACTATCTGGCAGCGATCGACCTGGGCTCCAATAGTTTTCACCTGGTAGTTGCCCGCATTGAGGACGGTCATGTGCACATTCTTGATAGAATAAAGGAAATGGTGCGCCTGGGAGGCGGTCTTGATAAAAATGGCAGACTGTCTGAGGAGGCGCGCATACGCGCTCTTTCCTGTCTTGATCGTTTTGCCGAACGTGTGCAGAAACTACCCCAGGGCAGTGTGGCAGCTGTTGGAACGAATACTCTGCGTCAGGCGAAAAATTCCCGTCAGTTTTTACAAAGCGCCAGTGAGGTTCTGGGCCACCCGATCTCAATTATCGGGGGAAAGGAGGAGGCTCGCCTGATCTATCTCGGGGTTTCCCATTCTCTGGTGACCGAGGAGGGTAAACGGCTGGTGATGGATATTGGCGGAGGAAGCACAGAATTGATTATCGGTGAAGGTTTCGAGCCTCTGCATCTGAGAAGCCTTGAAATGGGCTGCGTGAGTATGAGTCGCGCTTTTTTTCGAAGTGGAAAGCTCAGCAAGAAGAACTGGGAAAAGGCCGGCATTGCCGCCCATCTGGAATTGCGTCCGCTACGACATTACTTTCGAAAAGTTGGCTGGGTCTCCGCTACGGGGGCATCCGGAACAATAAGGGCGGCAGGAAGCGTCGTGAAAGGGCTTGGCCTTGAGACCTATAATATCACCCTGGACGGTCTACACAAAATCCGCAGTAGAATGATAGAGGCTGGACATGTCAAAAATCTCGATCTTCCCGGTTTAGATAGTGATCGGCGACCCGTTTTTGCGGGAGGACTGGCCATTCTCATTGCCACTTTCGAGGCACTCAAAATTGACACCATGCAGGTTTCCGAAGGCGCCCTGCGGGAAGGCCTGCTGTATGAGCGTCTGGGCCGCATTCAGAGTGAAGATACCCGTTTGAAAACCATTTCGAGTGTCCAGCGGCGATTTCAAGTCAGCCAGAAACATGCGCGGCGAGTGAGTTTAACTTCGCACCGCCTGTTAAACGCCTGTGAAAAAGCCTGGAACCTGCGCCAGGAAGACGCCGAAATACTGCACTGGGCAAGCAGCCTTCATGAGATTGGCCTGGCGGTTTCGCTGAGTGGCTATCAGAAACACGGCGCCTATCTCCTGGAAGAGGCTGATCTTCCTGGATTTTCCTTAGAGGAACAGGTGCGGATGAGTGTTCTGGTACGTTGCCATCGTAAAAAAATATCAAAAAAATTCTTCAGGGGGTTACCCAAAAAAGATCAGAAGACCGCCTTGAGGCTGGCGGTTCTTCTTCGTCTGGCCGCCCTCCTCCACCGTTCCCGGCAAGACGAGACGGCAGTGATTGAACAACTGGTTGCCAGCGGGAATAATTTGACCCTTAAATTTGCCCAGTATGAGTTGATTAACCACCCCCTGCAGCGAGCCAGCCTCGAGCAGGAAGCCAAGTATTTAAAAAATGTGGATTTCAATCTCAAGTTTACCTCATGACCTGCTCAGGTAGCTGTATGTCAGTATTGAGAACACAATGACTGAAATACATGCTGAAGGAATAACGTGGGACAGGGGTAAAAGTCCGGTAATTCCGGCATGCACACCGACCATTCCAAGAAGAGCAACGACCAGTATCGTGGGCTGCAAAATCCATTGCCTCTCAAGTGGTTCTCTATCAGCAACCACCAGAAGTACACCCCACGAGAAGGCCACCGCTGACATAAGTCCCATCGGGTAGACGTGGTGAGTAACACCCATTCGGGAAGGTATTAAAACGAGGATAGCGACGACGAAATCTGCACTAGCTGCAATCCAGTAAGATATTCTTAACCATCTTATTTTCTTATCCATAGCTGATTTTCCCACTAGTAATCACAGGCTGGCACGTACACAGGAGAAGGCCCCCTCTTATAAAAACGATTTTACGATCCTGACAAGCGATCTGCTCGCCAGAATTCTCCTGTGTCCCTCACCCCTGGTTTCAATTAAGCTGACATGACCATGCCCCTCGACCATCTGCCGAGCCTCCTCGATGCTCACCTCCTGATCATCAATATCATGAACCACAAGCACATCTCCGCTGAATTTTCTCAAGGCATTGTTGATTTCATAATCTTTTGCCCTGAGAGGGAACTCTTTTTCGAGTTGTGCTATAATCATCGGCCCCGAGCCATCGGGAAGCTGGTAATTCTGGCAATAATGATTGACCATCGCCTTGATTCCAGATGGTGAACTGATCAAGACAAGTTTTTCGACCCTCACCTGGTAGCCAGACAAATTCGCCTGCCCGCACGCGCTAAATGCGGCAGCGGCTCCACCAAATGAATGCCCCACCAAACTATAGATCGGGCCGAAATGATTGGAGAGGTGAAATATCGCCTTGCAAAATTCGGGCAGACTTGAACGGGGGCAGCTTCCGTTAAATTGGGAATTCCCATGGGCCGGTCCATCAAAGGCAACTGCGCGAAACCCGGATGTGGCAATATTCTTTCCGAGAAATGCCAGGTGGCTCGCTCTGGATCCCCAGCCATGCGCAAGCAGGACAGTCTTACCCTCCCCCCAGACATAGGCTTTCAAGATTTGCCCTTCAAACGGAATGTCGCATTGTTCTGCTGACCGAGTCAGCTTCCTGTCGAGTGCACTCTCGGCATCAGTTATTGGTGCACAAAAGTGCATCATAACTCTTTTACTTGTCAGACTTTCAAGCGCATCGCAGTCATCAGCGTTATACATCAGAGGTCCTCCCACATTGTAAATATCCACAGCCGCAGATCTACCGTCATCTTCCCCAGAAATACTTCCAGAATGACTTAGATTCTACTGGATAATCGTCATGGTGTGCATCACCCATCCGGGTGAGTGCCTGCAAATTAAATGAGATTTTCCCGGACAGCGAGAACCGCGGCCTGGGTGCGATCGTTCACGTTGAGCTTCAGGAAAAGATTGCTGGTATGGCGCTTGACCGTGTTGCCGCTTATGGAGAGCATGGCGGAGATCTGCGGGTTTGTATAGCCATCAACGATGAGCCCGAGTATTTCTTTTTCCCGTTTTGACAGAGGCTGTATCATCCCCCCTGATGGGTCGGTTTTTGGGATGCTTTTACCCGTATCCTCTCTGGCCTGCAGCTTGTCAACAAGCAAGCTGGTATATTGCTTGTGCCTGGCCAGGCTATCCATACGGGATGTTGTCTCAAAAATAATCACCACGACAGCCGCAACCGAACGATCTTTGCCGCGAACCGGGTAGGCGTGTAATTCCCCCCATCGGGTTTTACCATCAGGAAACTCATGTGAACGCTCGAGTACTACCGTGCGGCCCATTGTTCTGACCTCTTCCAGGAAACAATTCTCGCAGACCTTGTCACAGCCATGAAAAGCTCGATAGCAGATATCGCCGATAACCGATTCGGCATTACAGCTGTGAATTCTTGCAAGCGCCTTGTTTATCCAGAGTATTCTAAAATTATTATCGAAAATACCAAACGGCGTGCGGATACTCTCAAGGATGGTACCGCCAAGACCGGAGAAGAGGTCATCAAGTGCCAGCTCTCGGCCTTCGTTGTTTATTTCTTCTGCCATTTCAGCGTCACTAGAAAACTATCTTCAGGTTGTAAGCATGAAAATCAAGGTATCGTGTGGATGTAGATTTCGCAAATTTTTTCTGGTGAAACCAAATTTAACCAGTCAATGCGGGTAGAATGACGCCTAGAGAACGTTCTCTCTGGCACTCCTTAGGAGAAGTGGGCTCTGGAAACCCGGGGCGGGCCATTTTTCATACAATCTCCCTCGCCGAAGTGATATCATAGTATAGAGGCAATTGCACCAATTGGCGGAAGCCCTTTTCTTGCTGGTACGGACAATCATAGGCAGGGCAACCACTATTGCATTCTATTCTCAGGACGCGTTCTCTTTCAACATGCGGTCGGGCCGACTGCCCACAGATCACGAGGGTGAACCGGTCCCGGCGCGCCGTCGTCACTTGGCCCCTGATGCGGAGGATAGGCAATGGGGAAGAACCTCTTTATCGTCGGACTGGACTCGTTCCACCTCAACCAGCTTAAGGCCCTGGCTCGCGCCCGTGAATACCGTTTTATTTCCCTGATATCATACAAAGACATCAAGTGCGGATTACGTTTCCCGGTGCGTGAGTTTCTCGAGCAGGCGCCGAGGCTCCTCGCCGACTATCCCGGGAGAGTCGATGCGATCGTCGGCTACTGGGATTTTCCCGTCAGCACCCTGCTACCAATCCTCCAGAAGCAGCAAGGCCTCCGGGGACCAAGCCTTGAAGCGGTGCTGATGTGCGAACATAAATACTGGAGTCGC
>JARRLH010000058.1:0-16125 GCA_037387205.1 Desulfofustis sp.
TGTGCAGCTCCCTGGTCCGAGCGCGAAGCTGTAGGGACCGCTGTCGGCAAACCTCAGTGATTGGACGAGCAGACAGGGGGAATCAGGGGAAGAGGATGACAAAACGCGTACCTTCCTGTACTCGGCTCTCGACCCGGATTTCTCCACCATGTTCTTCTACTATATTTTTGGTAATGGCCAACCCGAGACCGGTGCCCTTGGTTTTGTCTGTAAAGAAGGGCTCGAATACCTGGGCAGCCTTTTCCGCGCTCATGCCGGGACCGTTGTCCCGGAATGATATAATGATCTGCCCTTCTTCTCCTTCCTGGGTTTCGACCACCAGCCGGCCGCCTGTTTCCATCGCCTGGATACCGTTGAGGATGATATTGAGAAAAGCCCGGTAGAGCATATCCTCGTCAACCTCCCTGACTATCCCATTACCGGCATAGCTTGTCTCTATCTCCACCCCCTGCTTGGCGGCCATGGAGCGGGTGAAATTTATGGCTTTGTCCAGAATCAATTGCAGATCGCGAGATTTCAGCTTGGGCTGCTGCGGTCTGGCAAAATCGAGAAATTCGGTAACGATGGTGTTGAGTCTGGCGGTTTCATCGACGATGATCTGGGCCAGGTTCTCGTTGCCCGGGGCCACTTTCTCGATTCGCTTTTTGAGGATCTCGGCCGTCGATCTGACGATGCCCAGCGGGCTCTTAATTTCGTGCGAGACCGTCGCCACCATGGTACCGAGATGGGCCAGCTGTTCGGTCTTGTCGAGCTGCTCCTTGAGCCTGATCCGCTCACCCATCCTGCGCTCAAGAATAGTGCCGGCGCGCAGGACAATGACGCGCAGCACCAGGAAGAGCACCAGCATCACCACCGCCGAGACGATCATGATGCGGCCCTGAAGCTTTAAAATGGCGGTATAGTCCTTGGAGAGATCTTTGGCGATCTCGATGACTCCCATGATGGCATCACCCGCCTCACCACTCTCCCTTACCTGCCTGAACGGAATAAAAGTCATGAGCTGACAGCTGATCTGCGGGTCGGATGACAGCAGACTCCACATCGAGCCGCTGTAGATGAACCTGGAATTGGCTGCGCCCTCGAGCGCCTTTTCGTATTCGATGCCGCCCCTGTCCCGCTTACCCACCAGTTCGGGCAGGGTCGAGTAGGACACGACGTTTTCCTTGGAATCGTAAATAGTGACGGAATCGATGTCCAGCCCCTGGACGATCTCGCTGACTATCTTGTCCAGATAACCGAACTGATCAGGATTTCTCAGGGCGATCCGGCCGTAGCGCACCACCGCGGGAAGCACGAAACGCCTGAACACCTGCTGGTTGATGTTGCCGGCCAGCAGCAGCGAATAGTCTTCGCTCTGCTTGAGCATGACCACCTTGGCGTTGTTGGAAATGATCCAGGAGAGGATCATGGTAAAAATCAGAATTGCACCAAGGGCGGAGAAGGAAAAATACTTTACCAGGGTAAACGACTGCAGTCCGGCGTCTTTCGGATGCCGGCCGCGGTCATTATTTTCACTTCCCATGTCGATCATCACCGCTCAGTCGCGGCAGACGCCGCAGATTCTACACACCCCGGTATCGCATGGTGCGGTTGTTTTTTGCTCGAAGCTGCGTCGATACTCCCGCCACAGGTAGTCGTCATCAATGCCATGATCGACGATGCTCCAGGCCAGAGGACTGTGCTGTGCATACTGCCTGGTGGCGAATAATTGTTCCCCCAGACCGCTCTGCTTCAGAGCCTGCTTCCAGGATATACCCGAGTCGGCCATATTCAGCAATACCTCTGCAAGTCTGCGGTCCCCGCGGGACAATACGGCCTGGAAGAGCGCCTGGTCGGGATTATCGAACTTCAGGCGAAGGTTGGGGAGAGAACCCAGTCTGCTTCGCAGATAGGTTATTTTTTCCTTGAGGTGTCGCACCGCCTCCCGTCCCTTAATGGTATGCTCGGCGGCGAGTTCACCCGCGCCTCCGAAGGGATGGTATTGAAACGGGGTCCATGGCTTAGGGACGAAACTGTTCACCGAAATCGACAGCTCGGTCAAACGTCCCCGGCTACGGCCAATGGCATGCATGACCTCCCTGATCCGCAGTGCCAGTTTAACGAACTCCTGGAGATCCTCCAGCGCTTCCGTCGGCAGGCCGATCATCAGATACAGCTTCAGGCGGTGGATCCCGGCTTCAGTCAGCTTCTCGGCGGCACCAAGCAGGTCCGTGGCGGTGAGTTGCTTATTTATCACCCGGCGCAGCCGTTCCGAACCTCCGTCGGGGGCAATGGCCACGCTCTTCAGGCTGGAATCGCTGAGCAGGCCGACGAGATTGTCGGAAATCCGGTCTGCCCGGAGTGAAGAAAAGGACAGGGAGCAGCCGTCGGCGCTGAGGTTAGCGGCAATCATATCGAGATTATCGCGCGAGGTCATCTCCATACCCAAAAGGCCGATCCGGTCGATTCCACCGGGCCGTTCCTTTAGACTCTTAAGGATGGCCTCGATATCCCACAACCGGGGAGGGCGATAGATAAAGCCGGCGGTGCAGAATCGGCAGCCCCGGGAACAGCCCCGCCCGAGCTCGGTCAGGTACAGATCCGCGAACTCTGTTTCCGGGGTGAGGAGCTCCGAGTGGGCAGAATAATCGGTGCTCTCCAGGCCGATCCTGCGGATACGCTCAGGCAGGCCTGCTTCCGGCTCCAATCGTTCAAACCGGCCCTTGCCGTCGTAGAGGGGATGATAAAGGCCGGGAGCGTAAAAACCCTGGTAATCCTGATTCAGGGTGGCGAGCAACCGCCGGCGATCACCCAGATCGTTGCCCGCAAGCTGGCCGATCAGCGTCGGCAGCAGGGGTTCGGCTTCACCAACTGCAAAAATATCGACCAAGGGGGCAAGCGGTTCAGGGTTCATGAAGGCGGCGACCCCGCCGCACACCACCAGGGGATTTCCGGGCGTTATCTCTTCTCTTCTCTCGCGAGCCAGCGGCTCAAGGCCTGAGGCCAGGAAGAAGCGCGCCAGATTGGGATAATCATGTTCGAAGCTGACTGAAATGAAAATAATCGGAAAGTCGCGCGGCGGGCGTCCCGACTCCACCGACACAAGTGCCTGGTTCGGCTCCGGCAGGAACAGCCTCTCACAGACCAGGCCTTCATGCTCGTTGAGCAGACGATAGACAAGCTGAAACCCCAGGTTGGACATGCCAACCTGATAACGATTGGGATAGAACAGGCCGACTGGCAGCAGCCCCTGCCATTTTTTCAGGTAAGTGCCCCGCTCTCTGTCAAGCAGTTCAGCTCTGGATAACCCCCGGCGGGAGGGTACGTTGCGCGATGTTGCCTGTCGTTTGCGATCCAAGAGCCCTCAACGCATCTGCCCGTTCTCAATTGGCCTTCTTGCGGAGATAGGTCGGGGTCTCCAGATAGTCTTCATTGATCCGCTCCATCGGTTTCTGCTCTTCCTTTTCGGTAGAACGGTGGCTGCGGGTCGGCCCGAAATTATCAAAGGCGTCGAAATTGGAACCGGGCAATACGGTAGCCTTGGGAGCCCGGTTCGCCACGGCCGGCTTATAAGGCTGCTGCCTTTCGGCCTCGGGCTTCAGCGGGTGGTGGGTACGAATCGGCTCAACAGTATTGGGATGCTTCACCGGTGCATCATACTTCTGCTTATGGGGCAGATCGCCGACCTGGGCGATGGTTCTCTCGCGGGTGCTGACGTCGCCGACACCGGTGGCAATCACGGTCACCTGAAGCTCATCGCCGAGACTCTCGTCGTAGAGTGCGCCGATGACCACCTTGGCATCCTCGTCGACCTTCGCCTGGATCAGCGCCGAGGCTTCCATGAATTCGGCCATGGTAAAGCTCTCTTCGGTGGCGGAAATATTGATCAGCAGACCGCGGGCACCGTCAATGCCGACATCTTCGAGCAGTTGGTTATCGATGGCCCGCTTGGCAGCCTCCACTGCCCGATTTTCGCCAACCGCCGAGGCAGAGCCCATGATGGCCGGGCCCACTTCCTTCATGACCGTGCGCAGATCGGCGAAATCGGCATTGATCAGACCGGGCACATTGATCAGATCGGTAATTCCCTTGACGGCCTGGAGCAATACCGTATCTGCCAGCGACAGCATGTCCGCGAGCTTGGAGGTCTTCTGCATGAGACTCAGCAACCGGTCGTTGGGCACGGTGATGATCGTATCGGCGTACTTATGCAACTCCTGCCAGCCGGCCTCGGCGTTGCGCAGCCGCTGCCTGCCTTCGAAATTGAATGGCTTGGTGACGACGGCAACGGTCAGGGCGCCGAGCTCTTTGCTGATCTTGGCAACCACCGGTGCAGCCCCGGTGCCGGTGCCTCCCCCGAGTCCGGCGGTGATGAAGACCATGTCACTGCCCAGCAGACATTCCTTGACCTCCTCCATCGACTCGTGGGCGGACTGGGCCCCGGTCTCCGGATCGGCCCCTGCTCCGAGACCTTTGGTTATGGATGGCCCCAACTGGACGCAGATATCGGCTTTTGACTGGTCCAGGGCCTGTTTGTCGGTGTTGGCGACAATAAAATCGACTCCCTGGAGCTTGTTATCCACCATGGTGTTGATGGNNNNTCCCAATATCTTTTGATTCTCAATAGTTAGGGCAGGAAAAAAGGTAAGGTTCCTTGGCATAGGAACTATAGCATCTGATCGTGCCCGCATAAACAAAAAAGTCCTCTTCTACATTATTTTTTTAAACAGCCCTTTCATTTTATGCACCATGCCCGTGTCCTGATCCATGGCGCTCATCTGATGGTCCCTTCCGTACAGCACCAGGCCGACCCCGGTGGTGCAGCGCGGGGTGTATACATCATCGACTCTGCCGCCGATTCCGCTGGGATATCCAACCCTTACCGGCATGTCAAAAATCTGCTCGGCGAGGTCCACGAGATTAACCAGCAGCGAGGTCCCCCCGGTCAGGACGATTCCGGCGTTGATTCTGTTCTTCTGACCGGAAACCACCAGTTCCCTGTTGACCATTTCGAGAATTTCCACCATCCTGGCCTCGATGATGTCAACCAGCACTTTCTGGGTTACCCGACGCGGCTCCCTGTCGCCCACCGAGGGCACATCGACCACATGATTGGTCTTGATCACCGCTGACAGGGCACTGCCGTAATCCTCCTTGAGCCGCTCGGCTTCGGCCAGCGGTGTGCGCAGGCCCACGGACAGATCGTTTGTCAGGTTGTGTCCCCCGAGCCCCAGTTCACAGGTGTGCCTGATGGTACCCTCGTAGAAGACGGCGATATCGGTCGTGCCGCCGCCGATGTCCACCAGGACCACGCCGAGATCCATTTCGTCCTGGGTGAGTACCGCCTTGGCCGAAGCAATTGACTCGAGCACCAGATCGGCGACTTCGAGGCCCGCCTTGTTGCAACAGGTGACCAGGTTGTGCACGGCGCCGATATCGGCGGTGACGATATGGACGTTGGTCACCAGTCTGACCCCGGTCATGCCGAGCGGGTTCTGGATGCCGGTGTGGTCGTCCACCATATATTCCTGGGGAAGCACGTGGATGACCCGCTGATTCTCAGAAATTTTGACGGTCTGGGCGGCGGTGATCACCTCCTGGACGTCAGCCTGTTTGATCTCCCTGTTGTTGATCGCCAGGATGCCGGGACTGTTAAATCCCTTGATGTGATTGCCGGCGATACCGACATAAACCGACTCCAGGTCGCAGCCGGCGATATCTTCGGCAACTTTGACTGATTTACGGATCGAAGCCACCGTACTTTCGATGTTGACCACCACTCCTTTACGCATCCCCAGCGAAGGGGTGGTGCCGACCCCGATGATATCGACGGCGTCCTGGAAGGCTTCGCCGACCACACAGCATATTTTTGTGGTGCCGATATCGAGCCCGACCACCAGGCTGCCTCGGACATCGCGTTTGTGCTCACCGGCGGGCTCGACACCCATTTCCACTTCATGATCTTTGTTGTTTTTCATGTGCTGACTCATCCTGACTCGCCGTAGCCGACGATTACCTTGTCCTTTAAATAGTCCATCTTGATATAGGCGACGCGACCTATATCCATACCCGTTCTGCGCGGCTTGTAGAGCATCTCCAGCACCTTTCTGAGCCGCACGTATTTCTTTCTGATATCGCCGTCGCCGATAAATATCGGAAACGGATGCTCGACCAGATAGAGAATCAGCCCCTCTTCGTCGTCCACATGCAGTTCGGAAATCGACTGCACCGGCAGATTCGGATTGTTGGAGCCAGCCAGGCGCAGCAATTCAAGCGGTGCATCCAGATCCACGTGAATGCTTTCCAGATCCTCCGAGTCCTCCAGCCCGGTGATCACCGGATAATCCAGATCCATGCCGTAGGCAGTTTTGACGAAGGCGTTCCCCTTATTGTCGAGGTAATAGAGCTCAGCCCTGTCTTCTTCGCCAAGGGCGATGAGGGCGTGGGGCTTGAACTCGTGCACCTTGAGAATCAGGGTATCGGGCCAGTGCCGTGCAACCGTGACCTGATCGACCCAGAGACTCTCCTTGCGGACCCTTTCCGTGATTTCTCTTTCGTTCACCGAGAAAAGACTCTCGCTGACCTTGACCCCCGAAGCGGCGCGAATCTCGTCGGTCGCCGAGTTGCTGCTCCCTTCCACCCTGATCTCGGTGATCCTGAAATAATCAATATCTTCAAGCAGGACGGCAAAAAGGCTGAACCCGCCGCTACTTAAAAATAGAGCGGCACCACAGACCAGACAAAGAGCAAGCAGCATCCTGCGGCGGCCACTGGGCCGCGATGCGCCCTGGTAAGCGGCATGCCCCCCATCCTTTTTGCGACTCCAGTAATGGTTGAGCTTTTTCAGCAGGGTAGTGCGCTGTTTTTTATTCTGCTCGTCAAAACGGAAAGAAGCCTTGCCGGTCTTCACCCCGCCTCCATCGACGGTATACCGGTTTTTCTTCTTCGCGCCGATTGTCTTCTGCAGCCACTTCTTCATATCCACTTCAACTAGCAGAGGAATTGCACTTCGGGGCTCAGCTCGACACCACTGGTCAGCAATACTTTTTCTTTGATCTCATCCATCAGCGCCACTACGTCGCGGGCCGTCGCCTTGCCGCGGTTGACGATAAAATTGGCGTGTTTTTCTGAGACCTCTGCATCACCGATCCGTCGTCCCTTCAGACCGGCCTCATCGATCAGCCTGCCGGCACTGGCCCCCTCCGGATTCTTGAACACCGATCCGCAATTGGGCTGCCCGTAGGGCTGTCGCTGCTGTCTCTTGTGCGTAAGTGTCCTGATCGTCTCTCGTATCTGCGCAGGATCCGCAGCCTTGAATTTCATGGTGGCGCCGGTCACCACTGTTTCCTTTCTCCCGGCAAGTGCCCGGCAGGTGCGGTAGCTGAAACCGAGATGTTCCTCACTAATAATTTCTATTTTTTCGTGGTCAACCATTTCGACCTGCCGGGTCACATCACCCATCGATCTCCCCCACCCTCCAGCGTTCATGATCACGGCGCCGCCGACACTACCCGGAATCCCCGCAGCAAACTCGAATCCGGACACCCCGTGCGCCGCGCACCAGGAGGAGAGTCTGGCAAGGCTGACGCCGGCTCCGGTGTTTACCAGGACCTCTTCGTGGTCCTGCTGATGAACGCGGCCAATGTACTTGAAGCCTTCCCCGAGCACAATAATAATCCCGCGAAATCCCTCGTCGGCGGCCAGTATATTCGATCCCCTGCCCAGCAGTTTCCAGCGCAATTTCTCACGGCGGCACAATCTCAGCACCCCCTGCAGATCTTCCACATCAAGCAGTGTGACCAGAGCATCAGCGGGTCCCCCGATCCGATAGGTGGTCCACTCCGACAACGGTGCATCCCAGCGGATCTTCCCTCTGACCGCTCCAGTCAACACTGCTCTTTGGGAGGAGCTCAAACTCATTATCTCGTCATTCGCTGCCGAGCAAGGACAACAGCTCCTCGCCCGCCTTGAAAATATTGCCGGCGCCCAGGGTCAAGACCAGGTCACCGGGCTCTAGTTGATCCCTGACCGCTGCCGCCAGACTATCTACCTCGGCCACGTGAGCGGTGGAGCGCTGGCCATGCTGCCTGATCTTGTCGAGCAGCCTGAGGCTGTCGATGCCTTCGATCGGCGCCTCGCTGGCCGCGTAGATATCGGTTATCACCAGATGGTCGGCCTGATGGAAGCAGGTCTGAAATTCGCTGAACAAGCCCTTGGTCCGACTGTAGCGGTGCGGCTGGAAAAGGACCACCAGCCGTTTTTCCGGCCAGGCCAGCTTGATGGCACTGAGCGTAGCCCGTATTTCCGTCGGGTGGTGGCCGTAGTCGTCAATCACCGTGATGCCGCCCGCCTCACCTTTGAGCTCCAGCCGGCGCTGAACTCCTGCAAATGAGCCCAGCGCTGCGGCGATAACTGCAAAATCGATCTCCAACTCGAGCCCCACGCAGATTGAAGCCAGCCCATTGTAAACATTGTGCAGTCCTGGCTGATTCAATGCAACCGTGCCCAGCAATTCTCCAGTGCGGAAGGTGTCGAAGCGGCTGCGACCGTCTATAAATTCGAGATTTTCTGCGTAAACATCGGCCTGACGGGTGAGACCGTAGGTGATCATCCTTTTACTTATCCTGGGCAGTATCTCGGATATATGTTGGTCATCCAGACAAATGATTGCGGCTCCGTAAAAAGGCACCTTGTCGATAAAGTCAACGAAGGCCTCTTTGACCTGATCAATATCCTCGTAGTAATCGGGGTGCTCGAAATCGATGTTGGTGACCACCTCGAGTACCGGTGAGAGCTTCAAAAACGAGCCGTCGCTCTCATCCGCCTCGGCTACCAGAAACTCTCCTTGCCCGAGCTTGGCGTTGCCGCCCAGGCAATCGACTTTGCCGCCGACGACGATGGTCGGGTCGAGACCGGCCTCAGCCATGATCCAACTCACCATCGAGGTGGTCGAAGTCTTGCCGTGACTTCCGGCGATGGCGATGCCATATTTTTGCAGGCGCATCAACTCGGCCAGCATCTCGGCCCTCATCACCACCGGAATCCCCTGTTCACGCGCAGCCAGGATCTCGGGGTTGTCATCGGCAATCGCCGAGGAGGCGACAATCACCTCGGCGCCTTCGATATACTTACTGTCATGCCCCTCAAAGACCCTGCAGCCCAGCCGGCTCAGACGATCGGTGATTTTCGACCGGCGCAGGTCGGAACCGGACACCCGGTATCCCAGATTGGCCAGCAGCTCGGCAATCCCGCTCATGCCGATCCCCCCGATGCCGACGAAATGTATATGCTTGGTCTTCCCGTACATCTGTTATTTCCTGGCAAGCTCCTGGCAGATAGCCACAATCCTTTCGGCGGCATCGATGATACCCAGTTTTTTCATGGCCTTGGACATGGAATCGAGCCGGGCCTGGTCGTTGATGATTCTGAGAATTTCCTCGGCCAGCCGCTGCGGGGTGAGATCCCGCTGAGCGAACATCAAGGCCGCGCCGCTCTCTACATACCAGGCACCATTTTTTTCCTGATGGTTATCAGCCGCGTAAGGATAGGGGATCAACACGGCCGGCGCCCCGACGACACCGATTTCCGCGAGCGTGGTGGCTCCGGCCCGGGAGACAATCAGATCGGCCTGTCGATAGAGTTCTGCCATGTCGGTGAAAAAGGCCGAAACCTGGTGATCGATGCCCATCGCTGCATAGGCATCCCTGACCATCTGTTCGTCGTCCCGGCCCGTCTGATGAATTACCTGAAGCGCAGAGAAGGCCTCGATACCACCCCTGAGCGCCTCGACTACCATTTCATTAATTGCCTGGGCCCCCTGGCTGCCGCCCAGGATAAGCAGTGTCTTTCTCCCCTCACTACTGCGTCTGTTCCTGCCCGCCTCGATAATCCCGCGGCGGACAGGGTTGCCGGTCAATATGGTTTTACCCGCGGCAAAATATTTCTTGCTCTGGGGAAGCGACACGCAGATCCTGTTCACCAGTCGTCCAAGCTTGCGGTTGGCCAGGCCGGGTACCGAATTCTGTTCGTGAATCAGGGTGGGCCGGCGCAGCAGCCAGGCAGCAGTGACAACCGGTCCGGTCACATAGCCGCCGACGCCCATCACCACATGGGGATTGAATTTCAGAATATGGTAGCACGACTCCAGCAGGGAAAGCGGCAGAACCAGTATTGCCTTGGCCAATTCCCAGAGGTTCTTACCCTTGAACCCGTGGGAGTGGATGGTCTTCACCGAGAACCCCGAGCGGGCCAGGGAGTCCCGGTCCAGCCGGCGCCTGGTGCCGACGAACAGCACCGAGCTCTCCGGCAGGCTGGCCTGGAGCTGCTCGGCGGTGGCCACAGCTGGAAACAGATGACCGCCGGTGCCGCCGCCGGTGAGCAGCAGGCGCAAAGCTTTTCTATCTCTGCCGGGATCTCTCACTGATCCATCTCCGCTGGTTTTCTCTTCTGCAGTCGGTGAACCGCCTCTATGAAGCAGGTTCCGCGCTGCTGGTAATCGTTGAACATATCAAAGCTGGCGCAGGCCGGCGAAAACAGCACCGTGTCCCCGGGCTCACCCGCCGCCGACGCCCTCTGAACCGCTTCCTCGAGTGTGGCCGGATAGTCGGTCTCAACCAGGTCGCCAAGCGCCTCGCCAAGTGTTCCGGAGGCCTCACCAATCAGAATCAGCCGTTTGACATGGGCGGCGACACTGTCTCTGAGCAGGCGGAAATCATCGCCCTTGTCGCGTCCGCCGGCGATAAGGACGATTCCGCCCGCACCGCTGCCGAGCTGCTGCAGGGCGTTGATCACGGCACCGGTGTTGGTTGCCTTCGAGTCGTTAACATAGGTGACGCCGTTATACCGCGCAACACGCTGCAGCCGATGCTCTCCCGGTTCGAACTCCAGAAGCACCCGCTGAAGGATCTCCGGATCGAGCCCAAATCTGCTCGTGCCCAGCAGGGCTGCGCCACTGTTGAGTAAGCCTGAGAGATTGGCCAGTTTTGAACCGGCCAGCTCGAAGGTCACGCCCTGCAGATCAATCCGGCTGGAGCGTATCGTTGCCGCAAAGCGTGCATCGTGGCCGAACCTCGACCACTCAACTCCTTCCAAGGTTTCGGAAAAACTGCGGCAGTGGAGATCATCGCCGTTAATCACCGAAAAGGTCCTGGCCGATCCGCCCTGAAACAGCCTCATCTTCGCCGCTGCATATTGCTGCAGGGTTTTGTGCCGGTCAAGGTGATCCGGGGTGATATTGAGCAGAATTCCGACCTCCGGCACAAAATCACCGCACAGCTCCAGCTGAAAACTGGAAAGCTCCAGGACAATCACCTCGAACTTTTCGTCGGAGACAAGTAAGTCGCCCAGCGGTGTGCCGATGTTGCCGCCGACGAAAACCTTTTTCCCCGCCGCCCGAAGCATCGATCCGATCAGCTCGGTGACCGTGGTCTTGCCGTTGGTGCCGGTTACTCCGATCACCGGGGCGGTGAATTTATCAGCGGCCAGGGCCAGCTCGCCCAGGACCGTGGCCCCCGACTGGCGCACCTTGGCGAGCACCGAATGGCGATGGTCAACGCCCGGGCTGGCAACTACGATATCGGCCCTGGACAGGAATCCCGTGCTGTGGCCGCCTCCCTCGAACTCGGCGGCGCACTGGTCCAGCAGCTCCTGCTCTTTCGGGCTCAGCTCGGAATAGTTTCTGATGTCGGACACCAGTACCCTGATCCCTCTCTCATGCAGGTAGCGGACGATCGACTGGCTGGCCCGGCCGAAGCCGACGACCGCCATCGTATCCCCTGTCGTTGCCTGTGGTACCATCAAAGAACCCGTTGGCCCTGAGTCAATTCACCTGAAAGAGCCCTATGAACGCAGACTGCTCTGGGGCGCACTTGAATACATTTTATCCTGTTTACCGGCGAGCTGCTGGTCGACCTGTTTATTTATGCTGCCAAGCCCCGCCCAGGCCGCACCTAGAACAAAACCGATGCTCACTGCTATCCAGCCTATGATTACATAAGTCATATTGCCTCCTTTGTGTTCTGACTGATGAGCCGACTACGTCCGCGCATCGGCATCAAAATGTTTGTATGCGCGGCCATCTCCCGCCCTGCCGGGCGGAAAACGACGACCGCCTTCGCATCTTAGTATTTTCTCTTTCTTGCTTTTCCTTTCATCAGCGCAGTTTTAAGGTTGCTATGGCCAGAAAGCCAAGGATGATCGAGACGATCCAGAAACGGACCACGACCTTGGTTTCATGCCAGCCTTTCTTCTCGAAATGATGGTGGAACGGTGCCATCAGGAATATACGTTTGCCCTTGGTCATCTTGAAGTATCCAACCTGCATGATCACCGACAGCGCCTCCATGACGAAAATGCCGCCGACGATGGCCAGGAGGATTTCCTGCTTGATAATTACCGCAATGGTGCCCAGGGCGCCGCCCAGCGACAGAGAGCCCACGTCGCCCATGAAGACCTGGGCGGGGTAGGCGTTGAACCAGAGAAAGCCGAGACAGCCGCCGACCATGGCCCCGCAGAAGACCGCCAGTTCACCGCTGCCGGCCACGTAGTGCACCTGGAGGTAGTCGGAAATAAGTATATTTCCGGCAATGTAGGAGAAGACGAGATAAACGGCCGCCGAGACGATGGTCGGTCCGGTGGCAAGTCCATCCAGGCCGTCGGTGAGATTGACCGCGTTGGAGGCGCCGATGATAATTATGAGCGCGAAAATTATATAGAACCAGCCCAGATCGGGCCGAATGTTCTTCAAAAAAGGAACGGCCAGATGTCCGTCGAAACCGGGCGAATTATAGATAAATAGGCCGACGGTGCCGGCCCCGATAAACTGCAGCAGAAGCTTTTTTCTGGCACTCAGGCCGGCGCTCGATTTTTTGCTGATTTTCCTGTAGTCGTCGACTGCACCAATGAAACCGAAGAAGACGGTGACCGTCATGGTGAGCCAGACGTAGCTGTTATCGAGTCGGGCCCAGAGAAAGGATGAGCCAATCACGGCTGCCAGGATAAGCAGTCCGCCCATGGTCGGCACACCCTGTTTGTAGATATGGGTTTCCGGTCCGTCGTCACGGACCACCTGGCCTATCTGCATCCTCTTCAGAGTCCTGATGAACCAGTTACCTAAGATGATGACAATCAAAAATGCGGTAACCGCGGCAAGAATGGAACGGAAGGTGATGTATCTGAAGACATTGAAGCCGATAAAAACGGTATGCAGGGGATAGAGCAGGTGGTAGAGCATCGTTCAGCCTTCTGGTGTCAACATCGTTCCATAATCTGGTCGACAACCGTGTCGAGAGCCAGACCTCTGGAAGCTTTGACCAGCAGCCAGTCCCCAGGCTGCAAGCGTTCAGATTCGAGCAGTTCCTCGATCCAGTCGATTATGTCGTTTTTATCGATAAAGACCCTGATACGCTCCGTATCCATGCCCGAAGTCTGGGCGCCCTGCCTGATCTGCTCGGCAAACTCTCCGACCAGGGCCAGAAAGGACAGATCCGCCTGGGCCGCCACGTTGCCGATGGAGCGGTGCAGATCGGTGCTGGCTTCTCCCAGTTCGAGCATATCCCCAAGCACCGCCATTCTGGTTCGGGCCGGAAGCCCCCCCAGAGTCCTGAGCCCAGATGCCATCGAAGCCGGATTGGCATTATAGCTGTCATTGAGGATTCTCAGCCCCATGGGCGAGGTGAGCGGCTCCATACGTTTAGAGGAGGAGCGAAACCGCTCCAGCCCGGCAACGATGGTGGACAGGTCGATTCCCGCACCATGGGCGATGGCTGCGGCGGCACAGCAATTGGCCGCGTTGTGCATCCCTGGAACCTGGAGGAAGAGGTCTCGGCTCTCCTCCCCGACGTGCAGGGTAAACCTGAGGTGACCGTTATCATCGGCGCGCAGGTTTTCTGCCCAGACTGCGGCCCCCCGGGCAACGCCCTGGCTCGAGGCGGCGAAGCCGATAACCGAGGTGCTGAAACGCTCGCTGAGCCTAATGATGTGGTCATCATCGAAATTAACCACGTGGACACTGCCGGGTCGGCTCTGTTCAAAAAGTTCGCCCTTGGCAGCCGCCACTCCTTCAATGGAGCCGAGTCCTTCTAAATGGGCCGGCTGGACGTTGGTGATGCAGCAGATATCCGGATCGCCGATCCGGGTCAGCCGAGCGATTTCACCGGGGCGGTTCATACCCATTTCCAAAACCAGCACCCGGTGATGGACAGAGACCGGCAGCAGCGAGAGCGGCAGTCCTATCAGATTATTGAGGTTGCCCGCCGTCTTGAGGACCCGCCCCTCCGGTCGATCCTGACGATCCGGCCAGCGGCAGCTGAAAATTGAGCCGGCCATATCCTTGACAGTGGTTTTCCCGCAGCTCCCGGTCAGCCCCACGACCACCGGTCGGCTGAGCTGCCGGACCCGGTCCAGACGGTAGCGGGCGAGGTTGCCGAGGGCGGTCAGCGTGTCGTCCACCTGAATGCAGCAGACTTCAGCCCTGGGAAGCCGGTCGGCGGCGGAGATAATCAGACAACGGGCCCCGCCTGCAACCGCGTTCTCCAGAAAATCGTGGCCGTCAAACTGTTCCCCCGGCAGGGCCACGAAAATGTCATTCTCGCCGACTGTCCTGGTATCGGTGGAGATGTCTCTGAACCTGGTTGTTGCCGCTGTCCGGATCACTCTCCCTGCCGCTGCCGCCGCAACGGTTTGCAGATCCCAGGACAGGCTGCTCTGCTGGGCGCAGAGCCTATCGTCGAAAAACCGGGTGTGGGCGCCGACGATCTGGTAACTTTCGTGTCCTTTACCGGCGATCAGAACGATGTCGCCCTTGTGGCTGCGGGTCAGCGCCGCATGAATGGCAGCATCCCGACCGCCAATCTCAATGTAGCCCCGTTCGCCGTCCGCACAATTATCGAGCCACTCCACCCGGCGCGGCGCCAGACCGGTTCGGGCGACTCCCTTGAGCACGGCCGTTCGGATAGCGGCCGGATCCTCCCGGCGTGGATTGTCATCGGTGACAATGGCTATATCGGCCATGCGGCCGGCGATTTCTCCCATCAGGGGCCGTTTCGACTCGTCCCGGTCGCCGCCGCAGCCGAATACGCAGAGCAGTCGCTCATGCTTCAGTGATTTCAGGGCGCCGAGTACTTTTTCCAGGGCATCGGGGGTGTGGGCATAATCGACGATCACAGTGGGCTGACCGCCTGGTTTGTCCGCCAGGCGCACCGGTTCGATCCGTCCCGGGGCACCGGCAGCCCGACCGAGCAGTTCGGTGCAGCGGGTTTTATCATAGCCCATTGTTGCCAAAGCGGAGAAGGCGGCCAGCAGATTGTCGATATTGAATCTGCCGATCAGACTGGACTCTATGAGGTAGACCTGCCCGGCGTCATCGATAATCTGACATCGAACACCGGCAAGCGAAGCGTCATGCGCACCAAGCTTTACATTGCAGTTCTGGGAGTCTCCGCAGACCAGTGTGAGCAGGGGCAGCGACCGGCAGAGATCGGCCACTGCCGCAGACCGACTCTTACCAGCCTCCCCCGCTGATTGCTCTACCACCACAACCGTACCCCCGGCCCTCATATGACGTGTAAACAATCTGCTTTTGGCGGCGAAATAACTGTCCATGGTGCCGTGATAGTCGAGATGGTCTTGACTGAGATTGGTAAAAATACCCAGGTCAAATTCCATCGAGCCAAGACGATGCTGCTGCAGGGCGTGCGATGAGGCCTCCATGATCACATGACTGACCCCGCTGTCGGCCATCGTTCTCAACATCTTCTGCAGTCTCAGCGGATCGGGGGTGGTCAGGGGCGCCGGGTGGCTGATGCATCTTCCGTCGTCCAGGTAGTAACGATATTCAACCGTGCCGATCACCCCGGTCTGGACTCCGAGCTGGCGCAAAGTCTGTTCAATCAGATAGGAGACAGTGGTCTTGCCGTTGGTGCCGGTGATACCCACCATGGTCATTTCCCTGGCCGGATGGCGATAAAAGGCCGAGGCCAGGTGTCCCAGGGCGGCTCTACTGTCTCCCACCTCGATGATGACCGCTTTCAGGGCGGTGCGTTCATCCTGGCCGAAATAGCCCCTCTCAACCACCACCGCCACCGCGCCATTAGCTATCGCCTTCTGCACATGCCGGTGACCGTCATGATTGTCGCCCTTGATCGCCAC
>JARRLH010000058.1:16149-24931 GCA_037387205.1 Desulfofustis sp.
CAATTATCAGCGAGTCGGCGCCCGCCGGCAGTCTAATCGAACCGGCAAGACCGGCAACCAGCTCAGACAACGTCGGCGACTGGTTATGCACGCCTTCCTGTTCTGTGTGCACCATGGAATTCAAGGCATCTACTCCGGCTCGGCAAACTCGGGCTGTTGGTAATCTGGATCAACCGGGTCACGCTCCAGGATCAGGGTAACCGTTGTTCCCGGTTTCAATTTAGTACCTTCCGGAGGGTGTTGGGAAACTACCCGGCCGGTACCCTTCACTTCTATCTCGACATTGGATCCTTGCAGCAGCCTCAATGATTTTCTGAGGCTCATCCCGGCAAAGGAAGGCATGTCCATCTCAATCAGCGCTGCCCTGGTGTTTTCCTCATCCACCTGGACCTGTTCCGGAGAAAGGCGGAAGTTCGTATCGGCTTTCTCCTTGGGACTCATCATATCGGAAAGGTTTTTCATGACCTGCTGCAGGGCGGCAATCGGGCCGATGATTTTCATGGCCTCCCCCGCAGGAGAAAGCTCCCGCCTCTGGGACACCTGATACCCTGGGCCGGTCGAGGTGACCAGCAGCACCAGCTCCGGGTTCTTCTGGGGGATCATAATCAACCCGAGATAGTGGTGGAACAATCTCCTCACAGGGGACTCTATTTCCGAACTGCTCTCCCCCTGGATAATGGTCGAGCCCATCGGTCCACGCTGCCCCAGAAGTGCTGCCAATCTCGTCGCTTCCTCTGGAACTCCGGCGGAAAGAAGACCTGAGTCGGGCTCCTTTTCAAGGTTTTCGAGCAGAAACTCCTGCTGATTTTTGCGCAGCACAAATCTTTTGGCGCCATGCGGAGTGATCTCAAATCCGCCATTGAGCGCCCGGGTCAACGAAGTAAGCAGTTCCAGCGGAGTCTGCATCTCTGGCACCGTTTCAAAATTCAATTGTTTCTCCAGTTCCCTTTTGAACGGTACCGCGCTGGTCTCCGGAGGCGGCCCGGTGATGAAATCAAACTGCAGATTGCCGTCAGCGCCCAGCTTGTTCCATAACTGCAGTTGGGCGCCGAGTTTGCGCTGTTCGGCCGCGACACTCCAGGGCAGCCTTGGAATTTCAACACTCCCCTGACTCTCCAGGAGTGAGAGGTCCCTGAGAAACACTTTGAACACATCCGCAACTGCAATCTTCTCGTTGAAAAGATCCAGGTAGTTTGTATCCGAATAACTGTGGAATTTGTTCGGATCAAAGGAAGGGGTCTGGGTATAGCCGACCAGCCCTCCCGTGGACGCCTCCATCACCAGGGCACCGTAGCTGTTACCCGGACTGGCGTCGGACAGCCGTTTCAGATAGTCATCGAGAATTCGCTGTATCTTGGCATCAAGGGTCAGAATCAGATGACGGCCGTCCACACCGGGCCGGGTATCACCCATCTTGAGAAGATCGTGGGTGTCATCTTTTTTTAGCCGGAACCTCGCTTCCAGCTTATTGAGATACTGTTCGATACCGAAGAGTCCGGTATCACCTTCGACAAAACCGATGAGATGAGCCGCCGATTCACGCTGCGGATAATAGCGGATGTACTCTCTGTGCAGATGAACGCCCTGGAAACCGAGCCGTCTGATCTCATCTTCCTGATCCTGGCTGATGTCCCTGGCTATCCAAACCCTGAGACGTCCTTTCCCCATTCGATCATAAAGATCGCTTTCGGAAGTTTCAAGTATGGCCGACAGGGGGCCGATCACCTGATTGACGTCCTCGATTTCTCGGATATTGGCATACACGGACACCCGTTCGTAAGAGATGGCGAATTCTTTATAGTTTCTGTCGTATATCGTACCCCTGGTAATCTCTTGATCGGTTACGGCCTGATCCTCTCTTAAGCGCAACGCCTTGACTGTCTGCTCCCAGAGGCGGAGCGCCTTCTCACTCTCCAGCCAGCCCCAGACAGCCGCCGCTGCACCAAGCAGAACAATCAGGACAACCAGCCGCCGTCGTCCGACGCTTTGAGTACGCAGACGGGACCGCTTGCCCATGTTTCCGCATTACCTGAGCTTGAATACCTGTTTTTCCCCGGGGACGAAAAGCGCCAGTTCTTCCCCTGCTCGCTTGAGCACCTGCTTTTCAGACATCAGATTAGCCCTCTGGGCCAGCAAGATTATCTGCTCTTCCCTTAGTTGATGCCGGACCGCCTCTATGGCCTGTATATCCTGTTCCCCGCGGCTAATCGTAAAGTTGAGCCAGAGATTGATACAGAAAGCGATAAAAACCACAGCCAGGGCGATTTTCGATGCGGCCAGCCAGAGGGCCGTGCCGCCGGGCAGGCCGAATGCTTTCTTCCTGCGGAGCTGTTGCCTGATCTTCGTATCGATCGGTGCATGCGATACGATTCTTATCGAGTTCTGATAGCTCATCGGTTCCCCCTCTTACGCTAATCTCTCGGCCACTCTGAGCCGGCTGCTTCTGGCTCGAGGATTTCTCTTGATTTCCTTGTCATCCGGAGTGATGGGCTTTTTGGTAACTACTTTCAACTTCTCAGTCCTGGATAAAATCCGTTTGACAATTCTGTCTTCCAACGAATGAAATGAGATGATGCAGATTCTGCTCTTGGGCCTCAAATAGTCGGGCGCCTTTTCAAGTATGCCTCCCAGGTTGGCCAGTTCTTCGTTGACAGCAATCCGCAGGGCCTGGAATACTTTGGTAGCCACATGAATCTTCGCCGGATGATATTTTTTCGGAACGGCTTTTCCGACGATCTGCGCCAGCTGCCCTGTCATCTCAAGTTTGCTCTTCTTTCTCTCCTTGACGATAATCTCGGCAATTCGCCGGGACTGCTTTTCGTCGCCGTAGTAGTAAAAGATGTCGGCCAGTTCTTCCTCGGTGGAATCGGCCACGATCTGGGCTGCAGTGACCGGCCTCCTCCGGTCCATCCTCATATCCAGCGGTTCGTTTCTGTTGAAACTGAAACCGCGACCTTCCGCCTCGAGCTGTAGGGATGAGAGCCCGATATCAATGAGGATACCGTCCACCGCTTCCAAGCCTGCTTCTTTGAGCCCGACATCAATTTCCCTGAAATTGCGCCGGATCACCTGCAGCCGATCCCGGCACCTGCCCACGTTCTCAAGCCCGAGCCTGATGGCGTCCTCATCCCAGTCAAAGGCGACGACTTTGCCGTCGGGCGCTGACCTTTTCAAAATTTCCCTCGTGTGTCCGCCAAGACCGAAGGTACCGTCCATGTAGACCCCCCCGGGAACCACCTGCAGCATTTCCAAGGCTTGTTCCAGGAGTACGGGCTGATGCACCTTCCTCAGGGAAACTTCGGTCATCAAAGAATTCCGAGCTTGGCCAGGCTGTCACTGTACTGCTCGAGGTTCTCGCGGGTTTTGCAGTATTCTGCCAGCCATACTTCCTTATCCCAGATCTCGACAAACTCGAGCATGCCGTTGAGTACGACTTCCTTGTCGATACTCACCTCGGACCTCAGACTGACCGGGATCAGCAACCGGCCCTGCTTATCAAGCGAGCACTCGGTAATTCCGGAGACCACGTATCTGATAAAGCTTGACAGATTCTTCTCTTCGCGGCCCTGGGTCAGCAGTTTGTCTTCCACAATCTGCCATTCGGAAGCGGGCCAGGCCCGCAAGTGTTTACCCCATGGAGCAACCATCAGGACCCCGGAACCATAGTGCTTGAGCACTTCTCGAAATCTCGACGGCACATTAAGCCGCCCTTTGGGATCGAGGGTATGCTCAGATCTGGATCGAAACCTGCTGGCAATTATGTCTGACTTCGCCACAGAAACTCCACCCTGCTCCATTTAATACCGCTTTGTATCCACTATACACCACTACCAGTCTTTTTATCCTGAATAAACAGTTCAAGTCAAGTAAAAAGATGCGTAAATTCAAGATAATAAGCTTTTAATTGCCATGGTGACCCAAGTACAACATATGGTAGAAACCTTTATAGGCGATACTACAGAGTGTGGAAAATGGGCTTATGGACAAATCATCAGGTGTTAAGGAGAATCCGACGACTAATTATATCTATTTGATATTTATATGATTATTATATTATGCAGAAAACAAAATCAGAAGGACATCACATCGGGGTGGTTTAAAGTGGCAGTAAGGTGTAAGGGCGGCGCTCGGAGAATTTGCAAGGAGGGGCGGAAGGAGCCAGGGAAAGGTCAGGAACTACTTGCCCGGGAACCCAATAAACAACGATGTGTCTTATCAGTCGTCGGAATCGAACAGGGAGGGCTGGATGGAATCCGGCCTGGGCGGCTTGCGGCCAAAATGTTCGTAAGCTTTGATGGTAGCCACCCGGCCCCGCTGGGTCCGGCTTAAAAATCCCGATTGGATGAGATATGGTTCATAGACATCCTCGAGGGTGGTCTTTTCCTCGCAGACCGAAGTGGCCAGAGTTTCCAGTCCGATGGGGCCGCCGCTGAATTTGTCGATTACGGTGAGCATGATGGTGCGGTCCATGTCGTCAAGACCGAATTCGTCGACGTTCAGGAGATCGAGAGCGGCGTCGGCAACGCTGCGATCGACTAGTTCATGCCCTTTAACCTCGGCAAAATCCCTGACCCGGCGCAATAGCCGATTGGCAATACGCGGGGTACCACGGGAACGTCGTCCCAGTTCGAGCGCTCCATCCTCGTTGATTTTCAGACCAAGAATCTTGGCCGAACGCCGGACGATGACTACCAGTTCCTCGGGCGAGTAGAACTCGAGCCGCAGGATATCGCCAAATCGGTCCCTCAGCGGCGGCGTCAACAGCCCGGTGCGGGTAGTCGCCCCGATAAGGGTGAAACGGGGCAGCTCCATCTTGATGGAACGGGCACCCGGCCCCTGGCCGATGATGAGATCCAACTGGAAATCCTCCATGGCCGGATAGAGAATCTCCTCGACCACATGGTTGAGACGGTGAATTTCATCAATGAACAGGATGTCCCCTTCCTGGAGGCTGGTCAAAATAGCGGCGAGATCTCCCTGTTTTTCAATGACCGGACCCGAAGTCGGCTTGATGCCCGTGCCCATTTCGTTGGCTATGATCTGCGACAGCGTGGTCTTGCCCAACCCGGGGAAACCGTGAAAAAGTAAATGATCCAGCGGTTCACCCCGTTTCTTGGCGGCGCCGATGGAAACGTTCAGCCGCTTTCTGAGCTGTTCCTGGCCGATATATTCGGCCAGGGATTTGGGCCTGAGATCGTTGGCCTGAATATGGTCACGCCCGATCGGGGCTGGGTCGACCAAACGCTCGTCGCCAAACAGCTCTTCTTCGAAATTCATGCCAGACTCCTGAGACATTCCCTGAGCAGATCTTCAACGGAAAGACCATAAAAGGTCTCGTCACCAAGACGCCGTTTAACCGAGGTAAGGGATTTGCGGCTGACCGGGTCGGAGTAGCCCAGGTTACCAAGTGCAGAAAGCACGTCGGCAACCGCTGAAGAGGCGCCGTAAGCACTTTCTCCGCCACTCTCCACCAGATCGACCGAGCCGGCGGCCAGCGCTCCCACTTTGTCTTTCAATTCAACGCATAGCCGCTCGGCCGTTTTCTTGCCGACCCCCTGCAGTGAGCTCAGCAGGCGGATATCCCTCGCTGCGATGGCCCGGCAGAGCTCCGCTACCCGCATCCCCGACAGGGCCGCCAGACCCAGTTTCGGGCCGATGCCCGAGACCGAAGTGAGATGGAGAAACATCTGCTTTTCCTCGATGTCAAGGAAGCCGTAGAGCACGATGGCGTCTTCCCTTACCTGGGTGTAAATGTGCAGAAAGATTTCTTCGGAGGAGTCGGGAAGCCTGGTCAGTCCGTCGGTGGTTAAAAAGACCTCATAGCCAACACCGGAGACGTCGATAACGACCCGGTCCAGACCTTTGATCAGAACTTTTCCTGTAAGTGTTGCTATCATCTCATTCCCTGAGGGAGTGCTCAGATGCGAAGTTGGTTGAGGTGGCAGATGGCCACCGCCAGCGCATCGGCCGCATCGCTGCTCGGCGCCTTATTGAGGCCCAGCAGGACCCGGACCATATGCTGAATCTGCGTCTTACCGGCCTGGCCATAGCCGACCACCGCCTGCTTGATCTGTTTGGCGCTGTAATCGACCACCTCCAGATCGTTCTGCATCACGGCAACCACCGCTGCCCCCCTGGCCTGGCCAAGTTTCAGCGCCGATCCCGGGTTGGTGGCCAGAAACACGTTTTCGACCGCTGCTTCAGTGGGGCCGTGCAGCTGAATCACCTCGTTGATCCCGGAAAATATCTGGTTGAGCCGATAATTGAAGGGCATGGAGGTGGCCGTCTTTATTACACCGCAGGCGACAAACCTGAGGGCGCCGCGCTCGGACTCCACCACCCCGTAGCCGGTGATCCGGGAACCGGGGTCAATGCCGAGGATCCGCTCCATCTCCCATGCTCAGGACAGTTTTTCCATCAAACCCTGGTCGATATCGAAGTTGGCATGTACCTTCTGAACATCGTCATGGTCCTCGAGGTTTTCCAGCAACTTCAGCAGGGAGGCCGCTACTTTCTCGTCATCCACCTCAATTGTGTTCTGGGGAATCATTGAAACGGAAGCTTCCAGATATTCCACACCCTGCTCCTCGAGGCTGTCACGGACATCGTTGAACTCTTCGATGCTGGTCAGCACCTGGAACTCGTTTTCGTCTTCGATCACATCTTCCGCACCGGCTTCCAGCGCTTTGTCCAGCAACTCCTCTTCGGAGATTTTTTCCTTGTCGACCAGGATTTGGCCCTTCTTGTCGAACATCCAGGCAACACAGCCGTTTTCTCCGAGGTTGCCGTTGCTCTTGGCGAAGTAATGCCTGACATCGGCCACCGTCCGGTTGCGGTTATCGGTCATGCATTCGACCAGCACCGCCACGCCACCGGGCCCGTAGCCCTCGTAGAGGATCTCCTCGTAGGTGTCGCCGTCGCCTCCGCCGGAGCCCTTATCAACAGCCCTGGCGATGTTATCCTTGGGCATGTTTTCTGCCTTGGCTGCGGCAATGGCTGACCTCAGCCTCGGATTGCCGTCTGGATCGCCGCCCCCCTGCCGCGCCGCTACGGTGATCTCTTTGATCAACTTGGAGAAGATCTTGCCGCGCTTGGCGTCATTTGCCCCTTTTTTTCGTTTAATGGTCGACCATTTGGAATGTCCTGACATATCAGATCCTGTGTGATGATTGTTCTTCCCGGAAAGGCGGGGTATCCCCTATTTGAGATCGCTCACCAAAGCGGGCATATCTTCACCCTGAAAAATTTTACCCAGATAATGCCCCTTCTCATGCAGAAAAAGATGTGCCAGCTCAAGCGTTTGAACCACCAGTCTCAGCGAGTGTTGGTGATCTGCCCAGCGATTACCGGTGGTTTTAGGAGCAATATCTGAAATAACGGCCTTGAAAGCCGGCCTGAGCGCCTTAATCTGAGCGACCAGTCCCGGATCGGTAATGTCGCCGCACAGCCAGTGGATGGGAGAGCCTCCGTCTCTTGGTTCCTTATTGGTCTCCTGCAGGTCGACCCCAATCACCAGCCCCGAAGGTCCGACAACCTCCGATGCATAGAGCGACCAGCTGCCCGGGTGACAGCCCAGATCGAGGATCGCATCTCCGCGGCGAAATAGACGATATTTTTTCTGAATTTCTTCAAGCTTGAAAACGGACCTGGCCGGATACTTGTCTTTCTTGGCCTTCTTAAAATAATAGTCCCTTACTTTACGCACTCTTTATTCCATTTACCCTTCTTTAGCAAGGTCATTCGGCCCCCTCCGGCCCTTCCCCGAAGACAGTGAAGAGCCTCTCTCAGCCTTCCGCCAGCTGCTTTTCAGCCCAGGCCAGTGCTTCTTCCCTGGTGCTGACCACCCCCTCCAGCGCGGCGGTCTCCACCGCTTCGAGCAGCCTGCCAATTTCCGGGCCGGGCGGCAGGTTAAATTTAGCAATCAGGTCATGCCCGGTCAACAGCTTAGGGCCAGCCTGGGCGGGCACCAGGGTCTCCTGGTAAAAGCGCACCACCTCAAGAAACAGCTGCTCGAGCTGCTCTTCGATGCCCGCCGGTTTCTCCGGTCCCTGCCCGGCAAGGCTGTCGGCCATGGCCAGCAGGAACAGGGGATAGAGATTGGCCCCCGCCCGTTTACAAATCTTATACAGGGCACGGGTACTCACTTCCTCCTGGTTCTGCATCACATTGTTGAGATGAAACGGATGCATGTGCATCGAGATCAGAGAAACGACTTTCTTGGTCTTGCGCCTGCTCCATTTCCAGCGCTCGGCGATCTGCTGAGCGAGGGTTGCGCCCTGTTCGTCATGGTTATGAAAGGTGACGCGCCGCGTCTTGTCAACATTCACTTTCCTGGCTGCCGGTTTGCCGATGTCGTGCAACAGGGCCGCCCATTTCAAGGCCGACAGAGCCTCGACGTCACCGGCCACTTCATCCACCAGGTTATAGCTGCGGGGAAAGTAAATGACCGGCTGATCGATTATTCGCTCGACGAATTCCAGCGTGACCAGATTATGCTCCATCACGTCGAGGTGGTGAAACGGCGGCTGGTCCACGCCTGCGCCTTCGTAGAGCTCGGGCATCAGCAGACCGAGCAGCTCCGTTTCCTGCATGGCCTTGAAACTCATGGCGGCGCGGCTGGTGGCCATGATCAGCTCCAGCTCGAAACTGATGCGCTCGGCGGCCACGGTCTCGATCAGAGCCGATTTGGCGCTGATCTGCTCGCCTGTCCGATCTTCGATCATGAAATCAAGCTGGGCGCCAAACCGAAAGGCCCGCAGCAGTCGCAGGGGATCGTCCTCGA
>JARRLH010000059.1:0-12879 GCA_037387205.1 Desulfofustis sp.
GACCAACGACTTTTTCGTCAATCTACTGGATATGGGTACAGTCTGGAAGCCGACCTCGGAAGACGCGGACGTATTCGAGGGCAGCGACCGCCAGACCGGCGCTCCCAGATGGACCGGCACCCGGGTTGACCTGGTCTTTGGTTCCAATTCCGAGCTCCGCGCCCTGGCCGAAGTTTACGCGTCGGCTGATGCCCAGGTGAAGTTTGTCAATGACTTCATCGCCGCCTGGGATAAGGTCATGAATCTGGACCGCTTCGACCTCGCCTAGCCCGGATAAGGGACACAGATCATTGTGTCCCTTTGAGTAAAAACGTTGGAATTTTAGCCAACGCGCAAGATGGGGACGCACTAAGCTGTGTCCCCATTACCTTTCAGAGGTGAACAACAAATGAGATCCCTGTGAAAACGTTCCCGCAGGGCACGATCCAGTCATGTGGAAGATGCGTAACAATTGCCCATGATCACTTCATATTTCTGCTGTTCTTAGAAAATTCAGGACCCCGGTCTGAGAGCAGCGGGCTGGGGCAGCAGTTTTCACCACAGGCTCAAACCTTTTCCTGTGCTTCAAATCAGGCGTGACGAAACTCTGAGAACTCAGACCAGAGAGCTGCCGTCAGGCCTCATCCAGTGCGGTCATAAATCACTTCGCCTATTTCTTCACTGGGTAAGGATGCTGAAAATTCGTGTAAACAATATTCACACTGAATGAGCTGATCCAAATCTTCACGGTACAGAATGATTTGGCTATTGCACTGGGGACAGTGGACCTCGTACATAATGATTGGTTCGGCATAAATCATAATTACCAATCTCCATCCCATTCCCTCTCTCTTAAAAAATAAATATTATTAAATTGATTTCTACCTGATGTTTCAGGCTACCTTTATTATTTGAGCCATTTGATTGTATGTTTTCCGCCAGAGCGGCTGAGACCAAAAGATGAACAATGGAGCTAACAACAGGTGGGGGCGGCTGTTTTGGGCCTCACTCGGGATAGTTATAGCGCTGCCTCTGTGCGGTGTAATGCTTGCCGGAAAAGAGGTGGCGGCGTTTCTCCAATTCCCCCCGCTGACCAGATACGTTGAACATGCCGGTTTTTCATGGCTGGTCTTCCTTGCTATTGCAGCAGTTGTCTGCGCCACTGCAGTGCCCCCCATTGTCAGGGTAATCTCGAGTCCTGGCCAGGTCAGCCACGGTACACGCTATTCTTTTCCTCTCTGGGGCTGGGGCTCAATCTTGTTATGTCTCGTCTCCTGGATAATGGCCTGGACCAGGTTTGACTGGTTTGCTGATTATCAGATATTTACCTTCAGTCCCTTGTGGTTCGGGTATATCGGCATCGTCAACGCACTTACTTATGCGCGATCAGGGACGTGCATGCTGATTGACAGGCCAAGGTATCTGGCCAGGCTTTTTGTGGTGAGTGCCGTTTTCTGGTGGTATTTTGAATACCTCAACAGATTCGTTCAGAACTGGTATTACCTGGGCATTGAGGGGCTCTCACCCGCCCAGTATGCAGTGTTTGCAACGCTGCCTTTCTCGACGGTGCTGCCCGCTGTGCTCGGCACCTATGAATTGCTCGAGACATTTCCGCGCTTGAGCGCCGGACTGGCGAACTACAAAAAGCTCGATATCATCAATCCCAGACCGATCGCACTCTTTTTTCTCGCGGTCGCATCACTCGGCTTATTGGGTATCGGCGTCTATCCGGACTACCTCTTTCCGCTGCTTTGGCTCTCACCCTTGTTCATCTTAACAAGCATCCAGCGCCTTGCCGGGATTAAGACCATCTTCACACCACTCAGACGAGGAAATTGGCGGCGGATTTTTCTGCTGGCTCTCTCGGCTCTTATCTGCGGCGCATTCTGGGAAATGTGGAATTACCTGAGCTTTGCAAAATGGCTCTACTCGGTTCCGTTTGTGCAGAAATTCCATATATTTGAAATGCCGCTTCTCGGGTATGCAGGTTATCTGCCTTTTGGCTTGGAATGTGGAGTGGTTGCCGATTGCTTTGCAGGTGGCGAAGGTGATGGTGTCGGCCTTCTCACTCGGGTCATCTGTGAGGACATTTTTCCAGTTCAATCTCAAGGATATAAGCCTCATGTTTACAATGTCGTCAGGCCTGGAGAGGCATGTTGCTGCAATTGTCAGCCAGTCTTCCGGGGTTTCACTTCTGCTCCTGGCAGAGACAAGTTGGTCTTCGGTTTCCGCCAATAACCTTTCGACCTCTTTCTTCTTTTTCGACTGTTCTGGATCGTAGGGGACGAACACGCAGCCCATGCCCGCCCCTTTTGCCGTGCCAAACATTTTTTCCATGGCCCGCAGCCGCTCCTGCCGCTGATTGAGGTCTACCAGCCTGGTGCGGGCCTCCGAAAGTTCCCGGGCAACCGCCTCTGCTACGATATCAAGGGTATATTTTTCCAGCGCCTTTCTTGAACTCGCCAATGTCGTGGACAGCCCGACGATGGCATGATCGGTGAACGTTACGGCTCTCATCGCCGTCTCGGTGACCATCATGTTGCCCAGCTGCTTTCTGCCGAAAATTGTTTTTTCCCTGCTGGTCATGGTCAACAGCGCGACGCGGCCTGTTCCTTTTAACGACGCGGACGAGCGCACCAGGTCGGCCCGATTTAAAAGATTATCAAGGGTTTCTGATTTTGTGAAAGCTGCTCTTTGAAAAGGATCGCTGCCATAGCCATTGCGCCGCAGCTTGATCGGACCCGGGATTTCCGTCACTATGGCACGACAGTGAGCCCGGCACATCTCAATCGGTTCGCGTAACCTGTTTCGGTACCCTTTGACCAACTTTAGTTTGGGTTCAATAATGTCAACGACATAATCGATTAGTTCATCTTCCGGGCCGCTGCTCTGAAACAATCCTTCAACACGACTCCGCATGAACTGTAACACGCCCATATTTTAAGAGGTCTTCGTCCGTTTGCGTCGAGTAAGGGGAGCCTTAGGTGTTGACAAATTTAGACCCTCGCACTGCGCCAGCCCAAACCTTTGCCGGCGCTGGCCTGAATCCTGTTATCCCATCCGCCTGCTGCATCTGTACAATTTCCAAAAGCTCAAGATATCAGAGCATAAACGGTGCCTTTTCCTGAAATTCAGCGAAATCTTTATCTATGAGGCTGAAAATGTTCAGAATTTTTTCTTTAGTGGCCAGCGTGTTTTGAGCGGTTTCCTGCGCATCGAGAGCACGAAGCTGCCCGACGGCGTCAGCAATTGCCGACCTGAGCGTGTCCACCCTGGCGCTGAGCGGGTTCTTCTGATCGGCAGAAGCCTTGTCCGCCATTTTCACCAATTTGTCGAGACCCTGCTGCCACTCGACAACCTTTTCGTCAATGATATCTCCATAGGTATGTGATTGCATGGAAATCCTCCTCGCACGATTAAAACTGAGCACATCTCAAAGGGGCCATGGTTTCCAGCCTGCTCTCACCCTATAATATAAATCCTGATACGGGGACCGCCAAATGAGATGCCCAATTATGCAGGCGCAACACTACGAACGCGTGAATCGTAGGACACATGGGCGAATTTCAGCAGCAACCAGGAGTGGATGAAATATCTCCGTTTTCCAGCCTTTCAGATGCGTGACACAGGTCTCAGAGGCTCATAGGTATCGAGCTGCAGATGATCGCGGGCCTGGGCGGGTACATGCGTCATCAAATTGCTGTAGAGCACATGATCTTCTGAAATATCTGCGATTGTCGGGGTGCCCATCAAGCGCATCACCATGGTCAATTCTTCCTTGAAAAGCGAGCACATCCTTTCCACTCCCGCCTGACCGTAGGCTGCGAGACTGTAGAGCACGGGACGCCCGATGCCGACCGCAGTCGCACCGAGGGCAATGGCTTTGAAGACGTCACTGCCCCGGCGAATGCCGCCATCTATGAACACCTCGAAGCGCGAACGCCAGTTCGAGTCATGCTCATCAAGCGCGCCAATTGCCTCGGGCAGAATTTCAATCGCCGACCTGGCGGTATCCAGTTGCCTGCCGCCATGGTTTGACAGCACCACGCCATCACAGCCCATCTGGTAGGCCAGCACCGTGTCGATTCCGCAGCCGACGCCTTTCAGGATAATCGGCAGCGTGGTGATGCTTTTCAGCCAGGTGATATCGTCCCAGCATAAGCTCGGATCAATAAATTCACTGATCGCTCGGGCAACGCCCTCGCTGCGCTTGACGTCATCGCCTTTCTGGACATCGGTGCTTTTGGTGAATTTATTGCGCATATCCTTTTCGCGGCGCCCCAGCTGCGGCGCGTCCACCGTGACGAATATCGCTTTCACCCCGCCGTCCTCCAGCCGCTTGACGTACGCTTCTGTACGCCCTCTTTGCGAATTTACATACAATTGGCCAAACTGGACCTGACCGGGCTGGCGGACTCCCAGCATTTCATCCAGCGAAAATGAGGACAAGGTGGGCAGCATGTACACCACATCTGAACTCGCCGCAGCCCGTGATATTGCCAGCTCGCCCTCCTCGTCAGCCAGCTTGCCCAATGCTGTTGCACTTAAATAGAGGGGCAAAGAGGATTTCACCCCAAGAATGGCAGTCGTCAAGTCAATGTTTTTGACATTGACTAAGATGCGCGGTTTAAACCAGATCCGTTGAAAGGCGGTGTGGTTTTCGCGCAGGGTTATTTCATCATCACCCCCGGATGAATAGTAGCCCCACCCCTCCTCGGTCATTGTCCTGGAGGCGACGCTTTCGAAGTCGAAGGTATTGAGCATGGCCTCGATCGGGGGCTTCCGCCACTGCCGATCCTTAGGAACTTCGCTTTCTGCCGGCGCAGACGACTGCTGCTGACTTCTCGGCGGCGCTTTTTCCTTACCTGCCACCACATGGACGACCGGGTCAACCGTGCCCATATCGACAACGCCGACACATGCCTCAGGGGTAAGGAGTCGTTCGACAATATCTTTCGGGTGCACATCAGTGAACAGGTTGGAGACGTCCTTGCCCGCATTGTCGGTGATTATTGGCGATCCTCCGGGATGCTCCTTCTGGAAGACTGATAAATCATACACCTTGCCGTTTATCACCACCCAACAGTCGTCAGGGGTATTATGACGTTCCACTTCCTGCATGGTAATCTTTCGCATAGTCATAAACCTCGGTCTTTTGTTTATCTTTGCTTCTGCTGCTCCCCTTTTCATCCAGACAATAAAATTTCAGCGCTGCGGGCAATCTACTATCTGCCGTTTTTCAGCCGCTGAGGGTGGGAGTAATTATTCATCCCCCCAATGATTGAAATCCACTTGTGCTTCCTGGAACAGATAGAGCGCTTCCCAGCATTTCATATACGCAGATGAACGGTCCGGATCATTGTCGCCAACACTGTTCTTGAAATTGGCATAGTCGATGGTTGCGGCTTCGCCGGCCGCGTAGGACGCCCACTGCTCGGCACTCAGTTTGACCCGGTATCGGTAATCGGAGTTTCTGCTCACCACTATATCGGCGTCATCCATGTGCAGTTTTTTCAACAATCGTTCAAGATCCTCGATTACCCTCGCCCTGACATTGAGTTCGCCTGGGCTGCAGAAGTCGTCATGTACGGCGGAGTAAAACCCGTCCCGTGTAAAGAGCCACATATCGATCTCCTCCTCCGCTATGCTATTGTTCCGAGCCACTACTTACGTTCTGCGGTTGCTCAACAGGCTGTCCAGGCGCCGTTGCCGGCGCTGGAGGCCAGGACACGCTCGATGAAGCGCACCCCGAGCAGCCCGTCCGCCGCGCTGGGAAAGTGCAGAGCGAGGGGCTCGGCAGTTCGTCCGGCGCGGCGGGCTGCGATGGCCTCGGCCGCGTCACTGTAAAGATTGGCAAACCCTTCCGGAAAGCCCTCCGGATGGCCGGCCACGATGCGGCTTGAACGGGCGGCCAAGGGCAGGGTGCCGGGGCCGTTCGGGGTCCTGGTTTGAGCCGGGCCGTCCAGCGGTTTGAAATGCAGCACCTGGGGATGCTCCTGCATCCACTCCAGGGAGCCCAGGGTACCGCTCACTCTGATTCTCAGACAATTCTCGACCCCGGCGGCCGCCTGGGTCACCCAGAAGCAGCCGCGCACGCCCTGCTCCAAGCGCAGCAGCGCCCCGGCGAAATCGTGCACCCGGCGATGGGGCACCACGGCGCCGACCTCGGCCGCCACCTCGGTCACCTCGAGCCCGGTGATGAAACGGACCAGATTGTGGGCATGGCTGCCGATATCACCCAGCACCAGAGACGGACCGCTCTGGGCCGGATCGAAACGCCAGGGCACCGGCCCGGCGGCAGGATCGGGGTCGTCTTCCCTGGCCTTGCCGCCCTGGACGTATTCAACCTGCACCAGGCGGATTTCTCCCAACTGCCCGTCGGCGACCATAGCCCGGGCCTGCCGCACCATCGGATACCCGGTGTAGTTGTGAGTCAGGCAGAAGACAAGGCCGGTGTCCTGCACCAGGCGGACCAGCGCTTCGGCTTCGGCGACGGTGTTGGTCATCGGCTTATCGCAGATCACATCGAGGCCTTGTTCCAGCGCCGCTTTGGCGAAGGGAAAATGAGAGTCGTTGGGGGTCATGATCGCCGCCACCTCGGCGCCGTCCTCGCGGGCGGCTTCAGCTGCGCACATCTGGGCGACATCGGTATGGATCCGATCTTCCGACAGACCGAGTTCCCGGCCGGCGCTCCTGGACTTTTCCGGATCCGAGGACAGGACGGCGCTGACCACCTCGTAGCGGTCGTCGAGCCGGGCTGCCTGGCGGTGCATGGCGCCGATGAAAGAACCAGGGCCGCCGCCCACCAGGGCGAGCCGAAGACGCCGACCCAGCATGGAAATGACAGGATTCAAACTCATGGGATTTCCTCTCGATAAAGGATTTTATAAAGACACGCTCAGCGGCGCTGCTCTGTCATTATACCATCCCCTGCAGCCCTCTGACAGCTTTGTCCAGCATTGTGCGCGGGATTGCCTTCAGAACAGTTTACTACCAATTTTGGCATCGATCGCCGGCGACACGAAGGTGGCCTCGCCGCTTTCGGCTTTGGGATACTGAACACCAAGTATCAAGGCCTCCGAAGTCACCGGTCCCATCTGCCGGGGCCCGAAGTTGAGCACCCCGAGGACGAGTCTGTTTTTCACCTCTTCGACGGGGTGCAGGGTGAACCTGCCGTAACTGGTCTTTCTGCCGAATCGACCGTAGTCGACCACCATCTTGTAGGTCCGTTTGTGGGTCCTTTCCTCCAGTTCAACCTCAACCACCCTGCCCACCCGGATATCGAGCAGACCGAATGACTCATCGAAGCCGACATCCGGCTTGATCTCTTGTGCCATGGTTCTCTTTCCTCGCTGATGTATCCAGACAGGGGGACACAATACCCATCATGTCCCTTGGGACATGATGGGTATTGTGTCCCAAGTATCCCCCATTATCCCTATTCGTCTATATTACCCGCGACCTGCAAGCAGGCCGTGCAGCTTTTTCACCGCGCTGTGCGGGCTGGTAAGAACCGTGCAGCCAAGCTCGGCTTCCACATCAGCGGTTGCCTGGGACGCGGAAAACTGGGCCAGCATCACCGTTTCATAGCCGGCAAAGACGGTGCACGCCTCTCTAATCAGGCGATTGTGGGTCTCCAGCTCACCGCGACCAAGCGCGGACATGGCCTCTTCGACCAATATCGACTCGAGCGAAACTGAGGTGCCGCGTTCTTCGGCCAGAGCGTAAAACTCTTGTTCCATCGAGGGGATGCTCGGTTTGAAGGTGGCGATCATGCCAATCTTTCCGGGTCTGCCCAGCGCCTCCTCAAACATTGCTTCATTGGGCTTTAAGACAGGTATCGGCAATCGTCTTTTGGCGTTGTCAATAGCCGTACCGAAAGCCGAACAGGAAAAGAGGATGCCGCCGGCGCCAAGCTTTTCCCCATATACGGCGAGCTGCAGTATACGCTCTTCTATCTCATGGTACTCGACTGTCCCCGAGTTGAGATCTCTGCTCAGGGAGTCGTCGAGCAGGTTGACGGTTTCCGCCTCCGGCCACTGGCCCTCAAAAGCAGTCCTGATGGGCGCAATGGAAACAGCCGTGGCGTGAATCAGAACGATGCGCGTGGCGGTGTCTGCAGATGACATGCTCACCCCTCTCTTGTGTCGACCGAGGATTTCTGTTGTCTGAATCCGGGCCGGTCAAATGGTATGACCAATGAGCCTTTTGCAAAACTAAGATTTTCGTTCAAAATCAAACCATGCGAAAAATTTTACCACAGGCATATGATTGATATTCCGAGGATAAAATTTTGAGCATAACGCAGAGTGTGGGCGAAAAGATCGTTTTGTAAATGGCTCCAATGTAAAAATTTCAGAATGTGTACTGAATAGATAGCCTAATTGGCTCTAATCCACCAGTCCTGGAAACCGCGCACTTGATTTTTACTCAATTATCCTCTCCGCGGCCGAGCTGAAGATTAGCTGGAAGAAGGTACGAATCCTGTATATTTTGGAGCGATGAAAGCTTGATCCTCACCACATCAAAAACAGCAGCCCCAGGCAGGAGAACAGATGATTGCAACGCAGAGAATCGACCCTCAACAGCTCATGGATTTCGCCTCCGCCGTCTACGTCGATGCCGGCCTGCCGGAAGATGACGCCCGGCTGGTGGCCGACACCCTGGTCCAGGCGGATCTGTGGGGACATCAGTCGCACGGTGTCCTGCGCCTGGGCTGGTATCTGGATCGAATCAGAAACGGGGTGATGACACCGGTCACGCTTTCGGAGCTTGAAGTTGACGCCGGCGCGGTAGCGCTCATCAACGGCAGGGACGGCGTGGGCCAGGTCCTGGCCCGTCAAGCCTGCAGGGAAGCGGTCACACGTGCCCAAAAACATGGTATCGCTGCGGTGGGGGTGCACAGTTCGAATCACTTCGGAACCTGCATGTATTACACGCGCCTCGGCGCGCTTGACGGCTGCGTGATGCTGCTCACCACCAACGGTGGCCCGGCCATGGCGCCGTGGGGAGGCAGCCAGAAAATCATCGGCACCAATCCCTGGTCGGTGGCCGCTCCCGCCGGAACATTCCCTCCCCTGCTGGTTGATATGGCCAACACGGGCGTGGCCCGCGGCAAGATTTATCTGGCCAGAAACAAGCAACTGCCGATACCGCTCGGCTGGGCCCTCAACAGCAAGGGGGAGCCCACCACCGACCCCCAGGAAGCCATCGACGGCATTATTCTGCCCATGGCGGAGCACAAAGGCTATGCTATCGCCCTGATGGTCGATATGCTCTCGGGGGTGCTCACCGGCAGCGGCTTTCTCTCAGCTGTTCAGAGCCCCTACAGAACCAGTGACAAAAGTAATTGCGGTCACCTGATGATCGCCATGAACATAGAAGCTTTTCAACCGCTTGAGCAGTTTCAGAGGCGCATGGAGGAATTTCTCAGAGAAATAAAATCGGTGCCTCCGGCCAAAGGGCATGACCAAGTATTTTACCCGGGGGAAAGAGAGGCCAGCAGCGATCTTCGTCAGCGCCGGGAGGGGCTGCTCCTGGCCAAGGACACCGTGGCGAGTCTGAGGCGGATTGGCAAAGAAACCGGACTCAGCGCCAAGCTGCCTTGCTAATCGTGTAGCCTCAAGCACATGGTCGACGCGGGGTTGCGTAAGGGGACACAATACCTATCGTGTCCCTACAAAGCTATCCCACCCTGCAACCACCCATCTAGACGGAGGATGATATGGCGGAAATAAAGGTGCTGAGTCTGGAAGCAATCCCGGAAGCGCTGTTGATGGCCGAACGCTATCGCTTACTCAACGAGCCCGATGAGGCCGAATCGATCTGCCTCGACATCCTGGCCGTTGATGCCGAACACCAGGAGGCCCTGATCACTCTGCTGCTGGCGCATACCGACAAATTCAGGGACAACAGGCTGATGCCGGCTTTTGACCAGGCCAAGGAGATCGTCGCTCGACTCGGCGACGCCTACTGCAAATCTTACTACCTGGGGGTGATTTTCGAACGGCGGGCCAAGTATCACCTGAAACAGGGCGGGCCGGGGGCCGGAAATGTCGCCCACGGCTGGCTCGTCAAGGCCATGAATGAATACAGGGAAGCCCTGACCAGCTGCGACCCCGGCAATCAGAAAGCGGTGCTGCGTTTGAATTCCTGTGTACGGCTGCTGAATAATAATCCGGACATCAAGCCGGACAGCTCCGACCAGCGAGAACCCCTGCTCGATTCCTTCGATACGCCCCATTGAGGGTCAGGAGTCCTGATCAGGGCCGGATCTGGCGTTGCCCAGCAAGCGGTGCACCCGCCGGCGACCGCCCGTTCTGTGTGCTTATCTTACTTTTCCCCTTGGCGCTCCTTGATCATCCGCTTGGTCTGGTTGATTCGCTTGGTGATCAGGATGGAGCGCGGGCAGGCCTGGGTACACTTGAAATGGTTCTCGCACAGCCAGACTCCGTCATCCGCGTCGAGCACCGGCAGGCGCTCGTCGGCGCCCCTGTCGCGTGAATCGGCCAGGAACCTGAAGGCCTGGGCGATGGCAGCGGGGCCAATGAAGGCCGGAGACTCCTCGGGTATCGGACAGGCCGAGTAGCAGGAGGCGCAGAGAATGCAGTTGGTTGAGTCGTCGAACTGCAGCCGCTCTTCCGGGGACTGGATACGCTCCTTCTCGGCCACCGGTTGGTCGTTGATCAGGTAGGGTTTGATCGCCCGATACTTGGCGAAGAATTCCGCCTGGTCGACGATCAGGTCGCGCTGGACCGGCAGGTAGCGCAGCGGCTCAACCAGCACCGTAGCGCCGTCTTCTTTGGCCACCTCCTTGACCAGCGTTTTACAGGCCAGCCCATCCTTGCCGTTGATGCGCATAGCGTCCGAGCCGCAGACGCCGTGGGCACAGCTCTTTCTGAAGCCGAGGCTGCCGTCCTGAAAACGTTTTATATCCATCAAGGCGTCAAGCAGCCGGGCGTTGGGGTCGGCCTCCACCGTAAATTCCTGGTAGTAGGGAGCCTCGTCGGTATCGGGGTTGTAACGCTGTATTTTTATCGTGATCTGCATTGATCTCCTCCTTCACTGCTAGTAACTGCGCGGCTTAGGTTCCCAGATCGAGGTGTCGACCTCTTTGTAGTCGAGCCTCACCCCGTCGCCGTCCAGATAGGCAAGGGTATGTTTGAGCCAACTGTCGTCGTCGCGCTCCGGGTAATCCTCCCGGCTGTGGGCGCCCCGACTTTCCTGCCGTTTCAACGCCGATTCCGCGGTGATCAGCGACAGGTCGAGCAGGTTGCCAAGTTCGATCAGTTCGAGCAGGTCGGTATTAAACTGTTTACTGCTGTCCTGCACGCGCACGTTAGCATAGCGCTGGCGCAGCTCTTTGATCTCCTCGACCGCGGCGGCCATGTCGTGTTCGTTGCGGTAGATGCCGATTTTCTCCATCATGGTCGTCTGCATCTCATCGGAGATGTGCCCGCCGTGCGGTCCTTCCGAGCCGTCGGTCAGGCGGCCGATCCAGGACTGGGCCTCGGCGGCGGCCGAGTCATCGACCGCGGGCATGGCCGCCTGCTTGACATAATCGGCGATATGCAGGCCGGCACGGCGGCCGAAGACCACCAGATCGAGCAGGCTGTTGGTCCCCAGACGGTTGGCGCCGTGCACCGATACGCAGGCGCACTCCCCGGCGGCGTAGAGGCCGTCGACCACGGTGCCGTCCTTGTCGAGCAGCACCCTGCCGTCGGTGTCGGTCGGTATGCCGCCCATGGCATAGTGGGCGGTGGGCAGCACCGGCATGGGCTTGTCGGCCGGGTTGATGCCCAGGTAGGTTTTGCAGAAGTCGGTGATATCGGGCAGCTTGGTGCCGAGCACGTCGGCACCGAGATGGGTGGCGTCGAGATGGACGTAGTCGTCTATTTTGCCGTCACCCCGTATGCCTTTGCCCTCCAGTACCTCGGTCTGAATCGAACGGGCGACGATGTCCCGCGGCGCCAGGTCGAGCAGGGTCGGTGAATAACGTTCCATGAACCGTTCACCGTCGCGGTTGCGCAGGATGCCGCCCTCGCCCCGTACCGCCTCGGAAATGAGAATGCCGAGCCCCATGATGCCGGTGGGGTGAAACTGAAAAAACTCCATGTCCTCGAGGGGGATGCCCCGCCGGGCGCAGACTGCAGGTCCGTCGCCGGTGTTGGCATAGGCGTTGGAGGTGATCTTGAAGATGCGGCCAAAGCCGCCGGTGGCAAAGAGCACCGCCTTGGCAGCAAAGATGTGAAGCTCCCCGGTGGCCAGTTCGACCACCACCAGGCCGGAGCAGACGGTGCCGTCCAGGACCAGGTCGACGACCTGGAATTCATCGAAAAAGGCAACATCGTTTTTAATGCACTGCTGATAGAGGGTCTGCAGGATCATATGGCCGGTTCGATCGGCGGCGTAGCAGGCCCGGCGTACCGGCCCTTCGCCGAAATTCCTGGTATGGCCGCCGAAGCGCCGCTGGTCGATTCTACCCTCCGGCGTACGGTTGAAGGGCAGCCCCCGATTCTCGAGATCGTAGACCGCCTGGACCGCTTCTTCGGCCAGGATCTTGGCGGCCTGCTGGTCGACCAGGTAGTCGCCCCCTTTGACCGTGTCGAAGGCGTGCCATTCCGGCTTGTCCTCTTCGACATTGCCCAGGGCCGCGCTGATGCCGCCCTGGGCGGCTCCGGTGTGGCTGCGGACCGGGTAGAGTTTGGAGAGCACCGCCGTTTTCGACTTGCGGCTCGCCTCCAGGGCGGCGTATAGACCGGCACCGCCGGAACCTACGATGATGGTATCGAATTGGTGAATCACGAGGGCCTCCTACGGCATGCTTGTTGATGGACAGAAGGTGCAATGAGACGTATTAAAGCAGGTAGCGGCGGCGCAAACAAGACTTTTCTGGTACTG
>JARRLH010000059.1:12888-33404 GCA_037387205.1 Desulfofustis sp.
GTCAACTCGGCCGGCGGATGTTGTTTCCAGGCCTGTCAATTCCGCACAGTTCCAATATCTGCCCCGGACTGCCGCATTTTGAAGAGCAGAGGAGACGCGTGGTGATGAGCGACCAGCAGAGAAAGGAGAGGATTCGTTGCCAATGGTGCGCTGACAATGCGCTGTACCGAGCCTATCACGATGAGGAGTGGGGGGTGCCGGCGACGGATGACCGGCTGCTCTTCGAATTTCTGGTGCTCGAAGGGGCCCAGGCGGGTTTGAGCTGGCTAACCATCCTCAAGAAGCGGCAGAACTACAGAGAGGCGTTCGACAACTTCGACTGCCGGCAGGTCGCCAGGTACTCCGAGCGAGACGTCCAACGCTTGCGCGCCGACGCGGGCATCGTCCGCAATCGACTCAAGATTGAGTCGGCCATCAAAAACGCCCGCAGATTCATCGCCATCCAGGAGAAGTACGGCTCCTTCAGCACCTATCTCTGGCATTGGGTTGACGGCACTCCCCTGCAGAACGACTGGAGAACTCTGACCGAGGTGCCGGCCCGCACCCCGCTCTCCGACGCCTTGAGCAAGGACCTGAAGAAACGAGGCTTTTCCTTTGTCGGCTCGACTATCTGCTATGCCTTCATGCAGGCAGTCGGGATGGTGAACGATCACACCACCGACTGCTTTCGCTATCAGGAAATCAAGGCGCTGGCGCCCTGACCCGCTCAGCGGCTTACAGGGCGCTCAATTGCTCCAGTATCTCCGCCGGTTCCATCCGCACCGTATGGTCAACATCCAGAAAGGCATAGCTGATGCGCCGGTCGGAATTCACCACGTAGGTGGCCGGGACGGGCAGTTCAAAACTCTCATCGCCATTGGCGCCTGCCACATCCAAGCCGAACTTGTCGTACAATTTGAGCAGCTCTTCATCGAGTCGGAAAACAATTCCGTACTGGGCCGCAATGGCATTACCCTGATCCGAGAGCACATCGAAAGTGAGTTCGTGCTTTTCTGCCATGGAGAGCGTGCCGTCGGGTAACATCGGGGAGATTGCTATCAAGCTTGCCCCGGCTTCCCTGATGGCCGGATAGATGTCCTGCAGCGCCTTCACCTGAAGGTTGCAGTACGGTCACCAGACCCCGCGGTAGAAGGTCACCACGGCTGGCCCATCGGCCAGCCTCTGCTGCAGCGAGACGGTCTGGCCGGTGGCGTCGGGCAGTGCAAAAAGCGGGGCCGTATCCCCTTCTTTGTGGGCCCGATCAATGATGTCGGAGGCTCTGAGCTTGGCCATGGCTCCGCTCATGATGGCGACCACTTCCGGAGGCGCTTTTTTGAGAAATCCTTCTTTCTGGGCTGCTAACTGCTCTGCAAGGGTCTGCATTATATATCTCCTGGGATTAGGTTTTAGAAAAGCTCAGTATACTTAGGTTTCAAACTCTCTAACCTGCTTGACAACAGAGGCTGGGTGCGGCACGTTGGTATCTCCCACCCAGCTTCCACCAGCCACGACGATAAGTACTCTTCTCGTAGAGTCGAAAAATCAGGTTTTTATTCAAGATCATCTGTGGCGGATTTTCCGTCGGGAGTGATGCCCACCGCGTCCTTACCCCGCGATTTGATTCTGAACATCGCTTCGTCGGCGAGCGCCAGCAGACTCTCCCGGTCTTGCGCATCATCCGGATAGGTGGCAAGGCCGAAACTGGCCGACATGTGTACTTCCAGTCCTTTGCCGGTCAGGTAGGTCGTCTCTTTCATCCGGGCCCTTATCCGCCGGGCCTGCTCCAGGGCCTCGTCCTTGCCGGTATCCGGCAGGACCAGGACAAATTCATCACCGCCGTAGGCGACGCCGAAAGCCGGATCGGCAAGATTCTCCCGGAAGGTTCTCGCCACTTCCCGTAGGGCCTGGCTGCCGTTCAAGTGCCCATGGGTATCGACAATCTGCTTGAAATTGTCCATGTCGAGGAACACCAGGGAAAACGGCTTGCCGCTCCTCCGGCTTTGGGCTATGAGCATATCCAGTGCCTTGTAGAGATAGCGGGTATTGAACAGATCGGTGAGGCTGTCGTGGTTGGCCAGATAGCGGAACCGCTCCCTGCTCTTACGCAGTTTTTCCTCGGCTTCTCGCTTTTCCGTGTTGTCGATGATTATGCCCTCGATAAAGGTCTGGCCGTCGGTGCCTTCCGCCAGCCGCGCATTGATCAGAGCCCACACCGTCCGACCGTCGGGACGCACCATCTCCACCTCGAAGTTTCTGACAACGTATTGTTTCTTCAGAGCCTCAATCAGCAACTGGCGCTCCGCAACATTTTTATAAAAGCCCTGCAGGCCGCCTGGATGGCTGAGCAGTTCAGAGGTCGAATCAAAGCCGAAGAATGCGGCGAAGGCGGGGTTGGCCCTCAGAAGCCGCCCATCCAGGGTGCACTGGTACATGCCCTGCACCGCGTTTCTGTACATGGTCCGATAGCGAGACTGAGCCTGCTGCAGGTCGTCGAGGGTGCTTTTAATTTCGGTCAGATCGGTCAGAAAGACAAAATGCCCGATCGGGTCGTCATCCTGGTCACGGATCATACTTCTCTTGCAGAGCAGAGGAATGGTACCGCCCCCTTCCTTGAAAAACTCAGCCTCGAAATTCAAATGGTGGCGGTTGGCGAAATGGACGAACACGCTGTCCTGGGCATAGAGGCTCTCAATGGGCTGGTTGATCACCTCCTGCCGATCTTTGCCCAGCAGTTTCAGGAAGGTTTCGTTGCAGGAAGTGACCTTGGAATACCTGTCCAGCTCCAGATACCCCTCAGAAGTCGAATCGATAACCCGCTTGTAACGGGACAAACTTTTTTCAATCTGCTTCTTGCAGTTGATCCTCAGGTCCTCGAGTTCCTGCTCGAGTTCCCTGATCCGCATTTCGAGTCTGTCTGATCCCTGCCCTGTCATCCTACACTCGTACGAGGTGCCGTGGTGGGTGAAAATGGTTCGGTAAAACTAACTACCGTCATATCCTATTCACATTAGGTCGAAATCCTAAAGAGACAAGTTTTGATATGCAGAGAAAATGATTGATAGAAAAGTCTCATGCAGTTTTTAGCCAGGTTTCGCATCTCGAATTTTTTCGACTTGTCCTGGAAAGCACCACGAGATAAAGTGCAGGTTGAATGGATTCGGATAATCGGGGTCCAGAGATTCACGGGCCCTGGTCCCATCGCACCTGGAGAAAATGCCCAACGGCAGAGGAGAGGATGAGCTGGTTTAACGGATCGGTACCGGAAGACTGCCGTGAGTGCCAGACCCGGGTGGAAATGGTCATTGTGCCGCGGACGGTCGATATCGGTGGATTCGAAGTTCACCGGGCGCTGCCGTTTAAAAAGAAGCAGATGGTGGGTCCTTTTATTTTCTGGGACCAGATGGGTCCGGGCGAGTTTGCCGGCGGCCGCGGCGTCGACGTCAGGCCCCATCCGCACATCGGCCTCTCCACCGTGACTTATCTGTTTGACGGGAGCATGGATCACAAAGACTCGCTGGGCAATGACCTCCGCATCGTCCCCGGAGATGTGAATCTGATGACTGCAGGGAGCGGCATCGTGCACTCTGAGCGCACCGGCCGGGATGTTCGGCTGCAGCCATCAAGGCTGTGTGGCATCCAGAGCTGGCTGGCGCAGCCGAAAGCTCTGGAAACGAGCGAACCGTCGTTTACCCATTACGGGGTTGAAGATATCCCCTCCTTTACAGCCGATGATCTCTCCGGACGAGTAATCCTGGGTCGATTTCAGAACTATGTGTCGCCGATCGAGACACAATGGGAAACACTCTATCTGGAATTAAAGATGAAACCTGGTGCCAGGCTCGAAATCGCCAGTTCGATAGAAGAGCGGGCACTCCATCTGGTGAGTGGTGAAATAGAAATTGATGATGCCGTTTACGCCAGCCGGCAGATGATGGTGCTGCGTCCCGGCTCGGACATCGTCGTCAAGGCCAATGAAAAGACCCACCTGCTGCTGCTCGGCGGAGCAGCGATGGACGGGCCCCGCTACATCTGGTGGAATTTTGTCGCCTCTTCAGTGGAGCGCATAATGAGCGCTGCCGAGGATTGGCAAAACAAGAAATTCGATATCGTTCCGCACGACACAGAGGAATTTATCCCGCTGCCCGACCTGCCCTTCCCGAAACCTTTGTAGTCAGGCTATTGTACTGGATCATCAAAGGCCAGATAAAAGTAGCGGTTCAGGTCGACGATCCCGGCTTCGCCTCCATGGTAGAGGTCGAACTCCTTCTGGAACCAGTCGTACACCTCCCAGAAATTGTCAGCCGACCGGTTTACCCCGTATTTGTTGAGGCGGGCGATAAACTCTTCGCTGCCGTCATAGTTGTCCAGAATTTCAAAAAAATCGTGAAGATCAAACGCATCTACCACAAAAAAATAATTGGGGTAGGATCCGACGAAGCCATCGAGGAAATCGGCCCGGTCCTTGCTCGGGTCAAAGGCTGATGATTCGCGAAACAGATACTTGACATTGTCATGCCAGCGATCCACCACGACCGAGATAACCTCGTCATCCTCACCCGGAATATTGGTGATGCGCACCCAGGCAACATTGGCGTTATGATCTCCGACATGACCGATGCCCGCTGCGACGATCTGGTTGTGCACCAGATCCTCGATCAATTCCCGCTTGGGATCGTCCGTGGCAAACGTCATTTTTGCAGGGACCTTGGCAGCGGTGTACTGCAGCGTGTCGGGCTTGATGCCCTTGTACCAGGAAAGGAACAGGTCACGCCGCATTGCGGCCGGCAGGAAATCGAGAAAATAACTCTCGCCCTCGATCCGCAGGGCATCCATGTAGAACCGGGTGGCCAGTTGGTGCCCGGCTGTACCATAGACATCAAAGCCCGCCACCAGAGAATAATAGATGCGCTCCAGCAGGGGGTAATCGATCACCCACATGGTTTTGGGCAGCCCCCCGAGGACGCCTCGATGCACCGAGGCACTGTCAAAATGCCTGTACACCGTCAGGACCGGGCTGTCATCCGAGCGGGTGCCTTTCCAGAGCATGGTCGTGTCCAGCCCATCGGGATAGTGGGCGCTGTAAAACTGCTGCCGGGCCTTGTAGTAGTCGACCGCCCAGCCGTAGTGGGGGTTGTCGAACAAGGACTTGGCCAGGGAATAGTGACTGCCCATCTCACCGGGCAGCCGAAAGTTGTCGAAATGGAGCTTGAGAAACCCAGGATATTTCACCGCCAAATCATAGTCCGGATCCATGAACATGATCCAGAAATGATCATCGATGACGTTCAGCGCCACCTGCCCTTTACAGACCGGTCCACGGATATAGGTCCTGATGGTGTATTCCGCGCTGTCAAGCAGCCACTGGTAGCGCGAGCGGACCGGTATCTGCTCGAAGGCTGCAATTGGATTGGCACTGAGCTCCGTGTCGTAGCCGATCCGGTGGGGAGGGCGCACCCAGTCAGGGGAGATAAACAACTCCTGCACGCGTTGAAAGTGGTCTTCTCCCATCGCAAACACCATGTGCGTCTTGTGGACTATGGTCGAGTAAATCTTCCTGAACCGATAGTAGACAGGGTCGGCTTCGGGATCATCGTAGGGTCTGACCGTTGCCACAATGTCAATCTCCTTCCCCGGCGGCGTCTTTGAGCGCACCAGTTCGTAGAATTCAGCGGAGCCGGTCTCGAAGGTGATATGGGCCAGAAACAGATGCTCGTAGAGGTAGCGGGCCGTCACCTGGTGCTTGGGATCGGGCTGATTAAAAAAGTTCTCCCATTTCTCCAGCATCAGCTGATCTTTGTCCGGCACCGCCTTAAGCGCCTGCTGTTCCGCGGCGGACGGTCCTTTGGCCCCCTGGCCGAGCCAGCCGGCGATGGTAGTGAACTCCTCGCTGGTCAACGGCGGAAAACCAAACGGCATGCCGTTGTTGGGGTGTTTTTTTAGATACTTTTTCAGTTCATCGCCATCCTCGGCACAGGTGAGATCGCTTGCCTCGGGATAGTAGGTTCCCTTGACGTCCGGGGACAATCTCTTGTGGTCGAGCAGCATGTACATAATGGAGTCGGTATAATTCTGGGTTTCCTCGTTTATAACGCTGGTAAAGCCCCTCTGCCGCCACTCGCCCGGCGAATGGGCATCAACCAGCAGTCGGCTCGGATCCATGGTTTTCAGCCGTCCCGCGTTATAGATCTGCTCCTTGGAGGCGCCACGCTCGAGCCCGTCCCAGGAACTCAGCTTCAGCTGGCAGGGAGAATTGTAGCAGGAGTGACAGACCACGCATCTCTTGATCAGGACCGGTTCAACATCGATGAGATAATTCAGTTGGCGGGTCGGCGGCACGAACTGGTAGGCGGGCATTTGGGGCGCCGGGGCGGCACAGCCGAAAAGCACGGCAGCGCACAAAAGCATGAAAGGTAGCGGGAATCTCATAGCAACTCCAACAAATTCGGGGGTAAAGACTTATGCGGCCACTGGTCATTGGCTGCATCCTAGCTGGAGGGATGGGGAAAATCAATGCGAAACAGACGTCGTGTCAATGCCATCTTGATGTGCAATTGATAAGCTGCCCGCACGGGGCTGAAATCAGCAGAAGATGGCACTAAATAAGGATCTACCATGGCGGGAGCGATTGTTCCCGGCTCCCAAATCAAGATTTTCATACAGAATCGCACCGGAATGATTATAGGAAATACAGATTATCGTATTTAATCCCCTCTATTGGGAGTTGCCTGATGAAAAAATTGTGGATCACATCCTTCTGCACCGCGCTGCTGACCAGTTCTCTGGTCTTCGCCTCTCCCCGGACCGGACAGAGACCCGAGGGCATATGCACCTCTGATTACAACCTCTGGGGGCACTCCAGCCAATGTTCCTGCGAGGAGGGCGCAAGCTATGATGAGCGAGCCGGATTGTGCCTCGGCGGAGCAGCAGCCGAAGAGATCACCGTCCAGGGCCCGGTGAGCGCCGGGATGGCCGCCATCGGCGGGGAAACAACCGGTTTTGAGATTACCAGCCAGACAGGCGAGTCCTACGAACTCATCCTCAAAGTGGCCGACCAGGAAAAACTGAGCACACTCGACGGGGTGTGGTTTGAAGTGACCGGGGAACTGATCATCATCGAGGGTGTCGAGAAAAAAGAGAGACCAGCGATAATTGGTGAGCAACTCGGGGTGCTGGAGTAAAGAGATGAGAGCAATTCCAAAAGCGCTGATGTTAAGTGGTTTTCTTGCGTTTAGCGGGGCGACGGGAATGGTGGCGCACGTACATGGGGATGACGGGCGGCAGACGGGTCTGCCCATCTTCGACACCCATGTGCACTACAAGGAACCGGCCTGGCCTGTCTATCCCCCGGCAGTAATCATAGAGATGATGGAACGGGCAGGGGTGACCAGGGCTCTGGTTTCGAGCACGCCGGACGAGGGTACCCGAATGCTCTACCGGGAGGATCCCGAGCGCATCATCCCTTTTTTACGCCCCTATCATGATGAGGTCACTTCCAGCAACTGGTTTCAGAGAGAAGATATCATCGATTATTTCAAAAATCGGCTTGAGGTACCCATCTACAAGGGGCTGGGAGAGTTCCACATCCACACCCCCGTGAACGCCGACTCTGAAATTATCAAAATGACCGTGCAACTTGCGGTCGAGCGCGACATCTACCTCCATGTCCATTCAACCCACGAGGCGGTGGAAAAGATTTTTGCCTACGAACCGCGCGCCAAAATTCTCTGGGCCCATGCAGGCATGTCAGACCCGCCGGATCTGGTCGCCCGCATGTTCGACCGCTATGACAACCTCTGGGTGGATATTTCCATCCGCGAATACGACATCGCCCCGCAGGGAAAACTCGCCCCGGACTGGGAAAAACTGTTTCTCGAACACCCAAACCGTATTACCGTCGGCAGCGATACCTGGGTCAATGCGCAATGGGACAATTACGAAGAGATTATTGCCTTCGACAGGCACTGGCTGGCTCAGCTGCCGCCGGAAGTTGCCAGGAAAATAGCCTTTGACAACGCCAAACGGCTGTTTGACTGATGGGTCTGACAGAGGGTACACTCCATTCAACTCAGGCCCGCAGGATATTCGCCCCTGATCCTTCTCACCCGCTCACAAGGAACCGATCATGAAAATCAACGCCAACAATCTCGAAATCAATTATCGGCTGGACGGCCCCGAGGACGGGCCGGTGGTCATGCTCAGCAACAGCCTGATGTCCAACTACACGATGTGGGACGCCCAGATGTCGGCCCTTACCGAAAAGTACCGGGTGCTCCGGTACGATCAGCGGGGGCATGGCGCTACCGAGACGACGCCCGGCCCTTACACCATCGAGCTGCTGGCCGAAGATGCCGGCGCATTGATTGACGCCCTGGGCATCGACGCGGTTCATTTCGTCGGTTTGTCCATGGGCGGGTTCACCGCCCAGATGCTGGCCACCCTTTACCCGGAAAAAGTCCTGTCGTTGTGTCTCTGCGACACCGCCTGCGTCATGGGACCAGCATCGCTGTGGAATGAACGTATCGACAACGCCCGCTCGGGCGGCATCGAATCCCTGATCGCCGTCACCCTGGAGCGCTGGTTTACCCCGGCTTTCCACACCTCTGGCGCGAAGCAGCTGGAAATAGTCAGGGAAATGATTCTGGGCACCGGCGTCGAAGGCTATATAGCCTGTGCCGAGGCGATCCGGGATATGGATATCTGCGGCAATCTGGCAAAAATAAACGCCCCGACCCTTGTGCTGGTGGGCGAGGGCGATCCCGCCTGCACCGTCGAATCGGCGGAAATACTGCACAGCGGGATTCAAGGCTCCGAACTGCTGATTATCCAGCAAGCTGCACACCTTCCCAATATCGAACAGCGTGAGCGCTTTAACGAGGTCCTGGTGGGTTTCCTGGATCGGCAGCAGTGGATTAATTAACCTTGCCCGTTGAGCCTTTCTGCTCATCCTGCTCAGGATGGAGCTGCTCCGCTTCGAACATGTAATCCCGGGGCCACACCCGCCGCCTCCCTGACCCGGGTCAGAAAAAGAACCCTTTGATGAGGCCAGCTGCGCTAATCTCGGCGGACAAAATCAGCGGAGTTTTTATCGGAGTGAGTGTATCCCCTGAATGGCGTCACTCCTTTTCGAAGTTAATCAGGATGGTTCCGGTTTCCACTGCGTCACCTGGGTTGACATGCACGGATTCGACGATGGCATCGGCGGGCGCGGCGACTGCGCTCTCCATTTTCATCGACTCGAGGATGATCAGCTCCTGGCCCCGATAGACCCGCTCTCCGGCTTCTATTTTCACGTCAACGACCATACCCGGCATGGGGCAATCCAGAACATTTTCACTCTTTTTCGTGGACGGCTGGGGCATAAATCCCGCCAGTTCCCATTCCCGGAGATTGTAGATCTCGAAATTCCGGCAGGCGCCGCAGTGGGCCGCCTCCATGAAATTGCCGTTGTACTTCAGGCGAAAATAGCTGCTCTCCCCGTTAATGTTGAGTTTGAGTCGGCGACGGTAGAATTCCGGCGGCGGGGTGATGACTTCGTAAGCCACCCCGTTGACCTCGATGTGCCAATGATGTTCACCTTCGGTCCTTTCTATTTCTACTTTGAATACGTCGTTGTCGCTCTTGGTCACGTACGAAAACACAGTCTGGTCGGCAGCGGACCCGCCAACCCGCGATTTTAGAGGCCGCAGCGCATCTCTCATTAAGTTCTCACGCAGGTGGTAGACCAGGGTGGTGGCGATGGCCATGGCGTCGAGAATCTCTGGCGCCGGCGGCAGTCCCTCATCCTGGGCGGGCAGGCAGGTGGGAATGAAGGCGGTGGTGATGGTGCCGCTGATAAACACCGGATGGGACAACACCTGATTGGCAAAATCGACGTTGGTGGAAATTCCCTCTATATGATATCCGTTGAGGGCTTGGATCATCAGCTTGCGCGCCTCTTCTCGGTTGTGCCCCCAGGTGATAACCTTGGCGAGCATCGGGTCGTAATAGACGCTCACCGTGCTGCCGGCATCGACACCCGAGTCGACCCGGATATGCGGGCCGCGCGGCTCAGCATAGCGGGTGATGAGACCGATCGAGGGCACAAATCCTCGCCGGGCATCCTCGGCGCAGACGCGCACCTCGATGGCCCAGCCTTTGAGGGCGACGTCCTGCTGGGTAAACGGCAGTGGCTCCCCGGCCGCAACCCGCAGCTGCAGTTCCACCAGATCAAGCGAGTTTACCAGCTCCGTGACCGGGTGCTCTACCTGCAGCCTGGTGTTCATTTCCAGGAAGTAGAAGGAACTGTCTTCATCTAAAATGAATTCCACCGTGCCGGCATTTTCGTAGCCGGCTTTTTTGGCCAGCTCGCAGGCCAGGGTGCCCATATTGTCGCGCAGGGCGGGAGTCAGGGCACAGGACGGCGACTCCTCGATTATTTTCTGGTAGCGCCGCTGGATGGAGCATTCCCGTTCACCGAGATGCACGATGTGTCCGTGCTGGTCACCAATAAGCTGGAATTCGATGTGTCGCGGGCTGGTAAGGTAGCGTTCGACGAAAATTCGATCGTCAGCGAACGATTTTCTGGTTTCCTGCTGGCAGAGCTGCAGCGCGGATTCCAGGTCCTGCTCCCGCTCGACCACGCGCATACCCTTGCCTCCTCCGCCGGCGGCGGGTTTGAGCAGGACGGGATAGCCCACCATCCCGGCTGCGTCGCGCGCTTGCTCGAGATTTATCACCGGATCGCTGTGGCCGGGGACCGTCGGCACCCCGGCCTCGATGGCCAGCTTCTTGGCCGCAATCTTGTCGCCCATGGTGCTGATGACCCCGGGTGGCGGACCGATAAAGGACATGCCTGCAGCAATCACTTTTTCGGCAAAAGCTGCGTTCTCGGAGAGGAATCCATAGCCGGGATGGATTGCCTGGCAGCCGGTAGCACGCGCTGCCTCGATAATGGCGTCCAGGCGCAGGTACGATTCCGCTGGTCGCGCACCACCCACGAGTACGGCCTCGTCCGCCAGGCGCACGTGCTGGGAACGGAAATCGGGCTCGGAGTAAACGGCAACGGTCGATACCCCCAGAGCCTGGCAGCTGCGGATTATCCGGAGGGCGATTTCACCACGATTGGCGATAAGCACTTTGCTGAACATGATCTACCTCAGAGGGGAATGTTTCCGTGTTTGCGGTCCGGACGGCTGGCCTGCTTGCTCTCCAGGAACTGCAGGGTGCGGATGAGCCGGTGCCTGGTCGTGTGCGGGAAGATGACGTCATCAATGTACCCCCGCTTGGCGGCGAGAAACGGATTCATGAAACGCTCGCGATAGGCTTCCATTTTCTCGTTGAGCACGGCCTCGGGGTCATCTGCCTTGCCGATTTCCCGACGATAAATCACCTCGCTGGCGCCGCGCGCCCCCATGACCGCAATTTCCGCGGTCGGCCAGGCGTAGTTGATGTCGCAGTGAATATGTTTTGAGTTCATCACCACATAGGCTCCGCCATACGCCTTGCGCACGATCACGGTAATACGCGGCACCGTTGCCTCGGAAAAGGCATAGAGCAGTTTCGCCCCGTGGCGTATGATGCCGCCGTGCTCCTGCTCCGGCCCGGGCATAAAACCGGGAACGTCGACCAGGCAGACAAGTGGAATATTGAAGGCGTCGCAGAAGCGGACGAAACGCGCGGCCTTGAACGAGGCGCTGTTGTCGAGCGCCCCGGCCAATACCGCCGGCTGGTTGGCGACCAGACCGATGGTTTGACCCCCGAGGCGGCCGAAGCCGCAGATGATGTTGTTGGCGAACAATGATTCTATCTCGAGAAACTCGGCACCGTCGAGAATCGAGTAGATGAGCACGTTCATGTCATAGCTCTGGTTGGGATTGGGCGGCACCAGGTAGTCGAGCGTCGGGTCGGTGCGTTCCGGCGGATCGTTGAGATCGAGCAGCGGCGCCTTCTGCTTGCTGTTCGACGGCAGATAGTTGATAAGCTGCCGCACGCCCCGCAGGCAGAGGATGTCGTTGGGGTAGATAAACTGGGCGACGCCGCTCTTGGTGGCATGGACCTCCGCGCCCCCCAACTCCTCGGAACTGATATCTTTGTGAATGACCGTTTTGACCACATTCGGCCCGGTCACGAACATATGCGAGGTCTGCTCGACCATGAAGACAAAATCGGTCATCGACGGACTGTAGACGGCGCCGCCGGCGCATGGTCCCATGATGCATGATATTTGCGGGATCACCCCGCTGGCGAAAACGTTGCGGTGAAAAATCTCGCCGTACGCGGCCAATGCGTCGACACCCTCCTGGATTCTCGCCCCTCCGGAATCGTTGATGCCGATAATCGGGGAGCCCACCTGCAGGGCAAGGTCCATAACCTTGCAGATCTTTTGCGAATGGCCCTCCCCCAGTGAGCCGCCCACCACCGTGAAATCCTGGCTGAAGACGAACACCTCCCGCCCGTTGATGGTGCCGTGCCCGGTGATAACCCCGTCCCCGGGATGGCTCTTGTTGCCGCCGACCATTTCTCCCCGGCCCACCTTGAGGCTGTCGATTTCCTCGAATGACCCTTCGTCGAGGAGCAGTTGCAGTCGTTCCCGGGCGGTGAGCTTGCCGCGCTGGTGCTGCAGCTCGATGCGCTTGTCGCCCCCGCCGGAGAATGCGTGTTTTCTCAGTTCGTAGAGTTCGAGAATATTGCTGTGCTTGATATCTACCATAGCAGCCTCACCTCGATGATATGTGGTTCGTTTCGGATTGAAGAGAAACAGCCTGGGGGGGTGTTGCCCCGTGAACCAGGCGGGCCGGGCAGCCTGGTCAAGTCGCTGCCCCCGACTACAACATAGCTTAAAAATTACCGGTAGGAAAGGTGTCAGATCCAACCCCGGAAAAGGTTTGGCGGCATCGTCAGCCGGCCGCGGTCGGAAGACCTTCATCTGAGAGAATATTAGAGCCGGGGCCCGAGGTTGTAAGGGCAGCCTTCCAGGATCAGAAACAGCTGTCAGCATCAGAGAGGCACAGCACCCCTCTTTTCGGGGAATGCGTTCAGAACAATCGGGTAGAACAGTGTCTTTTCCGCGGTGATGAAGTTATGGGTGAAAATCAATCCGTTCCAGCACAAGATGCCTATCAGAGGATAAGGTCGATATCATCTAAAGCTCACATGCCCGGCATACTTTTCGACCATGGTGATTTTCTAATTTGGTCTCCATAACCATCTCACCACAGCTGTCGCAGGCTATCGATTGGGCGATGGTTGCGTTGGGCGGCAGCGGATCAGCTAATTCCTGAATATCGAAAAAAGTACCGGGACCCGCGGCAAAAAGATATTTTGACCGGCTTTCTGAGAGTTTTTCGTACCTGCGTATCTCGTCAGATGAGGCTTGTCCCGAGCGTATCAAGGTGCGCAATCTGCTCTCTTCCTCGGGAGGGTCCAACACCTCCTGCTTGAGCACAAGCCTGATTGATTTCCCCGTAGATCTGTTGCCAAAGGTGAAAGCCATTTTTCCATGGTCCTTAAAGAAAAAGTTGCCCTTGCCGAATGTACACCCCGTTAAAACCTGTACCGCATCACAGCAGCAGGCATCGTTTTCGACAATGGCAACCAATTCCTCGTCTATGGCCCTGTCAACCTGTAAATACTCGAGGGCACACCTGGCGGCCAAATAGCCTATGGTCAGCCCCATACAGGTATGTCCATGAAATCTGGCGCATTCCTGGTAATCGCTCCTGCTCGTAATAGACTCTGGTATGTCCATCTTCAATTATCCTTTGAGCCTTTTGCAAAACTAAGATTTTCGTTCAAAATCAAACCATGCGAGAAATTTTACCACAGGCATATGATTGATATTCCGAGGATAAAATTTTGAGCATAACGCAGAGTTTGGGCGAAAAGATCGTTTTGCAAATGGCTCCTTTTGTAATGATCTGCTCTCAATCGACGGGTGAGAAACAGTTCTCTGCCCATGCCGTCCTGATCCCAATTTTTAGAGCAAGCCAACAGCATAGTGCCGAATTTAAAATCATCACTGGTCATCATCGATGATACCCATCAACTCTTCCTGAAATTTTTCATCCGCCAGCAGCTTTTCGGCGATCGCTTGGCACAACAAGGCAGTTACTCCCTCGTGATCGCTGGAGGCGACCTCTACGAAGATTTCTCCACGGTCGTCAATTTCAAGGATCAGAGCAGATTGATTTTCATTGAGTTCCATTTAATCCACCTTCTGCGCCACCCGCGCCAGGATTTCATGATAGAATATGGTGATTTGGGGCTGCGGCCTGCATGTAACTCACTACCGCAACTTGAACGAATGCACCCACCACTTCTAGATCAGTCTCTCTAATTGTAAGCTCATCGCTGCAATGAATTTCCCAATGATTGGACCGGCTAGGTATTGCGGATCAATTTTTAGGCCGGGTTGCTGCTGAAGAAGGACTCATCAATGGATACCGTGCATGGCTGAACAGTACCTCCTGTCGTTCAAACAGTTCCTGCCAGTTTGATGGCGGGTGAACATACACTGCGACGGAATTGCACTGACGTCTGATCACAGAACCATCGGCCAGTTTTATTGTGACAGAACCTGCCTTTGATATCTCAAGAACAATGCCGTAGCATCGAGTCAATATACTGGATTTACTTTCAGGATGGTCAGCAATAACCAGGTCGCCTATCTGCATGCCGGTCTCGTTTTTCCCTCACTGCCTGGTTAAGACTCTAAGCACGATTAAGGCAGAAGTGAAAGAGATGAGCCCGGGCAGAGTGCTCAGGGAATTGCTCAGATGAAATTGACTAGCTAGTGTGGGCAAAGTAGAATTATCAAGAGGGATGATTCCTCACCTCCTTTTGGCTATGAGGCCCAGAATATGAAAGAGCCTTCCTTTAAAAATATGCTGCTCGCGCAAATTAATAGACTGGACAAGTCTGATGATCTGTTGGACAAGCAACTCCGAAGCTACCTGATCAACGTAGTCAAAGACAAAAGTAACCGACAAGAGGGTTGGATCGCCGAGATTGAGGAAGTAGAGCACATACACAGGCTGGTCAAGAATGGTAAGTCTGTGGATTCTGCTGTTGATATTGTGGCAGCTAAATCAAAGCGCCGCCGCTCCGCTCTGCAGGAAAAATATGCGGAGTACAAAGACGCGCTAGAAGAGATAGATCAGATTTTTCCAGAATTTCGAACTTAAAAGTCAAAACAGCATTGGTTGTACCCGTGTGCTCTCTGGGATCAAGAACCGGCGCGCCAGCTCCTCTTCCAGTTTATCCATACATTACGACCTAAGTTCAAGGCATCTTGCTTATAAATCCTTTCATCTCATCCACCGAGAACGCCCGCATCGTCTGAGTGCGTGCATTCCCCAGAGAGACCAGTTTAAGGAACGCTACCATAGCCGCTTCATCTGATCCCTCAAGGATCGTCACCATGTCGTATTGTCCCTGGGTGTAGTAGACACTCTTGATGTTAATACCCGCTTTTTCAGCCATCGCCTGAAACGCTTCAAAGCGCTGGGGCGATTCTTTGACATTTTTTATTCCCTGATCAGTTAGGTTTACCAGGCTCACAAATGTTGGCATGACTTCCTCCTCTCTTAGTTGACAATACTCTGACGGTCATTTGGCCAATTTCAGCACGTGAAGGAAGACCGCACATCCTTCATTGGTGCGACAGGTCGTCGCTTTGAGATGCTGCCATGAGTCGTGAGGTGACGGCCGGAATTTAAAGATAGTCACCTTTCCCTAACAAATAAACGGAACAATGTGGCGGTCTGCGGTAGGGGACAATTCCGCTGGCATTGTGATGTTCCAACCTGGAACCGGATGAGGATATTATTTTGTGATCACGCAGCTGGGCCGCAATCCTACCGGGAGTGGCCCTGAAGAAACTTCATGGCCAGCACCGCAGTCTGACTTGCATAGTAACAGCGGTCATCCGGGTATTCTGTCCCGGTATTTTGCCATTTATACAGCGGTGAACCGGAGTCGGTACACAGCGAACCCCTTTCTGATTTCCACAGCACCTCGCAGCCGTCGCAGTCTTTCACCTCGCTGCTGTTGCATAGCGGGCAGCTATTAACCCAGTGCTCATCGAGTTTGGCCACATGCTTCATGTAGTAGTCCCTGTCATGCGCAGGATAGCCGTAAAGCCAGGTCCACATCTTCTGAAAATTCAATATTTCATTTTTTCCAGTCATAGTATTTCCTCCCTTGTTTATAGATTCATCGAAATACTGACCGACCGGGGATTCCACTCAGAGGCGCACCCCCACGCGACGCAAGGTTTCTTTACTGATATTATAACCACCCAATACGCACAAAAAATGCCACTATGTGGCTATGCACGGTGGTTAACTACCAGCGGGGTCTATAGTGATCTGTTACGCTGTGGATCGTGAGAGGGAAGGCTGCAAAGGTCCCGCGCTCATCCTGACTGTTACCTGATGAATAGTGAAGACTTGTCCCGCCTTGAACAGTTCTGTTGATGACAGGCGAGAATACTCATAAACCGCCATTCATGTGGCCCTGGAGATGAGCTGAACAGCCCAGGCTATCCATCAGCACCTCGTCTATGGGGGCACGTCAGTCGAGGTGCTTGAAGACGGCACCGAGGCTTTCCCGGGCATCGCCAAACAACATCCGGGTGTTCTCTTTATAGAACAAAGGGTTTGCCACACCCGCATACCCGGTAGCCATGGAACGCTTCAGGACGATGGTGGTCTTGCCTTTCCAGCACTCCAGTACCGGCATGCCGGCGATCGGACTGTCCGGCACCTCCTGGGCCGCCGGGTTGACGATATCGTTGGCGCCAATGACGATTGAAACGTCCACCTCGGGAAAATCATCGTTGACTTCATCAAGCTCGAAGACGATGTCGTAGGGAACTTTGGCCTCGGCAAGCAATACGTTCATATGACCGGGCATGCGGCCGGCAACCGGATGGATGCCGAAACGTACGTTGATCTTCTTGTCCCGCAGTTTCCGGGTGATGTCGTTTACCACGTGCTGGGCCTGGGCCACAGCCATGCCATACCCAGGAATGATCATTACCTCTTTGGCCTCAAGCAGCAGCTCGGCTGCCTCTGCCGCTTCTATGGCCAGTACTTCACCGGCCTCCCCTTCGGAACCCTCGGCCACCTCGCCTCCCGAGGTGCCGAAGCCCCCGGCGATAACCGAGATAAAGTTGCGGTTCATCGCCCGGCACATGATATAGCTCAGGATCGCACCGCTGCTGCCAACCAGGGCCCCGACAACGATCAGCAGATCGTTGCTCAGCATAAAACCCGTAGCGGCGGCGGCCCACCCCGAATAACTGTTGAGCATGGAAACCACCACCGGCATGTCCGCCCCGCCTATGGCCATGACCATGTGTACGCCAAAGACCAGGGAGATGACAGTCATGGCGATCAGTGGCAACATACCGCTGCCGGCCGCAGACAGATCGACAAACCTGAAACAGAGCCAGATTGCCAAGAGCAGCAAAATGAGATTGAACCAGTGCCTGAAGGGCAGGGTCAGCGGTTTGCCGCTGATCCTGGCGCTTAGTTTGAGAAACGCAACAACTGAGCCGGAGAAGGTCAGGGCGCCGATGAGGATGCCGAGATAGGTCTCCACATCGTGGATTGTCTTCTCAACTCCGGTCAGGACGATGGTGTGGTCCATGAAGTTGGCAAACCCTACCAGCACCGCCGCCATCCCCACAAGGCTGTGCAGAATGGCGACCAGTTCGGGCATCTGCGTCATCTCAACCTTTTTAGCCAATAGCAGCCCGATGGAGCCGCCGATGAGCACTCCGAGAAATAATATGAAGTAATTGTCAGAAACGACGCCGATCAAGGTGGCCAGCAGGGCCAGGGCCATGCCGGACATACCGTACAGATTTCCCCTTCTGGATGTCTCCTGGGTGCTGAGACCGCCCAAGGCCAGGATAAATAAGATAATCGCGCCGATATACGCGACCGTAACAGTTCCCTGTGACATGAGCATTCTCCTATTTCCTGAACATGGACAGCATCCGCTGAGTAACCGCAAAGCCGCCAAATATATTGACGCTGGTTATGAGAATCGAGACAGCGGCGAGCAGGACAATGAGACCACTGTCGGATGAAATCTGCAGAAGGGCACCGATTATGATGATCGAGCTGATGGCATTGGTGACACTCATCAACGGTGTGTGCAGCGACGGAGTCACGTTCCAGATGACCATGTAGCCCACGAAACAGGCCAGCACGAACACGGTAAAGTGCGACATGAACGCAGGAGGCGCGACGCTGCCGATCCCCAGCATGGCGATCGCGCCGGCGACTAAAACCAGCAGCGGGACCCAAGGGCGCCTCTTCTTCTGTTCCGCTTTTTCGACAACGGGCGCAGCGGTCGGTTGGGCTGGAGCAGCCGAGATCTGCGGGGCAGGTGGAGGCCAGGTTATTTCCCCATCCTTGATTACCGTGGCCCCGCGAATGATCTCATCATCCATGTTTATATTTATCTGTCCATCCTTCTCAGGGGTCAGATCGGTCAGCAGATGACGCAGGTTGGTAGCGTAGAGCTGGCTGGACTGGGTGGCGAGCCGCGAAGGAAGGTCCGTATAGCCGATAATGGTAACCCCGTGCTTGATAAGAACCTTGTCCGCTTCGGTAAGTTTGCAGTTGCCTCCCATTTCCGCCGCCAGATCGACGATGACGCTTCCCTCTTTCATGCTGGTCACCATCTCCTCGGTGACCAGCTCGGGTGCCGGCTTGCCTGGTATGAGCGCAGTGGTGATAATGATGTCGACTTCACGCGCCTGTTCTGCGAAAAGCTTCATCTCCGCCTCGATGAATTCGGCGCTCATGACCTTGGCATAACCGCCCACCCCCGTGCCATCCTCGTCGGCAAAGTCGAGCATCAAAAATTCACCATCCATGCTCTCGACCTGCTCCTTGACTTCAGGGCGGGTATCGAAGGCTCGAACGATCGCCCCCATGCTTTTGGCAGCGCCGATTGCCGAAAGGCCGGCGACACCGGCACCGATAACCAATACCTTCGCCGGCGGTATCTTTCCCGCGGCGGTAATCTGGCCGGTAAAGAATCTGCCGAAATGCTGCGCGGCCTCGACAACAGCCCGATACCCGGCGATATTTGCCATGGAGCTCAAGGCATCCATTTTCTGAGCCCTTGAAATTCGCGGGATAGAGTCCATTGCCAGCACCGAGATCCTGCGTGCCGCCAGAATGTTCATCAACTCTTCATTTTGACCCGGCTGAATAAAACTGATCAGCGTCTGTCCTTCTTGCAAAAGCTCGCACTCACTGATTTCCGGAGCCCGAACTTTCAAGATGATATCTGACTGGTCATAAAGACTCGATGCATCATTGACGAGCTCAGCACCCGCATCCAGATAGGCATCGTCGGTGAATTTCGCTGCCGCGCCGGCCCCTGATTCGACCGCTACCTCAAAGCCAAGCTTCTGGAGAAGCACGGCGACGTCCGGCGTGGTTGCAACTCTCCGCTCGCCCTCGTGAGTTTCTTTCGGTACGCCGATTTACATAAGTACACCCCTAAACTGATTGGCATGATAGTTTGTGCGTTTATTTTTCTTATCTGCAGGGAATGGAAAATACCGCCCATTGCACTACTGTAATTTTCATTTTCCTAAAGGAAACGTTTGGCCAAGAAAAATAATCATAAGTTGAACGGTAAGGACGCCCCATGCCTTTCGGAACTGATCAGATGGTTCGGGGAACAGCCATGGTTCCTGTGCGGTTCACCAGCAAGGAAGGTCGCAGCGCCACCATCTAGTATGATAATTGCAGTTTGGGCCCTTGCAGACTGGCACACCGTGGAACCATAATCGCCTTCGACCAGCAGACCGATATAGCAAAACTCCGCAAAAACAGTATAACCCCCCTATGACTGAAAAAAACGACAGGACCATTGGGCAGGGACCGGGAGGTGGTGCGCTCATCTTCCTGCTGAGCATAGCCGTATTTTTCTCTGTGGTTGGGCGGGCGATATTTTCTCCCCTGATGCCCTATCTCCAGGAAGAGCTGTCGATTTCGCTCGCCACCGTGGGAACGCTGTTTCTGCTGGTCAGCATCAGTTTTTCACTGGTGATGATCTTTTCCGGCTACCTGACCGCCTGGTTCGGGCACGGCACTACGGTGGTTGCCGCGCTCCTCATGATAATTGTCGGTCTGGTTATTTCGGCCAGTGCAGGCAATTGGCTGATCCTGGCGTGCGGAATGATTTGTATCGGGGCCGGCGGCGGCACCTATGCCCCCTCCGGAATCGCCATGATAAACAGCAAAATCAGTATCGAAAAAAGAAGCACCGCCTTTTCTTTTCATGAACTCGGCTCCAACGGCGCCGTGCTGCTGGCCCCGCTGATCGTGCTGACTACCGTTCCCCTGCTGGGGTGGCGCGGTGTGCTCCTGGTGCTCGCCGGCCTGGCCGGCAGCGCCGCGATTGCGTTTTACTTCCTGGGTACCCCGGGAAGTGGAAGCGGCGCCAAACCCAACTTAAGCACCATGGGCACCATTCTTCGTCTGCCGCATGCCTACGTGGGTATGCTCGTGTTTTCAACCTCCCTG
>JARRLH010000060.1:0-11474 GCA_037387205.1 Desulfofustis sp.
GCCCGCTAAAGCCTCAATCCGCGTGCAGAAAGCACCGGTGAAAAAAACAGCTGCGCCACGTCCCGCAAAAAAATCCGGAACTAAGAAATCAGAATAGATGCACTTGAACCGATTTACGCATATCAAACACAATTCATACATTGAGGAGATACTCGATGACGGGAGAAACCGATTATTTCAAATCTTTCTGCAAAATCAGCAAAGCCTTCGGTACCACGGCGAGAAGGGATGATTTACTGAAGTTGATAGTTGAAAGCGCGGTGGATGCCATGGGAGGCAAAGCCGCCTGCCTGTTCCTGGCCGACAAACGCCAGGATGTATTCACGCCCATGGCCCAGACCGGCCTTTCCGACAATTATCTCCATGCCAACCCGATGAAAGCCCTTAACATCGTGACGGCCGTCGAGAAAAAAGGGTACCTCTTTTTTGCCGACGCCACCAGTGACCCGCGTCTGGAAAACCATGACGCCAAAAAGGCCGAAGGCATCGCCTCCCTGCTCACCGTACCGGTAACGGTCAAGGATCGCACCATAGGCATTCTCTCTCTCTACACTGCCGAGAAAAGGGAGTTCAATCCCCAGGAGATCGAATTCCTCCGCGCTCTGGCCGAGCAAGGGGGCATCGCCATTGAAAACAACCGCCTGCACCGCCGCATGCATCGAAACACCATGCTCTTTCTGGACCTGACCGCCAACATAAATTCGTCGGTGGATATAACCGATATCCTTAACAAGCTGACCGTGGATATCTGCGATAAACTGGGTATGAAGGGAGCCGTTATCCGCCTTTTGGACGAGGATCGTGACGAGCTGAAAACGGTGGCCAGCCACGGGATCAGCGAGGAGTTTTTGGAAAAGGGCCGCACCACCACAATCGAAACCGCCCAGCTGGCTCTGAAGGGTGAAACCACCGTTATTACCGACATCTCCAAAGATAACCGGATCGCCTTTCGAGAGGCCATGGAGAAGGAGGGTATCGTCTCCATGATCGTGGCCCCAATTCCGGCCCGTGACAAGGTTATCGGTGTTCTGCGGCTCTATAGCGACTTTGAACGGGAGTTTCCCGATGATGTTCTGATGATGGTCAAGGCACTTGCTCATCAAGGCGGCCTGGCCATTCAGAACGCCTCCATGTTTCTGCAGCTCCAGGAGGACAGGAAATCCCTGGAGGAGGATGTCTGGAGTTACCGCTCCTGGTTTTAGCTAAAATTAAGGAATCGAAATCAGGATTCAACAGAGCAAATAAGGAGGAGAGGGACAGCTATGATAGGCAAAACCATCGCTGAACTCAAGGTCGGTGAGCAGGCTAGTTTCAGCAAAACCATCTCCGAATCCGATGTCTATCTTTATGCGGGGATCACCGGAGATTTCAATCCGGCCCATGTCAACGAGGACTATGCTCAGACCACCGCTTTTAAAACCCGCATTGCCCACGGCATGCTGACCGCCGGATTAATCTCCAATCTGCTGGGCACCCGGTTACCGGGCCCGGGATCGATCTATATGTCCCAGAGCCTGAAGTTCCTGGCACCGGTGACCATTGGCGATACCATCACGGCCACCGTGGAAGTCATCGAAATCTTGACCGAGAAAAAAAGGGTACGCCTAAAAACCACCTGTGCCAACCAGGAGGGTTCCATAGTGCTGGATGGAGAGGCGTTGATCAGTCCGCCGCGTAAGAGGTAATTGCACAAACTGATTACCCTCGCGCCCCAATTGTATAAAAATCTAATCTTGCCGATGGGACCCTCTCGTCAGGCGCATCTGTGAAGATCCTCAAATTATCCATCAATTTTAAGCATGTACCTTGACAAAGCCGATTTGCAATTTAATTGTCACTCTTGAGTTTTTTAGAAGGAACCGCTGATTTTATCGTGCGGGAATACCCCTTCTGAAGCTTCTATCGTTTAAAGATCATTTACCACAGGGCCCGCCCTCAAGTCAGTGTTTAGAGGTCAAATCATGAAGCTGTTTCATGCCATTACGACAAAGCAAATTGTGGCAATTCTTGCCTGTTTTCTATGCTCATTACTTATGTCAAAAACGCTCATCCAGGCTGCCAGCCAGGATGAGGTAATGAAAGAAATCCAGGAAGCCGCGAGCGCCATCGGGGACTACAGCGTTGATCAGAAAGACAAAGCGATCGCCGAAGCAAAAGAAATGATGAAAAAACTGGACAAAAGCATGGAACAAGCGGAATCGTCGATGAAGGAAAACTGGCATTCCATGGAAGATTCCGCCAAGCAGAATTACGAGGTTTCGAACAAGGAAATGGAGGAGCAGCGCCAGGAGTTGGCAAGCTGGGTCGATAAAATGCAGGACAGCTCGGCTGACGCCTGGAAGGAAACAAAGAAGGGGTTCGCCGATGCTCATGATTCGCTGAGTACCTCTTGGCAAAAGGTAAAAGAGCACATGGCCCAGGAGTAGGCAACGAGACGCCTGCAGCAATTGAGCTTTGACGCAGGACAGGTTGGTCAATTTGGTGCCACAGCCACTTTCGATAAACGGAAAAACTGCATAAATGGGATTTCGTATCCCACCGCTAACCAAATAGGAGACTTGCACATGAACGCACTCATACAGCACTTCACAAGGGTATCAATTCTCAGCACGCTGTTGATTTTGGGTTTGCTCTGCGGCCTGGCCTCGGCTCGTGACCAGGTATGCGTTTACGACCAGAGGGACTGGCAAGGCGATCGGTTCTGTACTTCCGACAGCGTCCGCAATCTGAAAGATGAAAACTGGAACGATGACATCGCCTCGATCGAGGTTGACCAGGGCGTCGAGGTGATCTTGTACGAAGACTCCAACTTCCGTGGACGCTCAGTAAGGGTGATGGAAGATGCCGATCATATCAGGCACGGCCTGGATCATGCAGTGTCGTCACTGGAGATCATTCGCCCCGGCCATGAGAATCATCACCAGACAAGGGGAGATAAAGAGCATGTTCGCTACGCGGCGAGCGCAGGATGGAAATTGCAGCAATTCTGCAATTGTAAGACCAACAAGCGCTGCTACGTAAGACAAGCGGGTGGCAAACGTGAAGTGGGCGAGTGCCTGTTCGATTGTCCCCAGGGATGCAAGTGATACTTTACTGGAGACTTCAAACAAATCTAGGTTTCTGTGAATCCTTTCGAGGGTCACGGCCTCTGCCCGGAGTGGGGGCCGTATCAGCAGACTCGGCGGATCTTTGCTAACTGGACCGGATGATCCGGATTGGCGACCAGCATTATGAAATTCCTGAAGCCGTCATTTTGGTCGGCTGAGCAGTGTATACCAAGAACCTTCACTCTCTGCGCCCGGCTGTCCTTGCCTGAACATCAGGCACGTTATCGTTCTCTGGCGAGACTGTCGGTACTGGCCATTTTTCTACTCGCGAGTGGCTGCGCCAAGCTAATGCCGTTGGAACTGGCAGGCGAATATGAGGCCCCAGCCGCATCTTCCCCACTCTGGTACCAGCTTGAAGCGGTTCGCTCAGATACTTGGATCTACCCGCTCAACACAGGCAGGCAGGCGCTTGAGTGGAGGCTGCGCGTCATTGACAGTGCCACGCAGTCGCTCGACCTGCAGACTTTTCTCTGGAAGGACGATGCCACCGGTCTCGCCGTCACAGCGCGGCTTATTGACGCAGCTGAACGCGGGGTCCGTATCCGCGTGCTGATCGACGACACGTTTACCGATGCCTACAGCCTCGCCCTAATTGGGCTGCTGAAACATCCAAACAGTGCCTTGCGGATCTACAATCCAGTGTCTTCGAGAAGTGCGCACTTGATTGTTCGCCAACTCTTCAACCTAGGTGAGTTCAAGCGGATCAACCACCGGATGCACAACAAGATACTCATGGTCGACAACCGGGCTGCAATCGTCGGCGGCCGCAATGTCGCCGATGAGTATTTTGGCCGCCATGAACGCTATAATTTCCGCGATTTCGAGATTCTCACCGCAGGCCCTTCGGTTGATGATATCAGCCAGTCGTTTGACACCTATTGGAACAGTGACTGGTCTTATCCTGCTGAAACGCTGTTCAAGGCCCAGCCGCTTCCTCGGCTGGACGACTCTCGGATGCCGCCAGGAGGTGGCCTGGATCAAGAATCAGCTGAGGATGAGGCTTCCCGGATGGCTGCCTGGATCGGGGCTGCACAGACCGGTCTTTCCGGAGAGGTTCGTGTCGTCGCCGATACCCCGGCAACCAGGAATCTGGGTGATGCTGATGCACAGCCCATTCAACTTTCGTCGACACTCATCGATCTAATGGAGCATGCCGAGAAAGAGCTGGTGCTCGTATCAGCTTACCTGATCCCGACCCCCGAACTCGAATCTGCGGTGGAGCGAGCGGAGAAAAGGGGAGTTCAGGTACGCATCCTGACCAATTCCCTGCGCTCGAACAACCATGTGGCTGCCCACAGCGCCTACCGAGCCCATTTGAGCAGACTGCTCACCCATGGCGCCGAGGTTCATGAGATCCGTGTCTTGGCTGAGGACAGGACTCGTTACATGGATGCCCCGGTCGGCGACAAACATCTCGGCCTGCATGCCAAGCTGATGCTGATCGACCAAGATCTGAGTTTTGTCGGCAGTGCCAACCTCGATCCGCGCTCGCTCTACCTCAACACCGAAATGGGGCTGGTGATCAGGAGTCCGGCCTTCAACAGCCACCTGCGGGATCTGCTGGCAATCGATTTTCTCCAGCGTAACGCCTGGTATCTGAGATTGGACGATAAGGGCAGAACAAACTGGATTGCCGGAGACACTATCCTTAAGCGCCAGCCTGCGGAGTCCTTTCTGCAGAGGCTCGAAGACTGGCTGCTCGGCATGCTGCCGATCGAGCAAGAGCTTTAGGGCCGTGTCGGCTTACGATGATGCTTGTTACAACTTCATGCTGAAAAATTTCTATCACGCAAAAAACAAATCCAAACTGAAATCAAGATCACCTGTATGAAAGCGGTGCCGAAAACACATCAGTGGCGGAGACCCCGAGTTTTTTCCACAGTCCAGATACGATTTCAGTAGGTTCTCATGTGGTTGAAGACAGAACACCACGTGTTTATCCGTGCATGAATGAGCCCGAAGGCGATATGTTCTGGTGGCATGGAAGTGCGATGTGGAGCTCATTGTGCATATCGTCTTCAATATCACGTTGAATGGGTATGCAAATGAATTATCTACTGCTGAGAATAGCGTCCCCAAAGCCCAGTTTTACTATTTGCCTGCTGGTTTTTTCGATAAAATGTAAGCGACTAAAAGTTATGTAAATCGGCACACAAAAATACTGACCATGGACAGAAGCAGAAAACCGAAAATTAGTAACTCCTACACCGCAGAGAAATTCGGGGACGAACTGCTCCTCTACAGCAAGACAGACGAGCGAGCATTATATCTGAACATCACCGCCCAGGCAGTCCTGCAACTGTGCGGCGATGATTTAAACGTTGCCCAGATCATCGACCGCCTTCAACACCACTACCCGGATCAACGGAAAGAAATCGATCAGGAAGTTATCGAGGTACTCTCGACTCTCGAGTCAAATGGTGTGATTACTTTTGAAGATGAGTGATCAGAGCAAGACTTTGAAAACCGGCTTTGGCGGTCAATCCTTCGAGATAGCGTGCAACAATGAAGAAGCCTACCGGCTGGCCGAATTTCTATTTATCGACTTTCCCGGAGGGGATGTCGAGCGGCAGCAGAAACACTATGATCTGATCTACTCGGGCTCAAAGCCGATGATTTCTCTGTGGGATGGTGACAAGCGGCTCTACTTCGGCCAGAACCCCTATCATTTGGCCGTCATCCTGATGAACGAAGTCCTCTATCACTGCATCGACGCCAACCAGGAAAGCCACGCCTTGCATGCCGGTGCGGTACGTAGGGACGACTCCTGCATTATCCTGCCGGGGCAGAGCGGAACGGGCAAAAGCACCCTGACAGCATGGCTTGTGGCGCACGGGTATCAGTATCTGACCGATGAACTGATATTTCTCGCAGACAACGGCACGGTCACTCCTGTTACGAGACCCATCAGCCTCAAAACCGGCCCGAACCACTATTCGTGGATGAACCTGCAAGAGTGCGATGATCAGATCATTGTTTCTGAAAACGAGATGATGATTCCGCACCGGCTTCTCAACGACAGGTTCACCCTGCAAGGTCCTCAGGTAACCCATATCGTCTTCCCACACTACGTCGAGGGGGCAGCGATGACGCTGGAAAAGCTGTCCCCAGCAAAGAGCTGCTTTCTGCTCATGCAGTCGCATGTCAATGCCAGAAACCTTGAAGGGCTTGGTGTTCCACGTTTAGCGGAAACAGTGAGGAACTGCAATTCTTACTCTCTTACCTATAGTCGTTTTGAAGATGTGGAATCGATCTTCTGCTCCCCGAATGTGCTGAGCTGATCAATGCGCGTTCGTCTCCTTGAACTCTGCGCCCGTATTGACGGTCATTCAGAGCAGCACGCAATGCTGCAACAACTCAGTGGTGCAGTTAAAGACTGGCGGATGCTGCTCACCCGGGCAGAGCTGGAAGGGATGGCTCCGCTGCTTGCAAAGCACTTGCTCGAATCGGGCAGCAGTTACCCGGCGTGGGTGAAGCGGAGTCTTCACGTTCTTTCTGAGCGTCACCAGCAACTGGCTGAGATCCGGACACAGATACTCCTTGAAGTGCTCGGCTTATTCGAGCAGGAAGGTATTCGCTGCCTCGTGCTCAAAGGCGGCGCTCTGGCGTACACTATCTATCCTGATCCCTCCTCAAGACCCATGCGGGATATTGACCTGCTGCTCGGCAGGAATGAGGTGGATCGGGCACATGGTCTGTTGAAAGCCAACGGATTCAGGCAGGAAAAAGCTGTACTACCGAAAGATCACTTTCATCTCCCCCCACTCTACTATCAAGTGGGGAACACATCGGTGTGTGTTGAGCTTCACCGAGGACTTTATCCAGAATGTCCCCCTTATTATCCCCAGGTTGATTTTGACCAGCTCTATGAGAGCAGGCGGCAATTCATCCTTGGTCATAAGCAAGCCGCCACGTTTTCCAGTGAGGAGATGCTTCACTATCTTTTTCAGCACGGGCTCCGAGCACCGCTGACCTATGAGTCCTTCAAACTCATCAATGTGGCAGATATTGTGGGCTTCGTCGAAACCTACCACGAAAACCTGGACTGGGAGCGGATTCGCAGTAATCACCCGCTGCTGTGCGCGGCTCTGCCCTTGCTCCATCACCTCACACCATGGGATAGGGAAAAAGTACCACCATGGTTGCTACCGGACAATAATCTGACACCGGTGCCTTACCAGGGCTGGCCGCATAAGCGGCTCAAGGACTTGAAGGCTGCAGGCACACGGCTACCGGAAATTTTGCGTAAAACCTTTCTGCCTTCCATATGGTGGCTGAGGATGTACTATGGAGCCGTCTCAACGCCGCAGCTGCTGTTCTGTTTATTGTGGAAGCATCCCCGCCATGTCTACTGGTGGGCTCGAATGTATCGTTCTCTCGCGTCATGAGTCGGATCATGCGACTCTAATTGCCAGCATTAAGGGCTTGTAACAACCTCTTATCCCTTCCATAAAGATCCTCATTGAAGTGGAGTACTCCATCTTCATCGTGCCAGGCGGTCAGGTAGGTAAGGTGCACCGGTATCCGCTCGGGCAGGTTGACGATAGTGCGCTTAGCGCTGTCCACGATGGCTTCCACCCGCGCCCGATTCCAGGAGCCGTCGCCCTGGTCGAGCAGAAAAACCGCCATCGCGTGCGGGTCGCTGAGCCGAATGCAGCCGTGACTGAAAGCCCTATTCGCTGTAAGGAAAAGATCGTGGTTGGGAGTGTCGTGCAGATAGACCGAATATTTGTTTGGAAAGATGAACTTCATTGTCCCGAGTGCGTTCCAGACACCCGGATCCTGCCGCAGCTTGTAGCGGTTCATGGCCCGGGGCGTGACCGACTGCCAGTCTATACTCAGCGGGTCGAGTTCCACCGCATCACCGCCCCAGCTGGAAAAAAGGCGGATATGCTTTTCGGCCAGATAGCCGGGATTCTTGCGCAGGTGTGAGAGCGTCTCGGTGCGGGCGATATGCGGGGTCAGGTTCCAGAACGGGTTGAACTCGGCATAGCGTATCCTGTCGCTGAAGACCGGGGTCTCATGATGCAGTTTGCCGACGATAACCCTCATTTCCAATTCAAGACGGTTTTCTCGGACTGCCCTTAGATCGAACCCTGCGATATTCACCAGCACATAGGTATCGCCCAGCTCCCTGTCATGCCAGCGCCAGCGCTCCAGGTTGAGCTTCAGCTGCTCGATCCGCTCCGCAACCGGCACGTTCATTGCCGCCAGGGTTTGAGGACCGATCACCCCGTCGTCACTCAATCCGTGACGCTGCTGGTAACGTTTAACTGCGGCCACGGTCTCGGAATCGTAGAGATCGCCCTGACCGTTATCCTGCTGCAGGTCGCCGGTTGTGATCAGCAATTCCCTGAGCCGGCCAACCCGGGAGTCTCTTTCACCAGGATGCAGTGTGGGACCATCTTTTATCGAAGGCCAGCCGCCCAGTTGGGCAATCTTGCGGTATTCGGCCAGTGCTTCGGTCAATTGCCGGTAATAAGGATGTTGAGGAGCCATGGAGCTCAAGTAGCCCTGCATTCCACCCGGATGGCCTTCGAACCCGATAGCCTCGAGCGGGGAAAAGGCCGGGGATCCGGCTTCACTGAACAGTTCCGGAAAGGCATGGCGGGCTTTGCTTTGTCCCTCGCTTATGTCATGTACATAGCGCAGAAACCCATCGGTCAGGACCAGGTCGAGCCGGGCACGCTCCGCCTGGTTCGCATGGTCCAGCAGGGCCGTGATTGATTCGACGTTGTAATCCTGCGGAGCAAGGCCGTGCTGATCAGCGTTTTCCAGCGTGTCCAGCAGAACCATGGCCGCTTCGCCAAGACCGTTATCAGAGAACCAGAAAGGCTGGAAGCCATTTTCCCGGTAAACCTCGAACAGCCACTGCTCTTCGACCGCCAGCGCCTCGCCGTACCAGGAAGAGGACGCCAGCTCCGGTACGTGGTGCTCCAGTTCATCGAACAGTGCCTCATCGAACTGGCCCGCAGCGGACGAGTCCATGGCAAAGAAAATAGAGAGCAAACTGACCGGCAGAATTCTAACGGTACCACGTATCCGATGTATCAAACTTTTGTTGTTACCTGTCATGAAACTCTTGTTCTCGTTGTCTGGAATATTTTAGGAAACAGCGATCCAATCAGGGCTCAATGCGTTTCCGTTGCTTTACAAAGTTAACTATCTCAACCGCCGGTGATCACCGCATCGGGGATCTCATAGCGCTCCTCCCCGACCCGGATGAGGTGCAGATCGTTTTCCTGTTCGGCCTTGAACTCGCCGTAGCCGTCCGCCTGGCTGGTGTCGGCACTGTTGGCTTTGCCGTCTAGGAAAAATATGGCCCGTTTCACCCCGTCGGGCTTGGTGATGATTACCGTGGCATTGCCGCCGCCGTCACGGGCCACTCCGGGACCACCCAATACAATTGTTGCCTCAGAGAGGTAAAATCAAGCCTGCCTCAGTGAATAGTTCAATTAATAATTCAAAATCAAGTGGTTATTTACAATCTCCCCCGACCGTGTCTTGACTGGAGCAGATAATTGTTTAGTTTTGCTCTTCAGTGACAAGGGAGCGCTGAGCAGCAGGTTCAAAAAGAGTTCTAAACTCGATTTCCAATGGTACGAGTGGCAGCAGAGATCAGACGTGCACCAAACATTACCTGAATCGTAATCCATACAAAGTAAGCATTTCAGGAGAGCCAATATCATGATGAGTTTCACCGATGCGGTACGAACGTGCCTGAAAGAAAAATATATCAACTTCAGTGACCGGGCAGCACGCTCCGAATACTGGTGGTTTGCTCTGTTTTGCTGGGGCGTGGCAGTTGCTTTATCCATTCTCGACAACCTGATTTTCAACGGTGCCTCAGGTTACGGCATTTTCAGCACCGTTTGGGGGCTGGCGATTATTGTGCCCTCCATAGGAGTTGGGGTCAGACGCCTGCACGACCTGGATAAATCGGGCTGGTGGCTGCTGCTTTCGTGTATCCCCATTATCGGCTTTTTTATTCTGCTTTTCTGGTTTATCCAGCAGGGCACGGCCGGGCAGAATCGATTCGGCGCAGACCCGCTCAATTGAGTATCGTGAGTTGGTCAGGTAGTCCTGATTGCTTCGAATCATTGTGCTGAAGCTGTTCGGTTGAGAGAGGATTAGCGTTGAATTTTCTGGCCGCGTTATTCGTCACAAAGCCGCTCAATATCTTTTTTGTCGCTGTGTTATTTTGGGCGGGGTATCTCCTTTTGCGCTTTACAGAGCTCGGTGCTAATCGACGTCTTCGATTGCTGCTTGTCGCATCAATTATGTGGGGTCTCTATGCAGCCTGGGAGCTGCTGATAGTGATCAAAACCCCTGAGGCCAATATTCGGGTCGACCTGCTGGTGATCTGGCCGGTGCTGGCAATTCTCTCAATATGGGCGGTTCTTTCCTTAATGTATAGCAGAGGATGACTCTTCCCTGAACCAGTGGGTTGTGAAACAAAGTCGATTGAGCCATTTGCAAAACGATCTTTTCGCCCAAATTCTGCGTTATGCTCAAAATTTTATCCTCGGAATATCAATCATATGCCTGTGGTAACATTTCTCGCATGGTTTGATTTTGAACGAAAATCTTAGTTTTGCAAAGGGCTCGATTGTCAGAAAAACGACCTGAAGTCGTCAGGCAGCGCTTATTTGGCGGCTTAACTGGAAACACAACTGCGTTCACAATCCTGATTTTGGGTTGGCGCGGCAATGGCATCCAAGTAAACGGGTTGACCGGAGCACTCAAGGCTTCACTGGCAATTGGCGCGGTACAGTTCGGTATTGTCTTGTTTTGGGGGCTGCTTTTTCTATAAAAGAGCGCCGCCCCGAAGAGGAGAACTCATCGGGCCCTTGCTTTCTGTAGTTTGGTAATTATTGAAACCACTAGTTTAGCTGCCCAATTCGACGGGGCAGAAATCTTTCTCAATTCGGAACAAATGGAGGGGCTCATGTACCGTCTATATAGATTTAGCTCATTTACTGCGTCTGTTGTTTTTCTGTTCTGTATGATTATGTCAAGCTCTCTGATGGCAATGCACCATGAAGGAGACGTTGTCTTTGTGAAAACGGCCGATAACTTTATTGTGCTTCACGATTCATCCAGTTCGATGTCAGATAAGTATGGCAGCACTGATATGATGGAAATTGAGGCCGAACGGCAGATACTCAAAGAAAAAGTATCCACCCTGCCCGAACTTGACTGGCAGGCAGGGATCTACTCGTTCACCCCCGGCTGGGCATGGCACGACTTGAAAACGCACCTAAGTATACGGACCTACAGTAAGGATGAGTTCACCAGTGCTGTTGAGGCGCTGCCCACCAAACCGAGGGGCAATACCAGGCTCAAGGGTGCCATGGTGGGCCTCGA
>JARRLH010000061.1:0-11443 GCA_037387205.1 Desulfofustis sp.
CGTGAATTCGCCGAATCCCTGCTCCCGGCCATGGGACTGGAACTGTTTGACGTCCAGTTTCGCCGGGAAGGGCACGGCTGGGTTCTGCGCCTCGTGGTCGACAAGGAAGAGGGTGTTACGCTCGATGACTGCTCCCAGGTGAGCAGGGAAACCAGTGATTTTCTGGATGTCGAAGATATCATCGATCATCCGTATCACCTGGAAGTCTCTTCGCCGGGGCTTGAGCGCCCCTTGCGAACGCTGGAGGAATGTCGACGCCACCTCGGCAAGAAAGCGCGTATCAAGCTCAAAGAGAAGGTCGATTCCCGGCGGGTGATCATAGGCGAGCTAGTGACCGTCGAGGAAAATGAACTAGCGGTACTCAGTGACGAGGGCGAGACCCACAGACTCGAGTGGGAAAACGTTGAAAAAGCCCGCCTGACGCTCTGACCCGTACCGGTAGAGGAGAAGACCGAGTAGTGCCTGGTTGGCAGGCAGTTATTGCGAGGATAGATACATGTTATCGGATTTAAAACGGATTATTGACCAGATCAGCAGAGATCGCGGTTTCGACAAGCAGCTGCTCATCGAGGCGATTGAAGAAGCGGTTGCCTCCGCTGCCCGCAAGAAATACGGCAGCAGACGCGATATCGAAGTGCACTACAACGAGGAATATGGAGAGGTTGAGGTATTCCAGTTCCGCAATGTGGTCGAAGAGGCTGTCGATGATCAGACCGAGATTGCCTTCGAGCAGGCCCAGCAGCTTGACCCTGAAGTGCAGCTTGGCGATGAGCTGGGCGAGAAAATGGAGAACATCACCGACCTCGGAAGGATCGCCGCCCAATCGGCCAAGCAGGTGATAATCCATCGGATGAAAGATGCTGAACGGGAAGTAATTTACGGCATGTTCAAGGACCGCGAGGGAGAGGTGGTCAGCGGCATCGTGCAGCGCTTCGAACGCGGCAACATGATAGTCAACCTGGGGCGGACCGACGCCATACTTCCCAAGGATAACCAGATTCCCAAGCGGTCCTTCAAGCAGGGCGACCGCATACGGGCCTATCTCGCCGAAGTGCGTGAGAATGCGAGGGATTCCCAACTTATCCTGTCGCGCACGGCCGACGAATTCCTGGCCAAGCTGTTCACCATGGAGGTGCCCGAGATTGCCGAGGGCATCGTCAGAATCATGGGGGTCAGCCGGGAACCTGGCTTTCGCGCCAAAATCGCTGTTTCCTCCACCGAGTCCGACGTCGATCCGGTGGGCGCCTGTGTCGGCATGAAGGGCTCGCGAGTCCAGAATGTGGTTCAGGAACTGCAGGGTGAGCGGATCGATATCGTCACCTGGAGCCCGGATCCGGCAAAATATGTCTACAATGCGCTGGCACCGGCGCATGTCAGCATGGTCATGGTCGACGAGGATGCCAATTCCCTGCTGGTGGTGGTTCCCAACGACCAGTTGTCGCTGGCCATTGGCCGCCAGGGTCAGAACGTCCGTCTGGCCTCCAAACTCATGGGCTGGCGCATCGACGTGAAGAGTGAGCAGCGCTGGGCCAACCTCGAGGACGAGGGTTATCAGACCCTGCTGCAGGTGCCGGGAATCGATGAGGGCCTGGCCGACCAGTTATTCAGCAAAGAAATTAAAGATGCGGCCGATCTTGCCACCGCCGATATCGAGGAGCTGACCATTATCAGGGCAATTGATGATGATTTCGGCGCCCAGCTCATCGAGGCTGCGGTCAAGGTCGCCGAGGAACACGGCTTGTCGCTGGAGCGAACGAGGCCAAGGGCTGTAGAGACAGCAGCGGAGCCGAGCGAAGCAGAGGAGCCTGTGGTGGAGGCCGGCGCTGCTGAGCCGTCTACAGCTGAGGCTGAAAGTGATGAGTCGTCTGCCGCGCAGCCCGAGTCCAAGCCGGATGACGAGCCCCAGCCTGAAGTCTCCGATGAGGAGAGCCAAGCCGTGGAGACGGAAACTGCCGAGCTCGGGCCTGAAGTCTCCGATGACAAGGCGGACCCGGGCGAGGGCAAGCAATAAGTGGTGATATGACCAGAGAGCCGATCAGGACCTGCATCAGCTGCAACCGCAAAGGAGCGAAGACCGAGCTGATCAGGTACGTCTGGCAGGATGGTGCGCCACATCCCGATCCCGAACAGAAGCGTGCGGGACGGGGGGCATATCACTGTGACACAAGAGAGTGCAAAGAGCGCTTTGCGCAAAGCGGGAAACGATTGAAACGGGCGTTTCGTCTAACCTGACAGTAAGCGAGAACTAAGGACGGTGATCTTCGGATCAAGTCGATGATTTTTAGGTTTTTCAGGAGCAGGGTATGAGCAGAGTGAGGGTTTACGAACTGGCAAAAGAAGCCGGCATGGGTAGCAAGGAACTTGCCGACAAGTTGATTGCCGCCGGTTACGAAATCAAGGGCCACAGTTCGACGGTAGATGAGGATACGGCCGACAAGATCCGCAAGACGATGTTCAAGAAGGCCGAGCCTGAACCCGAACCCGAGCCCGAGACCGAAAAGGTCGAAAAGCGCATAGAGGGTGAGGGTGATCAGAAGTCGACAGTCATTCGCCGGCGGACCACTATCATCAGAAGACGGGCCAAGGCGGCGCCCGAGGCTGCCGAGGAAAGCGGTGAGGAAGGTGCCGAAGCGGTGGCCGAGGAAGCGGCTGAAACTCAGGAGGCTGCTGAACCGGCGGAAACGGCTGCAAGCGTCGAAGACGGTGCGGAGGCAGTCGCGGAACCGGCCGAAAAGGCTGAGCCGCAGGAAATGAGCGAGGAACCGTCGGAGGCTGCCGCCGAGGAAGTTGTTGCTGAGGCCGAGGAAAGTGTTGGCGAAGAGGCCGATGAGCAAGAGGCTTCCCAGGAGATCACCAAACCGAAAAAGGTCGAACGTAAGAAGATAGCCCGGGTGGTGGGTGCCATCGAACTTCCCGTCGAACAGGAAAAAGAAAAAAGTGAAACACGCCCGAAGAGAGGCGCAAACCGCGGCCCTGTAAAAACGGGCCGAGAAGGTGCCCCGGAATTTCAACCGGGACCGGTCCCCGAGTCCGGCGATCGCGGGCGCAAAAAGGGCAAGCGCGGCCAGCGCGAAACCGAAGAGAACGGTGAAGGCCGTGGCAAAGGTTTCAAAAAAGGAAAGAAAAACATCAAGTTCACCCATTTCGACGCCGACTACCAACGGGGCGGCAGACGCGGGAAGCGGGGCAAGATAAGGTCCGAAAAGAAATCCGCTCCGTCAACCATCGAGATGAAGGCCAGCAAAAAGAAGATCACCGTCTACGAGTCCATATCAGTCGGCGAGCTGGCCTCCACTATGAAAGTCAAAGCCAGCGAGGTAATTGCCAAACTGATGGGACTCGGCGTCATGGCCACGATGAATCAGGCGGTGGATGTCGATACCGCGACGCTGATCGCCACCGATTTCGGCTATGAGATCGAACAGGGCATTACCGAAGAGATCGGCATTCAGATCCTGGATGCCCAGGAAGAAGGCGGAGAGACCCAGACCCGATCACCGGTAGTCACCGTCATGGGCCATGTCGATCACGGCAAGACATCGATTCTCGATGCCATCCGCAAAACCGATGTGGCAGAAGGTGAAGCAGGCGGCATAACCCAGCATATCGGCGCCTATCATGTGCGCTCCAAGGCCGGCGACGTGACTTTCGTAGATACGCCCGGCCATGCCGCGTTCACCGAGATGCGCTCCCGCGGTGCCCAGATCACCGACCTGGTCATCCTGGTGGTCGCCGCCGATGACGGCGTTATGGATCAGACCCGTGAGGCGATCAACCACGCCCAGGCAGCCGATGTCCCGATTCTGGTGGCGGTCAACAAGATCGACAAGGACAACGCCGATCCCGACCGGGTCAAGCGTGAACTGGCGGAGCTCGAACTGATTCCCGAAGATTGGGGTGGCCAGACCATCTATTGCGAAACCTCCGCCAAGCAGAATATCGGTATCGACGAGCTGCTCGAAAATATTCAACTCGTGGCCGAGATCCTGGAACTCAAGGCAGATCCCACCAGGAAGGCCAAGGGGAGAGTGGTCGAAGCCCGCCTGGATAAGGGGCGCGGCGCCGTTGCCACGGTTCTGATCCAGGAGGGAACGCTGCACAACGGCGATAACTTCGTGGTTGGGCAATACAGCGGCAAGGTCCGGGCGCTGCTCGACGACAAGGGCCGCAAGATAAAGAGTGCGGGCCCCTCGGAGCCGGTCGAGGTACAGGGGCTCTCGGGTGTTCCCCAGGCCGGTGATGAATTTATCGTCGTCACCGATGATAAAATGGCGAAAAACGTCAGTCAGGCCCGCTCCATGAAAGTGCGCGAGTCGGAATTGGCGGCCGGCAGCAAGATCTCCCTGGATAAATTGTTCGAGCAGATGAGTGACGGCGATGTCCAGGAGCTGCGGATGATCATCCGTGCCGATGTTCAGGGAACCCTTGAGGCCTTCGCCAAGGCGGCTGAAGAACTCTCCACCAATGAGATCAGGGTCCGGGTGCTGCATGAGGGTTCCGGCACGATCAGTGAATCGGACATTCTTCTGGCCTCAGCCTCGGATGCCATTGTTATCGGCTTCAATGTGCGCCCCTCGGCCAAGATTAAGGAGATGGCCGAGAAGGAGCACGTCGATATCCGCTCCTACGATGTAATCTACCACGCTCTCGACGATATCAGAAAGGCGATGGTGGGTATGCTCGATCCGACCTTCGAGGAAGAGGTGATCGGCAACGCCGAGGTGCGCGAAGTCTTCAATGTGCCCAAGGTCGGCAGAATCGCCGGTTGTTCGGTGACCGACGGGGCGATCAGGAGAAACGCCGGGGTCAGGGTACTGCGAGACGGAGTGGTGGTCTATACGGGTAAGATCGGATCGCTGAAGCGCTTTCAGGATGACGCCAAAGAATTCGTTCAGGGCTACGATTGCGGTATCGGTGTCGAAAATTTCAACGATATCAAGGTCGGTGACAACCTCGAAGCCTTTGTCATGCAACAGGTTGAATCCACCCTCTAGCAAAGGATCATGGCTACCCACTGGCACCCCAAACAGGAACTCGAATCACTGGGAGCGACTAGAACTCAGCCCCCCAAGCGGGCCGCGCGGGTCGCCGATGTGATCAAAAACGAACTCTCTGTGCTGCTTTTACAAAAGGTACGGGATCCCCAGCTGCAGGATATAACGATCAGCCGGGTTGAGCTCTCCGATGACTTGCGGCACGCAAAAGTATACTTCACCATGTTCGAGGGGCAGACGAAAATGGCCCAGGTGACCAGGAGTTTGCAGAAGGCCACCGGCTTTATGCGCAGTCATCTGGCCAAAACCCTGAATCTTCGGTTTACGCCGGAACTTCGCTTCTGGTATGATGAAGAATTCGAAGAGGTCAAAAAAATAGAGAGGCTGCTCGACGATATCGCCCGAGACAGAGATGAGCGACAAGAAGATTCCTGAAAAGATTCTCGAGGTTATCAGGGATGCCAGTCATTGCGTGGTAACCACCCATGTCCAGCCAGACGGGGATGCGCTGGGCTCACTGCTGGCCATGGTTTGCCTGCTCGAGCAGATGGGCAAACGGGTCTTTGCCTACCTTGATGAACCTATTTCCCATCTCTACAGTTTTCTTCCGAACAGCCGGGCGCTGAGTAACGACATCGACAATTTGCAGGAGTTCGTGGATGAAGCGGGAGTCGATCTCTGTGCCAGTGCCCTTGATTGCGGAGAAGCCGACAGGATGGGGCGCTACCAGCACGAGTTTCTGAGGATATCCCCTTTCCTGGTGGTCGACCACCATCTCTCGCATCAGAATTTCGGCGATCATCGCTGGGTCGATCCGCAGTGCAGTTCAACCGGTGAGATGGTCTATGAGATCAGCGAGGCACTGGGACAGACCCCCACCTATGAAGGTGCATTTTCGCTCTATGTGGCGATTTGTACCGACACCGGTTCATTCAGGTATGAGTGTACCGGGGCCCGCACCTTTGAAATCGCCGGCCGCCTAGTTGAACTGGGCGTCAACCCCAACCAGGTTGCCAACCTTATCTACGACAACTACAGTCCGGAACGGCTCGACTTGATGCAGCGGGTGCTGGCAACTCTGGAGTTGCGCGAGAGTCAGCAGGTTGCCTGCATCCATGTGACCAGGGAGATGTTTGACCGGAGCGGCGCCCTGGCCCAGGACGTGGAGGGGTTCGTAGAGTACCCCCGCTCCATCCGTCCGGTGAAGGTTGCCGTCTTTTTAAAGGAGACTAAAGCAGATATTATTTCGGTCAGCCTGCGGGCCAAAGGAGATTTCAACGTCGCCTCGATTGCCAAACAATTCGGTGGGGGCGGGCATCGAAATGCGGCCGGGTGCAAGTTCCCGGCAGACTCCTTGGATTCGGTAAGGGAAAAAATTATCAGTTCCATCGCCACCGCCCTGCGCACTTCCTCCTCTGCCCAAAGCGCCGCCTAGCCTGTCCCAAACCTACGCTCTCGATGATTCCCCAGCCTGATCCCGGTGTTGTCCTGGTAGATAAGCTTCCAGGCAGGACTTCATTCAGTGTGGTTCGTTCGGTGAGGAAGATTTTCGGGGTCAAGAAGGTCGGTCACGCCGGCACCCTGGACCCTTTCGCTTCAGGTCTGCTGGTGGTCTGCATTGGCCGACCGGCCACGAGGCTTATCGACAGGCTGATGGAGGGGGAAAAAATCTATCATGCTACCGTAGTGCTCGGCAAGGTTTCCACGACCCAGGATCCGGAAGGAGAAATCTGCCTCGGCGGTCCGGTCGACGCCATCAATCGAGCTGTTATCGAGGCGGCCCTGACCGAATTCAGGGGTACAATCCTGCAGACACCGCCCCAGTTCTCCGCCCTCAAGCACAAAGGCAAGCCGCTCTATCACTACGCCCGAAAGGGGATACCTATCACCAAGGAGCCCCGGCAGGTGACCATCCACGAACTCGAACTGGGGGGAGTTGATGTGCGGCCCGATCAGGCGCAGCCGTCAATGGAATTAAAGATCAGATGCAGTAAGGGAACCTACATCAGGAGCCTGGCTCAGGATATCGGCACAGCCCTGGGCTGTGGAGCCTATTTGTCAGGGCTGCGGAGGATACGGAGTGGCTGTTTTTCAGTGGAGGATTGCCTGCCGGGGGGCTGCTTGGATGATCCTGAAAAGGCACAATGGGTGCGGGAACACAGGATCGAAGTGGAAGAAGTACAGAAGCTCTTGCATAATTTATAATTAATGAGTATCATACGCTGTTTGAACAAATAACTCATCATGCACCTGATCTCTTCTGGTTGAGATTATCATGTGTGCGTAGTATGTTTATTACATAGTATAGGCTAATTAAGAGCGTAGTAAGGAATATAGGAGGTTTGTGGTGGCACAATCGGCCGTAAGAAAAAACGAGATTATAGAGAAATACAAGACACACGAGTCCGATACCGGTTCATCCGAAGTGCAGATTGCTCTGTTGACCGATAGAATCCAGTATCTCACCGAACATTTCAAGATCCACCAGAAGGATCATCATTCCCGTCAGGGGCTGTTGAAATTGGTTGGCCAGCGGCGCAGTCTTCTCGACTATCTCAAAAATAAAGATATTCAGAAATACAGGGCCCTGATCAAGGAACTTGGTATACGCAAGTAAACCTTCCTGACAGACTTTCATGTCTATCGCTGTTCAGTTACGGTGGAGATCCGCCACTCCTCTTACATGGTTCTTTTGAAGAACTGTTAAACCGGATGGCAGAGTCGCTTGTTTGCAGCGGCTGGGCTATCCGGTTTCGCTCTTTTTCCCCCGCTGTAAGGCAAAAAATATTGATAAGCTGTTCTGCAATAGGGCAGGACGGTAGGAAGGATTAGGAAATTTCTAATTTGAAGTAAATGCAAAAACGGCCGGCACAAAGCCGGTCGGTGATCGTGGAGCCGAATAGGCGGCCCACAAGTGGAGACATTATGATTAAGAAGGTAGAAGCTACGATCGGTACAAATCTAATTACCATCGAAACAGGTAAGCTTGCCAAGCAGGCATCCGGCTCCGTCCTTGTCAGGAGTGGAGATACCATGGTTCTGGTAACGGCTGTAGGAGATAAGGTAAACAAACCAGAACTGGGATTTCTCCCATTAACTATTGAATATCAGGAAAAAATGGCCTCGGTTGGCCGCATCCCCGGGAACTATTTCAGAAGAGAAATCGGCAGACCGAGTGAAAACGAGGTATTGACCTGCCGGATCATCGATCGGCCCATGCGGCCGTTGTTTGCCGATGGGTATTGCGCCGAAACCCAGGTAATTGCCTCGGTACTGTCGGCGGACCAGGAAAATGCCCCGGACATGCTGGCCCTCACCGGCGCCAGCTGTGCCCTGACCCTTTCCGATATCCCCTTCGGCGGGCCGGTGGCCGGCGGCCGGGTGGGCTACATCGATGGAAATTTTGTGATGAATCCGACGGTCAAAGAGCTTGAGGGCTCGGCCATGGATATCGTCGTGGCCTGCACCGAAAAAGCGGTGGTGATGGTTGAAGGACAAGCCGATACTCTGCCCGAGGATACGGTACTCGACGCCATTTTCTATGCCTTTCAGAATCTGCAGCCGCTGATTGAAGTACAGAAAGAGCTGCAGGCTGCCTGCGGCAAGCAAAAAAGAGACGTTGAACCGTCGCCGGCAGACGAAGGGCTGTACAGCAGAATCGTCGACTGTGCCAAAGCTGACCTGGAGACGGTCATTTCCACTGGTGACAAGCTTGAGCGCAGCAGCAGATATGAAGAACTCAAGGCGAAAGTCAATGGTGAGCTCGACCCCGAGGGCGAGCGCTCAGGCGAAATTTCGGAGCTGCTCTCGAAATACCGTAAAACCGCGATGCGCGCCAAAATCGTCAATGAGTCCAGACGAATAGACGGTCGAGCCTTCGACCAGGTTCGTCCGATCAGCTGTGAAGCCGGCTACCTGCCGCGCGCCCACGGTTCCGCGCTGTTCACCAGAGGTGAAACCCAGGCTCTGGTCAGTGCTACGCTGGGCAGCGAAAGAGATCAACAGCGGGTGGAGACCCTCGGCGGAGAAGAGAACAAGCGCTTCATGCTGCACTATAACTTCCCTCCTTTTTGCGTGGGCGAAGTGCGCAGACTCAGCGGCCCATCCAGACGCGATATCGGTCATGGCACCTTGGCCAGACGAGGTATCGAGGCCGCGCTGCCGGACGTCAGTGAATTTCCCTATTCGATCAGGGTGGTTTCCGAGGTTCTGGAGTCAAACGGCTCATCCTCCATGGCCACTGTCTGCGGAGCCAGTATGGCCCTGATGGATGCCGGTGTACCGATTTCCACCCCGGTGTCGGGCATTGCCATGGGACTGATCAAAGAGGACGACAAAGTGGTTATCCTCTCCGATATACTTGGCGACGAGGATCATCTCGGTGATATGGATTTCAAAGTGGTAGGCACAGCCGACGGGGTGACTTCCCTGCAGATGGATATCAAGATCGACGGTGTTGACCGTGACATCATGGGCAAGGCTCTGGCCCAGGCCAAAGCCGGCCGCCTGCATATCCTCGGGGAGATGGAAAAAGGAATTGCCGAGGCACGGACCGAGATTTCCGAGTTTGCCCCCAAATATCATGCCCATCAGATCAACCCCGACAAAATTAGGGACATAATCGGCCCCGGGGGCAAGATCATCAAGGAATTATCGGCCGAGTACGACGCCAAGATCGAGGTTGAAGACAGTGGCTTGGTCAAGATCTTCACCACTAACGGTACCAGTTTTGATGCCCTGATGGAGAAAATCAAGACCCTCACCGCGGAACCTGAAGTCGGCGCCGTTTACAAGGGAGTGGTTAAAACGGTTAAGGATTTCGGGGCGTTTGTCGAGATCATGCCGGGAACCGACGGACTTGTTCACATTTCCGAGCTCGATAAGAGCCGGGTCAACAAGGTGACTGACATCGTCAAAGAAGGCGACGAGTTGGAGGTCAAAGTTCTCGAGATTGACGGTCGCGGCAGGATACGTCTGAGCCGCAAGGCGCTGTTGACCGACTGATCAACCAAAACTGATCGAGGGGACACGGGCCAAGGTGTCCCCATATCCACACTTAGCTGGCTGTCTTCCGCAGCTCAGGGGGACACAGTTTAATTTTTTGTGCCCCCATTGCCAATTTTTAATTTTTCCCATGAGTGAAAACCGTTCTTCGCCGATACCACTCAAATTAAAATGGCTCGACCGGGACGCGGCTGCCGATCTTACTGTTCCTTCCTATAAAACTGCGGGTTCTGCCGGGATGGACGTCTGTGCTGCTGTCGCCGATCAGGTAACCATCGATCCCGGCGCCAGGATTCTGATACCGACCGGGTTCGCGGTGGCCATTCCCGCCGGCTATGAGATTCAGATCCGGCCCCGCAGCGGTTTGGCGGTCAAGCAGGGTCTCAGCCTGCCAAATAGTCCCGGGACCATCGACGCCGACTACCGGGGAGAAGTGAAAATTGCCATGATTAATCTAGGACGGGAACCGGTCACCATCACCCGGGGCGACCGAGTTGCCCAAATGGTGGTTGCTCCGGTCGTCAGGGCCGTCATCGACGTTGTCTCCGAGCTCGAAGATACGGATCGAGGCAGCGGCGGGTTTGGTCACACCGGGGTGTGAGAGTGAAATTCTGCGTTCTGGGCAGCGGCAGTAAAGGCAATTCGATCTATGTTGAAAGCGGCTCCACCGCCATTCTGGTGGACGGCGGTTTCTCCGGCAAGGAACTAGCCGGCCGGCTGTCCCGGATAGGCCGGGACATAGAAAGTCTGAAGGCGGTGTTTGTCACCCACGAGCATAATGATCACATCAGCGGCGTCGGGGTCGTCTCAAGGCGCTGCCGGGTGCCTGTCTTCGCCAACGAAGGCACCTATCGCGGGGCCGGCAAGACCTTGACCAAACTCTTTAGGCGGGGAGAATTTGAAACCGGGGAAGCGGTTGATTTTGACGGCCTGCAGATCCGCTCCTTCGCCATTTCCCACGATACTGCCGATCCGGTGGGATTCGTCATCGACGACGGTCATGTCCGGCTGGGCATCTGCACCGATACCGGTATCTCCACGCGGCTGATCAATCGCAGGCTGGCCCGGTGCGACGGACTGGTGCTGGAATTTAACCACGATCCCGATATGCTTAGGAACGGCCCTTATCCGCAATCCCTCAAACAGCGGGTCCACTCATCTCAGGGACACCTGTCCAACAGTGATGCGGCCGGACTGCTCGACGCGGTTATCCATGACGGCGTGAGCCAGGTGGTGCTGGCCCATTTGAGCGAGACCAACAATCTGCCGGAAATCGCCTACAGAGAAGCGGAAAGAGTACTGCGGGATAGATATGAATTGTCGATCCTGTCTATTTCCGAACAGCAGGGTCCTACCAGGCTGTTCGAGCTTTAACCGCTCTTTGGCCGGGGGGGACACAAGACCCAAGGTGTCCCAGGTTGTAAAAGGGACACCTTGGGTATTGT
>JARRLH010000062.1:0-4950 GCA_037387205.1 Desulfofustis sp.
TCGTGCTTCCTTTTCAATTTCATTTGCCTGTTGATCGTCAAGTGTGAATCTGACATGAAGACGATGACCGATAGCGATGTCTTTCGGGCCAGTGATCTTGAATCGTAGACCACTCAGTGAGAGGTCAGCAACAACCATTGCATGCCAATCCTCAGAGCCTGCAGATACATTCTGCACCTCACCGACGAGGTTCACCTCTTTTCTATAAAATTGTCTAAAATTTAGATTGACCTTAAAACTATTCAGACAGTTACAATTAGTTACCAGCCTGTTATTCAAACCCTTCTGGGCTGCTACAGGTACACGGTGGGTCCTTTGGCAATGAGGACAGGTGACAGCGGTATAATTTTCCTTGTTTACAAATGCATTGACAGTCTTCATCTGTAACCTCTGATAATCCTAATTTTATCAGCTTCTATATCTTATGTTTAGTCACCTATGTGTTGGCTTGGCTCAGATTTAATTCCTTTGAATCAGGATCCAACAAAGCTGTTTTTCACCGCTTTTGTGAATTAGTAGTAGTTATATCAAACCGTTAAAACTAATCTTTGCGGTAATTGTTAGTTTGGGCATAACTTTTTTCCTGCTGCTTTTTAATCAAACTCTTCTCAAATTTATCGAAAATAGACATCATACCGAACGAAACATTTGGGGCCTCCGTGGATTGATAATCAGGATCGAAGGTAATCTGTTCTTTGATGAATGTTAAAAAGGCCCTTTTCTTCCTTATTACATCAATTTTTTGATGTAGATCAATCATCGAACTCCCCAGTATAGAAATCTCATAAACGTAGATATGGTCTCCTCGGTTTGGTTCGATGTAGTGGAGCATCTTGTTAAATTCGGGACGATCAAGACTGGTACTGCCAATCTTGTCTTCAAATACTTTATCGAAAGTCATGTCATCAAGTTGCTGATCTGTTTGCTGATCCGCACTTGAAACCAGCGTATAAGCGATTCGTTTCCCCATTCTTTAAACTTTTCAGCTTCAATCCTAATAAGAAACTGCTCGGCAAATTTGCATACAAGCCACTTTTGTTCAGAAAATGTTATGATTTAGTTTACATTAATTTATATCTATTTTACAGTTAATTTAGATTAAAATTCCACCTAACCTGTTTGAGGGGTGACGACAAAACCAGCAAATGTACAAAGTATTGATATGAAAAATATCCTGGTACTCTCAAGGAATGAATCACAACTAGAATCGATACGAAACACGTGCAATAGTTGGGATGAAGATTTGTCTCTCATTTCCGTGCACGAAGAAACTGAAGCAGCAAACATTGCTCTCAACGAATCGGCGGATCTTGTCATCTGTGATGTATCTGATCGAACCCGATCAGAAATCGAAAAACTTTACAAATTCACCTACTCCGTACCTTTTGTTCCCTGCATTGCGCTAATTAACAGCAACATACATAAGGCAGAAGATCTTTTGAAATTGGGAGTAAGTTGCTGCCTGGAGACTCCTTTCCATCCCTTGGATCTTTATCGATGGACCTCAGAGCTTCTGGAAGTTTCAACAAGCAGCGTTATAAAGGGCATCCCCATCCATAGCTTGTTACAGATGTTAGAGAGCGAGGCTAAGACTTGTACTCTAAAAGTGAAGTCAGAGAAGGATGTCGGCTTTTTGTTTATCAAGGATGGAAGTGTCGTTTCAGCCGAGTATGGTTCTTTGAGTAAAGAGGATGCAGTTTACTCACTTCTTGTTCTTGAAAACAGCCTTGTAGAAATAAAGTACTACAACGGTCTGAGAGAAAGGGAAATTCATCAGAATGCCATGTCACTTATCATGGAAGCCCTACGTCTACAAGATGAAAGAAGAAACCTTCAGGAAACTCAGGAGCAAAAGCATAAATCTCGCTTAGATCTAAAACAGTTTACCCCAGCTAGTCACTCGATTGAGGCTGAAATTGGTGCCAAATTAAAACTTGAAATTGACCAATGCGAAAGCCCCCTCATGAGCAGTCTTGTCGGGATTGTTCCAGGCCAGTGCATAATAGCGACTGTTCCCCAAGGTGATGAAGACGTCACCAATCTCTTTAAAAAAGATCAGGAGGTCGTGGTCAGGTATTTGAACCTGGGGAAATTATGCCTTTTTAAAACCCGTTTACAAAATTTGATTGCAGAGCCTCATAACCTGTTGTTTTTAGATTTTCCTTCGGTAATTTTCTACCACGAGTTGCGAAAAGAAAAGAGAGTCAAGATATTTGTGCCCTCCATTCTAAAAGCTGGCGAGGATTACGAATTTTATAGCGTAATTAACGATTTAAGTATTTTAGGTTGCTTGTGTAAAATCAAAGCAAAGCTCAATTCTCCCTTTCCCGACTTTAATATAGGTGATGTTGTAATGATTAATTGCCTGTTACCTGGGCTTGATGAAAATAAACCCGTTCAAGGAATTGTAAGAAATTTGAAAAAGTCCGGTGATCAACTACGGCTAGGAATACAGTTCGATAATCCTCCTGAAAAGGTTAAAGAGGCTATCGGCAATTATTTGAATATTTTGCAGAATGTAGCCTAACAGCTTTTTAAATCACCTCATATTTGAGACCCCGTACTAAATATGATAAAAAAAGTAAAAACTTCTGCTCTCAAACCCGGTGTATTTATCCATGATTATTTGTGCAACACGAGCAAGGAAAATATTCATTTAGAAAAATCTTTTCTAAAAGATATGCACACAATTAATATCTTACTATCTTGGGGTATTAAGGAGGTTTTAATTGATACAGAACGCGGTAAAGATATTCAGCCAGCGAGGCGAATAACGACACCACAGTACCTTAGTAGAGACATTGCTGATGCACAAATAACATCCCCTCCCCAAAGCATTTTTTCCACACCTGAGGCTTTATCAGAAGAATTAAAAGAAGCAAAAGCAATTAAAGAAGACGCCGTCCGGTTTGTTAACAATTCAATGGATCAAATATTGATTGGGAAGTTTCCGGACTTGAGTCAGATCTACGCTCTGGTGAGAAGAATGCAACAATCTATTGAGCGTAGTTACGATGCACTCTCTTTATTGGCGAGGATCAGAAAAAAAGATGAATATACACTAATACATTCAATCAGCGTAAGTACGTTGATCCTCAGAATGTCCAGGTACTTGAACATTCCCAGCGATCATGCGTTACATTTAGCGGTTGGCGCACTCTTTCATGATATAGGAAAGGCCGAAATCGATGAAAAGATTCTCAATAAGCCAGGGAAACTTACCGATCAAGAATTTAATGAAATGAAAAAGCATGCCCAGAAATCCGCAAGCGTACTCAAAGATGTTTCCGAACTCCCATCTGAAGTGTACGATATTGCGCTTCATCATCATGAGAACTGGGATGGTTCAGGGTATCCTACCGGCTTAATGAAAAATGAAATTAGCTTTGGGTCGCAGCTAACAGCAATTTGTGATGTCTTTGATGCGGTAACTTCAGATCGCTGCTACCGGCAAGGACTTAGCTCGGTTGAAGGTTTAAAGATTGTTTATGATCTGCGTGGAAAACATTTAACTGAGAAATTGACTCTTGATTTTGTTCGTTCAATGGGAGTGTATCCAGTCGGCACGTGTGTAAGAATTGAAAATGGCTTGGCAGGTATTGTTATAGCGCAGACAGATTTGATGCTAAAACCGTTTGTTAAGGTATTCTATGATCTCAATAGGAAAAAGCGTTTAAACTCATACATTCTTAATCTGGCAGAAGAAGATATCTCCATCGAGTGTTATGAAGATCCGTCATCACTAGAACTTTCAAGTGAAGCATTGTTGCATCAAGTAAACAGCAAAAATTAGGTCAATTTTTTTAACAAAAACCCTTGGAAATATAAGTCTTGACTGTCTGCAAATATTTTGTAATTTTTTAAAAATGTTTGTTTTTATGTTATTACCAATTATTGATACCTTGATTCTTTATTTGTTTCCAATGTTTCAATAAAAGGACGATATAAAGTTTCATAATCTTGAAAACCTTTTTTCAGGATTATATCCAGGTACTGAACATCCTTATTGTTGACGACAAGGTTTGCACTGAGAGATAGCGCTTCCAGATCATAGAGCGTACTTAATTCTGGACCTACTATAACGTAATATAAATTTCTTCTTTTATCTCCTGCAAGATTGCGCATATATTGTTCAAAATCAAGAAAACCTAAACTATTATCATATGCAACCAATGAGAATAATATCGATGAAATATACTCAATAGCGGCGGATTCTGATTCGGCAAGATCAATATTATATCTTAATTTTGTAAAGATATTATTATAAATTGCGAGATGCTTTTTATTTTGTGATAAAATGAGAGCCCTCTTAAATTGAGTTCCTTCCGTTAATTTATCAGCAAATTTTCCATTTCTCAGCCAATTTTTATTTGAAGGACGAGGGAGCTTTGGGGTGAGAATGTGATGCTTTGTACTGGGAGAAGCTGGAGTCTTTATTTCTGCAGATTTTTCGTAATTAATTTCTTCAAATAGTGCTGGGAATAGGTCTATTGCACTTTTATCTTTATAAATTTTTTTGTCCATCAAAACGAATAAATATTGTCTTGTTTGAAATGAACATTAAATAAATATTTGTTTTGTTCTCTCTTGTTATAATGAATATCGTTGCCATAACTACTTAACGCAACAGTAACCTACTTAATCATCAGTTTCTGGCCTGGAACAATTGGATCACCGTCATCAAGGCTGTTGAGTATTCTAAGCTGATTGATTGTAATACCGGTTTTTAAACTAATCCGGTATAAATTATCTCCTTTTTGAACAACGTAATATTGGTCTTCATCGCTTTGTTGGTCACCGTTTGAGTCGGCCAAGGAAGGTTGCTGATTTATCTCAACTTTATCAAAAATGAGCTGGACGAGCTGACTTTGATTTTCTAGCTCTAGGCTGATTCTTTCAAGAGTTTCAGTCGCTGGTAAATCCGCCTTCAAAGATGACAGTTCAAGTTCA
>JARRLH010000062.1:5020-30880 GCA_037387205.1 Desulfofustis sp.
AATCGTTAGAATCATTACTAGATTCAATCTGTTCTTCTATTATCATTAGACGCTTTTCTAACTGGTCTGCCATCTGTTGGTTATCTGCTTTTTGCTCAGCTGAAACAAAGGCCAGATAACATATTGGAATCAATAAAATAACAGCTAGAATCCAAATTGCGTAATGTGTATGATTATCACTGCTTTTAGGTGATTTTGTTTGTTGTGGGAGTTCGGTTTGCGGGTATCGATCAAGTTCGCTGAAATCCTCTTTCCATTCTGAGGAGAGATTGCCAGAGAAAAATTTTAAATTCTCTTGAGTTATCTCTGTAAATTTGAAAGCAATGCCATGGGTGAACTGATGCTCGAGCCCTCTCTTGAGAGGGAAAACCCTGACAATTTCAGCTTTTGCGAGGATGGCATCTTGACATTCAGGAATTTCTATTGCTAAGCGAACATGATCGCCAGGATCTAATGCGTGGGTTAAATGAATGAGCGCCCCACCACGGGAAATGTTAACCGTTTTCCCGTGGTAGGTGGCTTTATCTGTAATGACTGTGACAGGCCAATCTACCCCTGCCCTAGGATGCTTGCGCCTTCTGTGAGAACGTCTACCCGATACATCGGCCGATACTTCAGATAGCATCAACATGTGGTTCCTGTCTGCGCCCCATTTTTGATTATCGCATAGTGTTGCGAGGATGCTATCTTTGGCATTTTTCTTCTTTGCTCTTGTTCAACCAAAGTAGCCTATTTTCTATCTATTCTTTTCTCCCTCCGTCTCAAATGTTATGGCAATATCATCTCCTGACTTGTCTACGAGCCAGTCATGGATAATTGTATGTCGTCATCGATACCGCATGTCTACTCATACTAACAAATATATGCCTATTATTACGTAAAAATACCTATAATTCAAGTGAATTTAATGGAAATACAGGAAGTTACTTAGCTGCGGTTTTAACATAGCAATATACGGCATTGAAGGTCGATTAGTGGATTTGGGGCAGTCTCAAAATGAGATTCTGAAATTTTGTATGTTGTATTGCTAAAGGTGTTCCCAACTCATTTGAGCATCGTTACAACTACGCCCATCGAAAGGGTTCTGTCGGCCAGGTTAGATTTTTAGAAAGTCTCAATTTCCATTGATAACCCCTATCTTTGTTTATGAGTAGGCCAGAACAGGAGGGGCCAAGCGAGTGACCCCTCCCGTTATTACCAGTAGGAGGCTGATATTGTGTTTTTTCCCTAACTGGCAATCTGCGGATCAGGTTTTCGAAAATAGACCCTCACCTCTCTCATCAAGATCGATAACGGCCATACAAGCATTATCCATGAAACCAATAACAAAAGCGGTAGAATGATATGCAGTACTGCGGGAAACATCCAAATGTAGACAGCCAATTCCTCTGGATTCATTTTAGCCTCCTTCCAATCAGGAGGATCTCTATAGACGGCGATTAGTCATTACCTCTAATCATCTGGTCAGACCAAGGTCAAGTGCATTCTGGCGCACTTATTAAGTTTGGGAAATGCTCTCGATTTTGAATCATGAATGAAACCAAACTGATCAAGTTTATTTTCAACTCCAAAAATATGTTTTGTATCAATGCCACAATCACCATATTTTTTTATTTTGCTAAATCAACTCGACCTGAAGGGTACCATAATGTAGTATGATTTTTTAGGTTTGGCGTACTGGACAAACAGTTATGAAATTCTTCTAAACCAGCCAAAAAACGGTCGCATACCATGAAATTTCTTCGTGGTTTAGGGATAGAAACAAGGCAAACATATTACATATTAATCAAATGAAAATAGCGATTTTGGGTGTAACACTATTCGTTTTTCTTACAACTTACTCATTTGCGAATAAAAGTCTGTTAGAAGACTGTCCAACTCATGCACAAACCCTGATTAATGCGGTTCAGAATTATATTTATGCTAAAAAAGAATATGATAGCTTATGCGGACCACCTATTGGGCCGGAAAACCACAATCCTGATGTCTGCGGTTCCCAAGGGGAAAAGAAAAAAATGCTAGAATCTGCTGAATTGAATCTTAAAGATGCCCAATATTATGTCGGTGCGACGTGCGACACATGCAGGTATGTCGAAAGTGCTTTCAATGATATGTACAAAGAGCAAATTAGAATCTTGAAAGATAAAATTGATGTTCTAGAAGAAATTATCAATGCCGGTAAATAATTAAAACCATAATGTAGCGCAGATCACATCACTGATGCGTGTGTTCGTCGATTCTCTGCACCCCCTCCATAATCAACCCCATAAAATCGCCGAGAGGCGAATAAACATTAAAGTCCTCAACGCTCCCCCTGTTGTAGGAGAATTGCCCGTTTTTGATGCCAAGAATGGCAAAGAGTGCCTCCTTGCCTTTTAATTCGTCATAGTGAGCATAGATAATCTCGCCTTCATTGAAGAAGACCTGTGCCCTGCCATCCCCGCACACAATGTCTATATAACCAGTCTTTTGTGAAGTATGTATGAGCTGCAGAAGATCAACGACCTGAATCTCCTCCAAATCCCCGGACATCCCTGACGCAATATTCCCTGCTCGAAGGGCCATTAACTGCACCCGATTAATGAGCAGTTTGAACAGGAATATCTGAAGAGGGGGATGCATTTTAAGAATCTGCCTGAAGTTCTTAATGCTCAATAACGCAGCCTGGGTGACGGTGACGGTATGAAGGGAGTTACTGTGCGGTTCTCCGGAAAGAAGGCTCACTTCACCAAATATGTCTCCAGAATGCATCTTTGAACTCTTTGTACCATCGTCTTCGACGACATCTACTTCACCTGAAATTATGATATACAGATGCGTGCCGGGACTGTCTTTCTCTAAAAGTACCTTTTGGGGGGGAACCGTCTTAAATTCCAAGAGAAGGATTAGTTCTTTTAAGGCATCATCCTCCAGAGATTTAAATATCTCCAAGGACCTCATCAGATTATAATATCTGGCTAAATGCTTTTGCTTACGCACCTCTATCGAGTTCATCAATAGCTTCATCTGAAGAGTTACGTAATCCTTTTCCTGTTTAAACTGATATTGAATCGACCCGGTGCACCCGCCGCAGTCGTACAGGATGGGCTGTTCGTTGAACTTGAGTTGAGAAGACTTGAATAAAGAACTTTTCCTTATGCTTTCTGGGGTTTCGAGAATGTGTTTGATCTTTTCCGATAGATAAAGACACACGGGTTTGAATGCAGAGATCGAGAGAGTCCCGCTTTCGGCCTTTATTTCATCACCCAAATCGTAATACGGGCATAACTCTTCATTCGTTACAATGAAAACCGCATTACTCATTTTTGTTTTTTCTTTTTTCAAACTACAATCCTCACGCTGACGATGAAGTGTGATAGATGGCCGCATATCTAGGTTTGTTTTATGTTTTGCTTTGTCTGCATATTGTTCGTCAGGACTCGTAGTTTAATTGAAACGTCATTGCTGGGCATAAAAAAGCCCTTCTTCTTGGCCGAAGAAGGGCGTCACGTTGATATGGGCACGACCCCTCTTTTCGGCAACCCGGCTAACTGCTTGTGCAGTCCCGTGGCTTTGCGTCCCCAGGCCACCCCAGGTTTGCCCTTTCGTGGAAGCTGTTGTTCTAAAAGTATTGCATCATACAAACTATGAGGTGTCAATGAAAAACCATAGGTCAGTTTGGCGCTGATACAGACCTATAAGGGGGGCTGGTCCCAGATAGCTGCCTACATTTGCACAATTACTATGTGCCTCCGCTGCCCAGTCGTTAATTGATTTTCGCTCTCTACTGATTATCTTCACAGTGTGGTACACAGTCAATTCGTGTGCTACGGTTCCCTCTTCTTGTAGGTGATGTGGTTGCCAGACCGCGTCACCTATTTTTTATTCTCCATCTAACTCTTCAGTGTTTTTTTGACTTTCCAGGTATTTGTGCATACTATTTAGTATAACCCGAACGTTACCCTAACAGCCAATAGGGAGGTAAGGTTATGAAAAAGATTTGGCTGCCCTACCCATTGTATTTTCTCAAGCCTTTTCTAGTCGGTTTTATCGGAATAACCCTTCTGTATGTTTCTGAAGATTTGTTCACGATGAGTTTCGCCGTCTTGTGCCTTGGGTATTCAGGCTGGGTTATTTTCATGCGTGTAATATGGTCAATCAGAAATGCGGCAAAGTCTGGTTTGAATAAAGCCAAGACGAAGAAGGGCAAAACATACTCTGCAAATTTCCCTGACTAGTAGTGGCGATCACACCATTACTGTCAAGGCTATAAATGCTTTAAATGTGAGCCATTTGCAAAACGATCTTTTTGCCCAAACTGTGCCTTATGCTCAAAAATTTTTCCAGGATAAGATCGCCCAGAATGCTTGAGAGACGGATGGAGATGAGGCCGAGGCCGAGGTCGGCGATTAAGCGGCCCCAGCCCTGCCGTTATTGACAGCCGCTTTCAATTCCTTCCCCACCTTGAAGAAAGGCAGCCTTTTGGGCTTCACCTTGACCCGCTCAAGGGTCTTCGGATTTCGGCCAATATATGGCCTATAATGCTTGATTTTGAAGGTGCCAAAGCCCCTGAGTTCAATGCTTTTGCCCAGGGCCATGGCTTCCGCCATCTCATCAAGAATGGTGTCTATGATGCCCCTGGCTTGTTTTTCTGAAAAGCCCATCTCCTCAGCGAATGCGGTGATCAATTCGGATTTTGTCATATCATGGCCCCTCCCTTCCTATGACATTGTGGTATGTCAATTTTGATTAGCAGATATGCCGTCAATATTCAAAAGATTTTTTACCAATTAGGTATGCTCGACCATGTCTCAGCGGACCTTTGAGTGATGGCTGAGGGCAAAAAAAGTTGATCGCTCGAGCGGAAAGAGGCGGATATCCGCAAGAACAGTGTAAACCGGCCAGGCCTTCAACATTATAGAATTGCTGCTATACATCTGAATTTGCTGCGGCAGTTTATTGCGATTGTGTTCACTTTGAAGGCGGTAAGTATTACCATTTAGGCTCTGTTGATCACCTAGCCTCTCAAAACGGAGAATGGTCTCGAGTGTAATATCCATTTCATTTTAAACAAAACGAGAAAAGGCTAAAAAACAAATTTATGCACAAACACTCTTTAGCCCGTTGGGAACACAGTCACGATTTTGCCTTTATTCACGAAAAAGGTGAGGCACGCACAAAGCAGGTGCTGATAATCACGGCCATCACCATGGTGGCGGAGATCATCGCCGGTTCCGTTTTCGGTTCAATGGCCCTGCTGGCAGATGGCTGGCATATGGGGACCCACGCCGGGGCATTCGCCATAACAATATTTGCCTATCACTATTCTCGAAAACATTCAGATAACAGTGATTTTACCTTTGGTACCGGAAAGGTGAGTGTCCTGGGCGGGTATTCCAGTGCTATTGCTCTGGCGGTTATTGCTCTCTTCATAGGAGCCGAATCTGTACAGCGATTAATCGCTCCGCACGAGATTCGCTTCAACGAGGCGATAGCCGTGGCGGTACTCGGCCTCATCGTTAACCTGTTCTGTGCATTCCTACTGCATGGCAATCACACCCATAGGCATGAACATGGGGATGACCACGTCCATCACCATGATCACAATTTACGGGGAGCTTATCTCCATGTTTTAGCGGATGCGCTTACTTCGGTTCTGGCGATTTTCGCTCTGACCTTCGGCAAGATATTCGGATGGCTCTGGCTTGACCCGCTGATGGGCATTGTCGGTGCCCTGGTGATAACCCGCTGGGCCTATGGCCTGTTAAAAGATACCAGCTCAATTTTACTGGATAGAAATATCGAGAAGGGACAGATAGAATTAATTCGGCAGCGAGTAGAAGCAGATTCCGATAACAGGGTCTCCGATCTCCACGTGTGGAAAGTCGGACCAGTAGATTATGCTGCTGTCATTTCAATTGTAACGCACTACCCGCAACCAGCAGAGCATTATAAAGAACTATTGAAAGAGTTTAGGGAACTTTCTCATCTGACCGTCGAAGTAAACTCATGTATGGGTGATCCTTGTATTGTTCCGGAGGAATGACGAGATACACGTAATAAACATGTGGCCCGGGACATTGCCAAAGGAAATCTGAAAATTGTGCGGCCTGTGACCCCTCAGGCTTCTTCCTGACAGGATATTTCTTATAATTTCAGACTAGTTGAACCCTGCCTGGGGAAACCTCACGTTTGATCCAGCTTGCGCAATTCTCTAAAGATCAGGCATAGGGTTTAATACCTGCACAAGTGCTTGCACTATCGGATCAGGATGGATTCCCCTCTGCGCGGGTACAGGCCAGTCCCGACACAGTTCATAGCTGCATGCCAGAACTGCGCGGCCTTTGCGAGTCCAATCTGTCGGGAAGAAGTGAAAGTAAGCGCGGCCGGGCTGTCTTAAAGGGTGGGCTGGTTAAAAAGGTTGCTGCGCATTGTTTGGATATTGGCCTCCACGGCCTTTTTTGCTGCTGTACTATCTCGGTTTTTAAGTGCCTTGGCAATACGACGATGCTCCTTGAGCATTTATAACTTCGGTAATTTGGGGCCCTCACCCAATTGCGGTATACTCCCGTTTCCGACGCCATTTGGTGCAATTATCCGATAGGCGTTTTGCCTACACCCTGAATCAGCGACTGTGTCATAGAGTGGGTTTTATCTTTGGAGCCATTTGCAAAACGATCTTTTCGCCCAAACTCTGCGTTATGCTCAAAATTATATCCTCGGGATATCAACCATATGGCTGTGGTAAAATTTCTCGCATGCCTTGATTTTGAACGAAAATCTTAGTTTTGCAAGAGGCTCTTGGAATTAGAAATATCTGACCACAGGAAAGGGTTCCTCTGGCAGGGCTACATTTCTTGAAAAATTGGGGTGCGAGGTTGATTTGGAAGAAATTTTAATCAAGTAATCTGTGTTTCCAACCAAGATTTCCAGGGAAAATATTCTGTGTTAGCAAAACAAGTCAGATGCAGTTTCGATAAAAATGGGTGCGCCTCCAACCCGAAAAGCTGGAGGCGATAACAGTGGTGATAGGTGATGCAGACTATGCATTTTAGCCACCCACGATATGTTGTGTTCTTGTTGCTGGAAGCATCTGGGTGAGGTGTGCGAACCGGGTCTAAAGGGGAGTTATTCCCAGTCGGCAGCTCAACACAAATCTCTCAGGCGAGATTCTTGGCCCCCTTCTTCCTGCATTGACGTCTCAGAAACGGATGCATAGCATAAAAGCGAAGCTGATCAATGGAGGATATAATGATTGGAACGATCCGAGCAATCGTTTTACTCGCACTGGCTGGGCTGGTGAGCAACTGCACCGCTACCGCAATCCAGAATGCAGGAACAATGAGAGAGAGCAACGATGTCACCAGAAAGTATCGCTCCCTGACCATCGATCCCAACTACAATTACTACTGGTCGGGCACCGAGCTCAACCCCAATGCCATCATGGGTATCGATAAATCTTTTACGGTGCAGTCCAAATTCTGGCACCAGGTCGATTTAGACAAAGATCAGCTCGAGTACTGGGTTACCTGGGGGGACCGGCAAAGCTCCGATGAGGGTTTTGCCTCCAGATACATGGGGAGATATATGGGGGCCTATATCCTTGACACGGAGGGCAACGTGGTCGGTGACTGGTATTCGAAAAAAGATTGGGGAATTTTTCAATTTCCGGGGAATAATGTGATCATTCCCCACGCTCCGAGAAACCGGGCCGGATCAAGCAACTTCAAGAAGAGACGGCTCTAAGCAGACGATTATCAGGTGCTTAGCTCCACCGAACGGATCCTGTTCGTTGGTTACATAAGTGTTGCCTATCAACAACCTGAAGTGACGGCTGCGTACTTATTGTTCCTGCCTGTCAGCCAAACCTCCCCCAGGCAAAACATTATTGCTGGCCTCTCCTTCCCGGCAGCGAAATCCGCAGGCTTTGAGTCTCCTCACTAGCGGACAGCTTCTGTCCAGCGGCACTATGGTCTACAAAATTTGCCACGAGTTTTTTGTTGACACAGAAATCAGGTGCAGATATTATATATTATATAAAATATAAAATAATACTGATCAAAGGATTGATAATGAGCCATAACATACCAAAAACAAAGAGCTTGTATGCATATGAAGCAATTAAAGATGCGATTCTGCTAGGTGAATATCAACCCGACGAACGTCTGGTTTTGAAAGATCTCAGCAAATCACTGTCTCTGAGTGCCATTCCACTTCGCGAATCTCTTAATAACCTCGAAAAAGATGGTCTGGTTATCCAGACCCCCCACCAGGGTTTTAGGGTGGCCCCGCTTTCCGTTAACGAATTTGAAGAACTCCTTGCTATCAGGTTATCGCTTGAACTCACCGCTTTACCCCACACCATAAGAAATATCACGGACGAACAAATTCTTCACCTCGCCTCTTTGACTGAGGAAATGTTCTCGTACTGGGAGAAATATAAAAATAGCCCGGCAACATTAAATATTAAGAAAGAATTTATGACCATGAACAAAGAGCTCCATATCGGTATGGCTTCTGCGTCAAAACTGATACATCTGCCTGGAATGCTGGCAAGAATTTTCGACCTTAGTCACCGCTACATGAATATAATGGAGCATATAGTGGGTATTGGAGAAGTTGACGTGCGAGAACACGTTGAAATGGTGAACCTGATTAAAGATAAAAATGAAGAAAAATTGAAAAAATTACTTGAATCCCATTACGAAAGAGTGATCACAGAATTCAAAAAAACATCGGCCAAATTCTTTAAAAATGAGATTGCAACCCATTAATTTGATGGATTGCCAATATCCTTAAACAAATGAAAAATTTAACCACTTAAAATATGGAAAATCTAAAGGGTAAAGGTTTTACAAGTTTGTCCGAAAGCGTTTTTCGGGCCCGGGTCAAGAGGGTTCAGGAAGAACTTTTGTCTAGGGAATTAGATGCTTTGTTCGTATTCTCTGATGAATACAGACCCGGCTATACTCTTTATTTTTCAGACTATTTTCCCGTGAATGTAATTGAGGAATCGCCGCAGGGAGTTTTTATCCCCAAGGAAGGCGAAGCAACATTGTTTCTAGGTGGGATTAACGCCAAGACAGCTGAAGGCATTTCTTGGATCTCAGATATTCGCTCTGTCGAAACTTTAGAAGACTTTTTTGCTGAAAAACACTCCCAACTCGGCAGAAAAATAAGAGCCGGCCTCGTTGGTGAAGCCATATTACCGGTGAAATATTCTAAACGGCTCGAACCGCTTCTCGACAATAGTAATTTCACCAATATGGATAGACTTGTAAACAACATGCGCATGCTGAAAAGCTCAGACGAGATTGTGCTCATGGACAAAGTGTGCAAGTTGGCTGACAGGTCTATCAGGGCCGCTGTAAAGCGCCTCAAAGAGGGCCCGGTGAGCGAGGTGGAACTAGCGGCCACGGCTGAATTTGCATTTAGATCAGAAGGCGCAAATATTGGCAGCGCCACTATTCTTGCAGCCGGAGTTAATACCAAAAAACCTACGTGGAGACCTTCTACCAAGATCATCGGTTCAGGCGAAGCGGTGCTCATTGATGTTAACCCAATGCTGAATTGCTACTGCGCTGACACAGCCATTACGGTATTTAACGGAGAAATTTCTTCTATCACACAAAAGGTGCTGGATGTAAGCAGGGAAATTCATCGGACCGTTATCGATAAAATGAAACCAGGCGAACCAGCATCCACCATATATGAGTACTTCCTGAAGGAAACCACCAGATACGGTTACCGAGATGAATTTATGCTCTACGCCAAGGGAATGAGAGCAGTTGGGCATGGTGTTGGCTTAGACGTTGTGGAATGGCCCAACCTTGATAAAGACTCAAAATTTCCATTGGAACCTGGAATGGTTTTAGGGGTGAAGTTTGACCTGCATGGATTTGATTTCGGCGGTATTCGTCAGGAAGTTGAGGTTCTTGTGGAGGACAAGCGCTGCAGGTCTCTCAACGATATCATTTACGATGATTTCTAGCATTTTATCAAACACTGGTAGCTAAATATTTAGACAAATCAATTGTGAAATAGCAGCTACTAAAAACATTAAGGAGGAAGGAATCATGAAGAAGCGTATTATGACCTTATTTACCATGGCATTGATGGTGATGATTGCTCACACCTCATGGGCCGCAGACAAGTACAAACTGCGCTTGGCAAGTGTTTCAGGACCGTCCCATCTCCATAATGTGGTTATGAAGGAATGGGCTGAAACGGTCAAAAAGGAAACCGATGGCCGCCTGGAAATAAGAGTTCTTGACGGGGCGCAGCTTGGGGGTGAGCGTGAATATATAGAAGGCATGAGGCTTGGTACTATTGATATGGCTCAGGTATCGACTGGACCAATCAGCAGTTTTGTCCCCCAATTCATGGTGTGCGCCCTTCCTTATGTTTTCCAGGACTACGAACAAATAGCAGCAACCTTGGAAGGTCCTTTAGGTCAAAAACTGTTTGAGCTGCTCAAGCAAGAGAATATCATTGGCCTTACCTGGTTTACCAATGGTTTTAGAAGTGTTTTTAACAGCAAAAGGCCTATTAACAATCCAGCGGATCTTAAAGGTCTCAAAATAAGGGTTATGGAGAGTCCTCTAATGGTTGGAACTCTTAACGCCATGGGCGCATCTGCCACACCAATGGCCTATGGAGAATTATACACGGCTCTTCAACAAGGCGTCATGGATGGGGCAGAAAATGCACCAGGTAACGTTTTGAACGATAAATTTTATGAAGTAGCCAAGTATTTCTCAGTTACCGAGCATTTTGCTCCCCCAGGTGTCGTTGCTATCAGTAACGCCGCTTTCAGTAAACTCCCCGAAGATCTTCAAACATATCTCATGGAATCGGCAAAAGAGCTTGGGAAAATGGAGAGGGCAGCGGACAAAGAAGCTCAGGTCAAATTTTTGGACGATTTGAAGGCAAAAGGTGTCGATGTCAACACCGTTGATAAAGCCGCGTTTACTGACGCGGTTAAACCCGTGATTGAACAGTTCAGTGAAGAAATCGGTCCTGAAGTTATGGATCTTTTGAAGTAAATCTTTAACGATCATAGCTGCTTGCACAGGTCAGGCCGGCGGGACTTCCTGGCCTGTACAAGGTAAAAATCTAGTCCTTCAAAATTGGCTTTTAGTCAATTTGAAAGAATTTAGTATTCCTCACTTCAAGCACAGTAATGACACGAAATTGAAAAGCGACAGTTAAACCACCTATACGGGAAAATACTCATGGGCACGTTGATTGTTAGAGCTTTAGATGGGTTCGCCTACCTTCTACTGGTAGGTTCAACCCTGGTCATGGTCATTTCAATTTTACTGCAGGTATTTTTCAGGTATGTGATGAATGCCCCCTTGTACTGGAGTGAAGAAATAGCCCGGTATGCTTTTGTCTGGTTGGTTTTTATCGGAGCGGCGATCGCCCCAAAAATGTCCTGGCCATTATAGTCAATCTCCTGGTACTTTTCTTCATTTCCTGCGTCATCTATATGAGTGCGGGGGTTATTAAAAGCAATATGACCCAGCTCTCCCCGGCCATACGCATCCCGATGGGATACGTGTACATGGCTATTCCCATTGGACTGGGTATCTCCTCTGTGTATATAGCAATTTCGCTTGGTACGGCTATACACCGTGCATACAGGAGCAGATACCCATGATGCTCGCCGTATTATTCATCTCGTTCATTGTCTTGATAGCTATCAAAACACCCGTGGCCTATGCCATGGGAATTGCATCTCTGCTGGCTCTCTTCGTTGGCGGGGATTCTCCCATAATGGTAGTTACAAATATGTTTTCGGCTGTGGACTCTTTTCCCATCATGGCAATTCCCTTTTTCATTCTTGCCGGTGAAATGATGAATAGCGGTGGGATTACCTCCAGAGGATCCGCAACGGCGGATGCCTCAGCCCTCGGTTCCATGCTCATTCCCGTAATGGTGGAAGATAAATACAGCCCGGAGTTTTCAGTCGCCGTAACGGCGACATCGTCAACTATTGGTCCCTTAATTCCTCCAAGTATGATGATGATCATCTACGGAGTAATTGCCAATGTCTCCATTGCTGAACTGTTTCTGGCTGGGATCGTTCCCGGTGTATCTGTCGGCCTAGCCCTCATGGGTATGAGTTATTATCTCTCCGTAAAGCATGGTTATGGAGCGGTCTGTTCCTTTTCCCTTCCCAATATCTGGAAGAGCTTCCTTCGTGCATTCATCCCGTTGCTTATGCCCGTAATTGTGCTGGGGGGCGTGCTATCGGGTGTTTTTACTGCTACCGAAGCAGGAGTAGTTGCCACATTCTACGCCTTTATGGTCGGTAAATTCGTCTACAAAACTATACAATTTAGAGATTTCCCCAGAATTTTCATCGATTCTGCGGTAATGACTTCTATATGTTTATTTGTAATAGCCCAGTCCTCGGTTTTCGGCAGAATCCTGGCCCTGGAAGGATTTCCCTACATGATAACAAGCTTTCTTACCTCCTTTCAGGTAGCTCCTGTTGTTATCGAATTGATGATAATATGTTTTATTTTAATGCTTGGCTTATTTATTGAGGGTATTCCTGTACTCATTATATTTGCCCCGATATTTATTCCAGTCATCAGCAAGATGGGGCTGGATCTGGTTCATTTTGGCGTAGTATTGAATATGGCGGTACTTATTGGCTCAGTTACCCCACCCGTAGGAATATTACTCTACATTTGCTGCAATATCGCCGGCATCGAGGTTTCCAAAGCCAGTAAAATTATCTGGCCCTTTGTTGGCATGATGATGCTTGTGCTGCTGTTGTGTATACTACTCCCGGCAGTTGTCCTGTTTATCCCCAGATTGTTTTACACTGGTTAGGCCAGAGGTGAAGAGGACCTAGAAAAAACCTCGCTAAATGTTGTCCAGGGGAACAAGGTCAAATCAGGGAAATCCTGCAACAGTCGCGTAAAATACGCTCGAAAGGTATGATGCCAGCCTCTATTTGAAGCCTGCATTAATCTCACCGATTTGGTTCGGCCCTGGTGGATTATACCTTGCGCTTTTATAGTTCGGAGAAATTTTACATTGAGCTGGTGCAATTTTTGCTCATCGCTTTCATATAAAATCCTTAAAACTGAGTTTACTAATGGAATTAGAAAAGTACTCCTTCGGCACAGGCGATCGCTTTGGTAAGCAGGGCTCTGCTCAGCTTCAAGCCATCAGAAAAGCACAGGAACAAGGCGTAAATATTGCCATCGTCTGGAACAAATCCCACCGAGAACACCTGATTGTCGGCACCTCCCAGGTTGATGTCCGCAGAGAGGCTGATGTTGCAGTGAAAAACAGCGGCTGGTCAGGCGGCTACTATGTTGATGCTGATCATATTGGTTTGTCCACTGTGGAAAATTTCCTTGATCACAGTGACTTTTTCACGCTCGACGTGGCTGACTACATCGGTGAAAAGGCAGACGAGAAAGAGCTGTCGAGTTTTGTTGAGTCGTGCTCATTCCTCTCAGGCCATCTCCACATCGAGGGAATAGAAGAACCCTTGAATCTTACCAGGGAAAAGATTCGGGACTCGGCAGAAAAATATCTCTTTGCCGTGCAAAGAGCTGCTGAGATCTATAATTATATCGAGTCAGTAAAAGGAAAAGATAGGTTCATTACCGAAGTGTCCATGGATGAAACCGAAGAACCTCAGACCCCTGAAGAGCTCCTTTTCATACTTGCTGCACTGGCGGGTCAGAAGGTTCCTGCCCAGACCATCGCTCCCAAATTCACCGGCAGATTTAACAAAGGAATTGACTATCAGGGAGATGTTGAGCAATTCAATCGCGAGTTCAGCGACGACATCTGTGTGATACGCCATGCGGTTTCGCTTTTTGATCTGCCGAAGAACCTAAAACTCAGCGTGCACAGCGGCAGTGACAAATTTTCTATCTATCCGGGTATTCGAAAAGCCATCGAATTGCATGATGCAGGCGTGCACGTCAAAACTGCGGGAACAACCTGGCTTGAGGAACTAATCGGATTGGCGGAATCCGGAGGCAGTTCCCTGGAACTCGTCAAGGATATCTATACCGCTTCGTTTAGCAGGTTCGATGAACTCTGCGGCCCATACGCAAGTGTGATTGATATTGAGAGAAACCTGTTACCCTCACCGGAGGAATTCAGCAGCTGGAATGATCAAAAAATTGCTCGATCGATACGCCATGATATGAGCTGTTCAGACTACGATAAAAATATCAGGCAATTGCTCCATGTGGGATACAAGGTTGCCGCAGAATATGGCACCACCTACCTGCAGGCCCTGGAAACTCACAAAGATGTCATCGGCAGGCACGTGTGCACCAATTTGTTCGAAAAACACCTTACTCCCCTGTTTCTTTAGAGATTCTAACCGGTGAACGGGACCGGAACCTCAGTTTGAATGCAGGATGAGTGTGAAAGATAATGTGGAGCACATGCGAAGCAATGGACAATGCCTCACCTGCACTAAAATCACCACAAGCGCAGAAAAGCGCAGGGCGCGATGGCCGCGGGAAGACGCTCTAGGGGCCATCAATAGCGCGAGCCAGCCGTCTCCTGCGGCAAGCGGGCCCGGATTTGCGCAAGTTCCTCAACAGTGAACCGCACCTTCCATGCCCCCAGGTTCTCCTTGAGTCGTTCGATACGCCGCGTGCCGGGGATCGTGAAGATATCTTCGCCCTGAGCCAGCACCCAGGCAAGGGCCACCTGTGCCTCCGTCGCACCCTTTGGGGCGGCGATGTCCCGGATCAATTCCACAAATTGAGCGTTCTCCGCCAACGCTTGATCACTGAAGCGCGGATTGTCGCGGCGCCAGTCATCTGCGTCAAGCGCTTCCCTGTTGGGGATCGCGCCGGTGAGAAAACCGCGGCCCAGGGGCGAGTAGGCAACGAAGGCGATGCCCAGGTCACGGCAGGTTTCCAGGATTCCCTCCTCCTCCACATTTCGGGTCCAGAGCGAATACTCGGTCTGAAGCGCGGTGACCGGATGGACGGCATGGGCAGCACGAAGCTGTTCGGTGGAGAATTCACTCAAGCCGATGAAGCGCACCTTCCCCTCCTCCACCAGTTCCTTCATGGCGCCGACGCTTTCTTCCACCGGCACGTCCGGATCCGGGCGATGCTGATAATAGAGATCGATGGCCTCGAGGCCGAGGCGCTGCAGACTTTTCTCGCAGGCTTCCCTCACATACTCTGGTCGGCCGCTGATACCAAGCCATTCACCGTTGGCTCCCCGCCGAACGCCGAACTTGGTCGCCACGGTCACCTGGTCCCAACGGTCCGAGAAGGCCTTGGCAAGCAACTCTTCGTTGTGTCCAACGCCGTACATGTCGGCGGTATCGAAGTGGGTGATGCCCAGGTCGACGGCAGTGTGCAGGGTCCTGATGTGGCCCGCTGCGTCACGCGCTCCACCGTAAAACTCCGACATGCCCATGCATCCAAGACCGATGCGGCCGACCTGAAGGGTACTGTTGCCAAGCGTTTTGGGGCTATTTGTCATGAAAGTATCTCCTCTGATGACTGGCGATTCAGAGTCCTGATCGGACTTCAACAAGTAATTACGAAGAAACCGTCACACATGCTTTCAGTAGAGTTATAAAGAAACATGGGCCGGTCAGGCAAGATGAAAGTTGCCCCCGCATTATCCACCAGCCTCAAACTTGAAGATTAGCCCGGGAAAGCGAGTGACTCTCCCCCGGCAGATACTCTCATCTCTGTGTGAGGCTGGAATAGATCAGACGACGGCTTTTACCCTCAGCTACACCAGCAGGGTCATGATGGCCAGCATTGACTGCCGCCGTCCACCCTGATTACCTGACCACTTATATAACTTGACCCAGCGGAAGCTAAAAACTCCACAGCAGCAGCAATTTCAGACGGCCAGCCGTAACGTTCCAAAGTACCCGACCTTACCTTGCGGGAATCTTCAATCTCCCTCGAGGCCAGAAAGCGTTCAGTGACTGTATCACCAGGGGCGACCACATTGACGTTGATATCATAAGGCCTTAACTGAATGGCAAGGCAACGGCTGTACTCGTGAACTGCAGCTTTTGCCGAGGCGTAAATTGCCGATCCAGCTATACCGGTGAGAGCTGCGATGCTGCCGATAGTGACAACCCTGCCGCTCCTGCGCTCCATCATTTCCGGGATAACCGCTTTACAGCACAGCACGCAGGTCAGGAAATTGCGATCCATGACGGTCTTGATGTCCAGTGGTGAAATCAAGAGAGCATCGTTTCCTTCAGGCTTCCCAGCCATTTCTGCCTGGACGCCCTTGCTGCCAATGTCTCCCCCTGCACAATTAACCAGAATGTCGATTTGTCCCATTTTGCCGCGTATTTCTGCGACGATGCCCTGCACAACGCCATAGTCCGTTAGATCTCCGGTAACAGCTATGCAAGGTGTCTGATGTTTTCTTTCAAGCTCTTCAGCGCTTGTGGTCAAACTCTCTCCTTCGGCAAAAACTTTTGCAGAATCCAATCTACTGCCATGAATGACGACCTTAGCCTTTCTAGAGGCAAAATGTTCGGCGATGGCTTTGCCGATCCCACGTGAAGAACCAGTGATCCAGGCGACTTTGCCTGCAAGCGTGTTTTGTTCATTATCGTTCATACCTTTTCTCCTTGGATTTACTGGACAGCCGAGTTCGACTTGAGAGAAGACCCTACCTGTTTCAGCAGAGAGGATCAAGGCGGCCAATGACCTGCCCACCCGAGTTATCCCCGCCCATCTGATTACATTAATACCCCACAGCTCTGTACTGATTGATATCAGCTTGTGAGGTACTGCCGCAAGTTTACTGGAAAGCTACCTGATGCGGATCAAAAATCTTCATGTGCATCTGATTGCCGGCGCAGGGTACTGTAATCGGCCAGCGGCGAGAACTCACAGGCGCACTGCATCTGATATTTCTGCAGGGGCTGTTAATACTGTGAAAATACTTGAAGTCCATAAGCTGCCCGGGCTCGATCGCATAAAAAATTACTCGAATTCTTGGCCCAGGAGCGACGGAACGCCCTGCAGGTAGACGGTCGGTTTTTGTATATCAAGCAGTTAACCTGCGTCCCGATAAAACCATTGAGGGCAATACACCGAGGTTGTTTAGTTTCGGTGCCTTTCATGCATCTGCGAGAGTTGGCTGAGGCGCCTGTCAATTCAAATGGAACCAGGCCGCCGGTGCTCTGATCCGCTTCATGAGATGGAAACGAGACGAGGAAAAACGCACAGCAGGCGCCGCATTTCAGGCAGGGATTATTAGTGCCTGTTAATGGCTCACCAGTTGTGGATTTCCGCGCCTCGGGACGGTGGGCGAATTCACTCTTTTCCTTTCTTCCGTTCCAGAATTTCCAGGGCAAGTCGGTCTCCCGAGCAGCTTGTTCGATCTATACGTTTAAATCAAACAAGAACTGGGACAGACTTGATCAACCGATAGATAGTTGTATCCCCCGGCTTTGGGGAGGTGTTTTTAACTCATACCTCAACTGGCGGCCAAAAGCACCTGATTAATTATGTTGCCCACAGAGTTACACCAGCGGCCAGGATGAAAACCACACGGTATTGACTCTGCGGTTGATCATTAAACATTGTGCACACGAGGAGGTATAATTAGGGAGAGACAGGGAAAGAGCCCATGAAAATCACATCAAGGATGCTGCCCGCTGAGGTTGTTCGAGAGGTAAAAGACCAGGTAAACGTCCAGGTTAAAGCAGACCGGCAGCGCCTGGCGTTATTGAAAAGTAGTTTCCGATATTTTTCCATGGTCGACCGCATCGCTGCGATTTTGAAGTTTGGCATCTCAGACAGGGAGAAAATCAATTGTGACCTGTTATCAGGAACCTTGGTTCAGGGCCAATGCTACAGCAATTGCCACCAGTGCTGCAGTATGGACCTGGAATACGAGGTTGAAGCGTTTGATGTTCTTCTCGCCTACTGGCTTAATCGTGGGACGGTAATTTCAGCATATCTGGCCGGCAACCTGGATAGAGATAAGAGATGGTGCGGCTTTCTCGAAGCCGGATTATGCACCATTCACCATTACAAGCCGTACGTCTGCCTCCTGACCTCACCCTCACCACGGGGAGCAGAAAAAGGGGGATGCTATTTCAGAGGAGAAAAAAACTCAAAAACTTCAGTACACAAGCAAACGATGCTCGCCACCGGAAGAATGAGGGAGCTTTTTAAGGAATGGCTGCCTGAATTGCCCGAGTTCGCGGGTCGAAACGTTAACCAGGCATTCATCTGGGCAGCAAAGACAATGAAATCAATTAGTTAAAGCTAAAAACCAAAGAGCCGCCCGCCTCATCTGCACTTATTTGCCAGCCAAGCTCGAGCTTTTTACCATGGGAAACGACTCTTTCAGGTAAATAAATGTCTGTTTTTATCATTTTTACCTTGTATTAACTGCAAAAGAGTATATCTTCCTGACCAACAAGTGGAAAGTCCACTAATTCGATCACGCACTGCATCACTCACCACCTGCCTTGTAGTTATTACTTCAATCAGTTGCTCTCAGAGATCCATGCTGATCATAACATTACCTACATGCCTAGCGGCATGAGAAGTAGCGCCCCTTGGCGCCACAGGAGAATTAATGAGTTTTACTAGCTTTAACTTTAACAGACACATTTCCGAGGCTTTGCAGAAACACGGATATGTATCACCAACACCAATTCAACACAAGGCAATCCAACCCGTACTTGACGGTCGGGATCTGCTGGGGCTGGCGCAAACCGGCACCGGTAAAACCGCTGCCTTCGTTTTGCCCATTCTGCAGCGGCTGAGTGTCAACCCTTCATCTCACGCCACCCAGGCTCTGATCATTGCCCCGACCAGAGAGCTGGCTGAACAGATCCACACCTACATCGGCAAGTTTTCCACAAACCTCAATCTGCATTCCTGCGTGATTTACGGCGGGGTCAGCAAAGAGGCCCAGGTGAAGAAATTGAGGCGGGGGGTAGATGTAGTAATTGCCTGTCCGGGCAGACTCCTGGACCTGGCACACGATGGAGCAGTCAATTTATCTGCCGTGCATACCCTGGTTCTTGATGAGGCTGACCAGATGCTGGATCGGGGATTTCTCCCTGACATAAAAAGAATCATAAAATTACTTCCTGCCAGACGGCAAAATCTGGTGTTCTCGGCTACCATGCCCGCGGAAGTTCGGTCCCTCATCAATGGTTTACTCGATAACCCAGTTGAGGTAACGGCCGACCACACCAAGCCGCTGACGAAGATTTCGCATACTTTCTACAGGGTAGATAAGCAGCAGAAGAATCAGCTTCTCAGATCCATATTGACGGAAGAAAAAGTTGATACGGCAATAGTCTTTACCAAGACCAAATATAAAGCCAGAAGCCTTGCCCAACGGCTGGAGAAGCAGGGGTTCAAGGCTACCTCGATTCAGGGAAACCTTTCCCAACAGAAGCGGCAGCAGGCCCTGGATGGTTTTAAGAACGGCCGATATGACATACTGGTGGCAACCGATATTGCCGCGCGGGGTATCGATGTAGCCGGCATTTCTCACATCATCAACTACGATATGCCGGGAACAGCAGAGGCCTACACCCATAGAACGGGGAGAACGGGCAGAGCGAATCAATCTGGAGAGGCGCTTACTTTCACAACCGTTGAAGACGGCAAAATGATTGTGAGCCTGAAACGGGCCCTCGGAAAAGCATTGGTCTATAGAGATCACGCTGTTGCCGAGGTCACCGCTTCTCTACCTAAAGCTCAGGATACAGTGAAGAAATATTCAGATACAACCAGGAAACCGCATCGCAAGATGAGAGGTAAGAGATCATCACAGCGAAACCGCATGGCGGCTTTCGATTTTGGCCTGTAGAGTCAGCTGATGAACACTCATCCATGGATATCAACTAGTTCGAGACCGATGTCTTTTTCACTAAAGACTCGGGATTGAAGAGAACACCCAAAAATAATCTGGATGAAGTACAAATGGCAGAAGGATCAGTTAAATGGTTGAACGATGCAACAGGATTCGGTTTTATCGCACAAGACGGTGGAGACGATGTCTTTGTTCACCACAGCGCAATCCAAGCTGATGGTTTTAAAACGCTGGATGAAGGTGCACGAGTTACCTTTGATATCGTTGATGGACCGAAAGGCCCGGCGGCCGCCAATGTAGTGCAGGTATAGAAACAGGCCACGATCATGCTGAGGCTGTTGCGAAACAGCCTCTTGCTGATCGGTTATTTTCCCGCCTCTTTGCAGTAACCTCCCCTCTTCTGTGGGCTCTCGCTTTCTGATAGGCGGAACGAGTCAGTAGCTCTGCCGCCAGTTTAAAAAGGTGGGTGTCTCATCTGAGACCTTGTATCTTTTCTTGAGAAATTTCACAAAGTCATCGGAAGTATAATTTTCGCCATATTCCTTGAGGAACATACTAAAAATTCTCTCTCTTTCCGACTGACTGGTTATATCCCATACACTTTTGTAATTGCTTGCTTTTTTCATACCACATAAGCCAACGTTGATGATTGCCTGAGATCCAGCGGAGAACTACAGCTCAGAGTGCTTCCCGAAAGGGAAATAAGAAGGAATGGCTCACTGTACCATTTTTCGGCCCAATGAGCAAATTACCGAGGGCTCGGCAGCGGCAGTCACACGAAGGGGCTCGAACGGGGTGCTCAAAAAAACTGCAAACCGCATTCCGGGCAACTTTTCTGAGTTGGGGTAAAACGGGTCGAGCATGCCGGACAGACAGCTGTTTCCGCCTCTAAATCCAGTGTTGTCTCGGCCACCGAAAGAGCATCACTATCGAGGCCGGTGGAGCGAAGAAAATCTCTTCTGAGGATTTCCCCGGCTCGCTGAGCATCCGTGAGTTTGACCTTCAACTGAAGATCGGGTCCCCCTCAGCCCTTTGAGGCGGGGTCTCCGGCAAGTATGGAAGGGACGTACCCTGCTTTCAGAAGCTGCTGCAGGGGTTTAAGATAGGTAAGTTTCCCCGACTGGATGGTAACCAGTTGATCAGCAGCAGAAATTTCCATGGAATATGTCTGCGCGCCTACATCCTGCTGCCGGAGATTCGCCAACTTCTCCACACCTGGTATGAGCGCGACACCGCAGTCGGCACATGTTTCAATTTCTGCTCGATACTCAGCCCCGCATTGCGGGCAATAATTCGAATCCGTATCGATATCGCCGTGTTTGTGTGCCGCCGACTTTGCGGTTGATCTGTCGAGGCTGAATAATCTGCGCAGCATATTCTATTGCATCCCGTATTTCTGCAGCTTGTTCTGCAGCGTCTTGCGGGTGATTCCCAGACGCCGTGCCGCTTCGCTTTTATTACCGCCGGTTTCCTTGAGGGTCTGGATGATCAGCTCCTTCTCGGCTTCCTGCAGGGTTGCCGGTTTGCTCCCTGAATTCTGCGGGTGTTCCTTAATGTGTTTCTGGATCGCCAGCGGCAGACTTTTTTCGGTAAGCTGACTGCCCCGCATCAGGATTACCGCCCGCTCAATGGCATTTTCCAATTCACGGACGTTGCCGGGCCACGGGTAGACGCCAAGGTGGAGCATGAATTCCCTGCTCACCGATTCAACGGTGCGTCGATTCTTTTCGGCAAATCGGGCGATAAAATTTTCGGCCAAAAGTTCGATGTCACCGTGACGCCGCCGGAGCGGCGGCACTTCGAGGGTCACCACGTTGAGCCGGTAATAGAGATCCTCCCGGAAGCGGCCCCGTTCGACCTCTGTTTCGAGGTCTCTGTTGGTGGCCGCGATGATTCTCACATCCACCTGGATGGTCTGGTCGCCCCCGACCCGCTGCAGCTCGCCCTCCTGCAATACCCTGAGCAGCTTTACCTGCATCGCCGCCGAAGTTTCGCCAATCTCGTCCAGAAAGAGAGTGCCCCCGTCGGCCTGCATGAAGGTGCCGTCGCGCTGCCGGTCGGCCCCGGTAAAGGCCCCTTTCTCATGGCCAAAGAGCTCGGACTCGAGCAGGTTTTCGGCCAGCGCCGCACAATTGACCCTGACAAGAGGTTTGCCGCTTCTCTCGCTGTTGCGGTGCAAAGTTTCGGCGACCAGTTCCTTGCCCGTGCCAGATTCCCCGGTGATCAGCACCGTCGCCTCGGTGGGCGCCACGTAGCTCACCATCTCCAGCAGCTCAGCAATCTCCGGCGAATCGCCGATTATCTGGGTATCGAGTTGCCCCGGCTCGGCCCTGGGCTCCCGTTTGCGCTCCTCCACCCGGTGATGGTCCAGGGCCCTCATCAAGGTCAGTTTGAGGCGCTCGAAATCGAGCGGTTTAGTCAGGTAGTCGTGGGCCCCACGCTTCATCAGATCAACGGCGTCATCCACCGAAGAAAAGGCGGTCATGATGATCACCGGCAGGGACGGCTTCAGTTGATTGATGCGGGCGAAGGCTTCGAGCCCGCTCATGCGCGCCATCTTGACGTCCATCAGCACCGCATCGAAATCACGGCGTTCGACGACACTGACCGCGGTATCCCCGTCGTCGGCTTCTACGCAGTTGTAGCCCCACTCCCTGAACATGGTGCAGAGCATATAGCGGTGCACCTGCTCATCGTCGACCACCAGAATGTCCACCCCGGTCTTCTTGGAGCTCACGTTCTACTCCTGCGCTTCAGTCGCTTATCCTGTCGAGCAGCCAGGCCATGTTTTCCCCGAGCTGGCGCATGGTCTTCATCCCCTCCTCGTCCGAGGCAACTTCACCCTTTTCCCTGCCGATGCCGATATTCCAATAACTGGAGCCGACGATGATCATCTGGCCGATCTGGAAAAAGTGATTCATCGTGTCAAAGGCGTGTATCGAGCCGGCCCGGCGGACCGCGACCACGGCGGCCCCGATCTTGCGCATCGGCGTCGGCCCCGGCCATCTTTTCAACACACTCATTGAGCATATCATCTTTGATGACACAGCTGCCGTCTTTTTTCTTGATACAGACAAAACAGGCCATGCAGCCCTTGAGATTGCTACCCGCCAGCTCCACCAGTTCGGTCTCGGCACCGCTTTGCCTGAGCGGTTCGAGCACCGTTTCGAGCAGCAGCTTGGTGTTTCCATCTTTTCTGGCACTTGCGCAAAACGCTACGACTTTCATAGCAAATCCACCTTGTGATGAGTTATGTTTAATGGTACTGGTTGACGTAAAATCAACGGGCGGCTGAATCCGCTTTTATTGTACCGAGCGAAATCGGAGGGGGCACAACAACTATTGTGTCCCCTCTGATGTCAGCATGTTCAGCAGGTGCCCATACTACCACTATTGGAAGTCCGTAACAATTGTTTACCACGGCCTTTTTTACCCGTAACCATAGCTGCAGACCACCCCATGGAAAACATTCTTATCCTGACCACCGGCGGCACCATCGATAAGATCTATTTTGATGCCAACAGCACTTACGAGGTGGGGCCGCCGAATATCTCCACCCTGCTCGCCGAGCTCAATCTGTCGATCAGCTACCGCATTGTCCCGGTTCTGAGAAAAGACAGCCTCGATCTCACCGACGACGACCGGCAGCTCATCTACCATCAGGCCGCCGCCTGTGAGGAGACGAGGATCCTCATCACCCACGGAACCGATACCATGATCGAAACCGGGGCCGCGCTGCAGACCATCCCCGGCAAGACCATTGTACTCACCGGCGCCCTGCAGCCCGCCCTGTTCAAGACCAGCGACGCCCTCTTCAATATCGGCTGCGGGCTCGCCGCAGTGCAGACGCTTGACAGCGGTGTCTACATTGCCATGAGCGGCAGGATCTTCGAGTGCAGCAAGGTGCGGAAAAATCACCGGACCCATCGCTTTGAACCATTGGACTGACAGGGAGTCGCCATGAAGGGAGAAACCATCAACAATCTAGTCCTGCTGTCCCTGGTGCTGTTCATTTCAGTGCTCTTTCTGGTGATGATTCATCAGTTCCTGATGCCCATGCTCATGGCCGGCATTTTTTCGGCCATGCTCAGCCCCTTTCACCGCTGGCTAACGGGTAAAATAGGGGGACGCACGCATATCGCTTCGCTGATCACCATAGTGGGCATCATTATACTGATTCTGGTACCGCTGTCCGTCCTGGTGGGCATCGTTGCCGCCCAGGCGGTAACCGTCGGCCAATCGGTCACCCCCTTCGTACAGACTTTTATCAACGAACCTTCAACCCTGACCGAGTATCTGGGCCGGCTGCCGTTCTACGAGCAGATCATGCCCTACCGGGATATTCTCATCGAGCGGGCCGGTCAGGCGGTGGCTACCGTTTCGTCCTTTCTCGTCAACTCCCTGTCGTCGGCTACCAAGGTCACCATTCAGGCCTTGTTCGGCACCATCATCATGCTCTATGTGATGTTTTATTTCTTTTCCATGGGCACCGTGCTGCTCGACCGGATCCTCTACTACCTGCCCCTCAGAGACGATGATGAGCAGCGGCTGCTCAAACAGTTCACCTCGGTCACCAGGGCAACCCTCAAAGGGACCCTGATCATCGGTCTGATGCAGGGTACGATCTGCGGTCTGGGGTTTTATTTTGCCGATATCGAAGGCCCGGTGTTCTGGGGAACGGTGATGGCGGTTACCTCGGTGATACCTGCTTTCGGCACCGCCATCATCTGGGTGCCGGCGGCGATCCTGCTGGCCCTGACGGCCAAATGGGTCGGGGTCATTATTCTGGTGGTGATCTGCGGCTTGATCTCGGGCAACCTGGACAACCTGATCAGGCCCCGGCTGGTCGGCAAGGATGCCGAGATGCACGATCTCTTCATCCTCTTCGGCACCCTCGGCGGCATCTCCATGTTTGGCATTTTGGGCATAATCGTCGGCCCGATCATCGCCGCCCTGTTCAGCACCGTCTGGCAAATCTATGGAGATTCATTCAAGGAGTATCTGCCTGCGGTGGGCAATGCGCTGGCCCAGCTGCGCACCGCACCCGAGCCCGAATCTAAGCCTGAATCAGAGTCTGAAAAAGAGAAGGAATAGCCGTCCTGGCACCGGCACCATCAATGGCTGATGTTGATGGGCAGCTGGCCGCCGACGGTTTGCATCAACGACCGTTTTATGATTGAGTGTCTGTACACCGATTAAGATTTTGCCTGGAGAGATCGTGGCTAAACTCAACCTCAACGAGCACCTTTGAATCTCACGGCCATCGGCAATGTGCTCAGCACCCTCCTGCTGGTTACCGGCGGCTCCATGCTGCTGCCGGTCGCCTGCGCACTGATCTACGGCGAAGACGATCTGCTCAGCCTGGGAATCTCCTGCGCGATTATCGTACTGCTTGGTCTGATGCTGCGCCGCTTCTTCCGCCGCGTTGACGAACTGTCGTTCAAAGACGGGCTGTTGATGGCCACCTTCGGCTGGGTTATCATCTCCGCCCTGTCCGCCCTGCCCTTTATGATCCACGGCTCCATCCCATCTTTTACCGATGGTTTTTTCGAGATGATGTCGGGGTACACGACCACCGGCGCAACCATCCTCACCGACATTGAAGCCTTGCCGCACGGCCTGCTTTTCTGGCGCAGCCAGACGCACCTGCTCGGGGGCATGGGATTTTTGACCCTGACCATCATCTTTCTGCCCCACGGTGTCGGAGGGGTGCGGCTCTTCCGGGCCGAATCGAGTCCGGGGCAGATTATCACCCGCGACAAATTCATCGCCCGCAACCGAGACGCCATGGTCTGGCTGTGGATCATCTACCTGGGCCTGAATCTGCTGCAGACCCTGCTTCTGGTGCTTGGGGACATGGACCTTTTCGATGCCCTGTGCACCGCCTTCGGCACGGTCTCGACCTCCGGCTACTCACCCAAAAACGCCAGTATCGGCCACTATGACAGCGCTTATATCGACTGGGTAACCATCTGCTTCATGTTTCTGGGCGGGATGACCTTCGTGCTCTTTTTCCAGATGGTGCGCGGTAATTTCAGTGAA
>JARRLH010000063.1:0-14352 GCA_037387205.1 Desulfofustis sp.
CGGTTGCTGACCTGATTGCGGCTCTCGACGAAATCGCGCCGTTTGGCCTGGCCGAGTCATGGGACAATGTCGGTCTGATCGTCGGTGATCGGGACCGTCGGGTCAGTTCCGTCCTGGTCGGACTCGACCCCACCAATCGACTGCTCAAAGAAGCCCTCGACTGCGAGGCGGATACGGTGATCACCCATCATCCGGCAATTTTCAGACCGATACCTGCCATCGATACAGGAGAATCCTCCGGAAGATTTCTTGAGCAAGCACTGACCAACCGTCTCACTATCATCGCCTGCCACACCAATTTCGATGCGGTCTGCAAAGGAGTAAACGATGTGCTGGCCGACCTTCTCGGTTTGCACGATGTCAGCCCCCTTGTGCCCGCCAATGAAACGTTTCCTGATGATGCCGGATTGGGCAGGATCGGCTGCTATAGCCAGCCCAAAAAGCGGGGTGAGTTTGTTGCCATGCTGCTCGAGGTACTCGATCTCGACACCGTGCAGGTGGCCGGTGAACTGCCTGAAACAATATCTGTGGTTGCGCTTTGCGGAGGCAGCGGTTCTGAATTTGCCGAGACGGCAAAACGCAGCGGGGCGGATCTGTACATCTCGGCGGAGATCAAACACAATGTCGGGCGCTGGGCGGAAGAGAATGACTTCTGCATCATAGACGGAACGCATTATGCAACCGAGAAACCCGCTGTCAGGCTGCTTGCCGAACAATTGAGAAGCTACGGTCGAGAGCGGAACTGGAATCTGCAGATAAGAGAAACAGAAACGGAAAACCACCCGTTTTCAGCGGTGGATAAAAATAGCTATCGTTAACAACAATTAAGGGAGAAGCGCCTTGAACGAGTTAATAGAACAACTGGTGGCATTGCAGGAGATCGATCTTGTTATCGACAAGATCGACAGCGAAATCAAGCAGGAACAGGACGGACTTGACGGCCGTATTTCTTCCCTGGTTGAGCGGGAAGGACGAATCAGCGAACAGGAAATACAGATCGAGGAACTCGAAAAAGAGAGGCGGACCCTGGAAGATGAGATGACCGACAAGATCGCCCATGTCAAGGAACGTCAGTCCAAAATGATGCAGGTGCAGACCAGCAGGGAACAGACGGCACTGCTCAAAGAAATCGAAGACGCCAAGAAGAACGTCAAGGAAAATGAAGAAAAAATTGTCTCGATCATGGAGCAGGTCGAAAAGTTGACAGCCGAGACGACAGAGGAAAAAAATCTGCTCAAGGCCGAGAAAACCCTGGTCGATGAAGAGAAAGAAAAAGTGAAAACGGTCATCGATGAGCTGAGCAAGGGTAAAAAAACCAAGAAAAACAGGCGAGAAAAGCAGGCAGGCGCGGTCAACGGCTCAATGATCCAAAAGTATGAAATTTTACGGGAGCGGCGCAATGGGCTGGCCATCGTCAATGTGCTGGATGGGGTCTGTCAGGGCTGCTTCATGAACCTGCCGCCGCAAAAATACAACATGCTGCTCAGGGGGGACCAGGTGCTTGAGTGCCCGTCCTGCCAGCGTCTTATTTATCACCAGGAGATTTAGGACTGCGGTGAAATTCGTTTGATCTTTTCCATTTAAGTACTAAATTCAAAGCCGGAGCGGGTGCATGATCGCTCCGGCTTTTTAAGTCGGGGAGGAAAGTCCGAACTCCGCAGGGCAGGATGGTTCGTAACACGAACGCCGGGCGACCGGTGGAAAGTGCCACAGAAAACAAACCGCCCACATTTGCTGGGTAAGGGTGAAACGGCGAGGTAAGAGCTCACCGCTTTCGTGGCGACACGAAGGGCAGGGTAAACCCCATCCGGAGCAAGGCCAAATAGGGAGATGTTCGAGGGCTGCCCGCCCGAAATCTCCGGGTAGGCTGCACGAGGCGGCGGGCGACCGGCGTCCCAGTTAAATGATCATGACCGTCAAGGTACAGAATTCGGCTTATAGCCCGCTCCTTTCGGGAGGGTCGATCTTGGATCACCGGAGCAGATGAGGGCCCGGACAGGTGTGGTAAGACCCGCCGCCGGCAGCGGTACCAGGATGGAGTCAAGCACTCCCAAACAGTTTCTTGAGTTGGGTGGTAAACCACTGCTCGTTCATTCCATCAGCGCCTTTGCTGGCTGTGACTTCATTGCTCAGGTGGTGGTCGCGGTAAGTGAAGAGCACTACGACACTGCCCTGCAGATGCTCTCCAACCACCTACCGGGAAACCCCAAGTTAGTTGTTATAACCGGCGGCAGAAGAAGGCAGGACTCGGTCAAGAACGGCATTGGTGCGCTCGACACAACCATTGAGGTTGTGCTGGTTCATGATGGCGCCCGGCCCCTGGTCACCCGGGGCCTCATCGAGCGGTGTTATCGGGAAATTCTTGAGCACGGCGCCGCTATCGCTGCCGTTCCGGTTAAAGACACCTTGAAAAGAACAGACGCTGATCTCCAGGTGTCGGCAACTGTCGATCGCGACACGCTCTGGCAGGCCCAGACCCCGCAGGGGGCCAGAAAGGAGCTTCTGGAAAAAGCGTATGGGCACATTGGTGAGGCAGACGTAACCGATGAATCGATGCTGCTTGAAAAAGCCGGTATACCGGTGCGTCTCGTCACAGGTGAAGAGACGAATTTCAAAATCACCAGAAAGGAGGACCTGGTTCTGGCGGAATCGATTATTGCCACCAGGAAGGGATCGATCCGTATTGGTCATGGATTCGATGCCCACCGCTTTGTTGACGGTCGCCCCCTGATCCTCGGCGGTATTGAGATCGATCATCAGCGAGGCTTGGCCGGCCATTCAGACGCCGATGTGGTCTGCCATGCACTCTGCGATGCAATCCTAGGTGCGCTCGGCGAGGGCGACATCGGCAGCCATTTTCCCGACAATGATCCCGCCTATGAGGGTATTTCCTCGCTGATTCTGCTCGACAAGGTCACAGAACTCCGCGCCTCTTTAGGAATGAAATTGACCAGTGCTGATATTACCATCGTCTGTCAAGCGCCCAAACTGGCATCTTACATAGATGCGATGAAAGGGCAGCTGGCGCACCATTGCAGGGTGGGGACAGGACTCGTGAATATCAAGGCGACAACCACTGAAAAAATGGGCTATGTCGGCCGAGAAGAGGGCATCAGCTGTCATGCCGTCGTTCTGGTTGAACATAGCTGAAACACTATTACACAGGAGCATCCGGGAACCACATGGAGATGAGAATCAACAGGGAACGATTGGCCGAAGAATTTGTCAGATTATGCGAGATCAGCAGCCCGTCGAGAGAGGAAAAACCGGTCGCCGATTACCTGAAGAGGGTGTATGCCGATCTGGGGGCCGATTTCTCATTCGAGGACGACTCCGCTTCCAAGACCGGCTCGGAGTCGGGAAACCTTATTTTCAGGTTCGTCGGAAACAATGATTCGGCACCTATCTTTTTCGCCTGCCATATGGACACGGTAAAGCCTGGCAATGGCGTGAAAGTGAAGCGTACAGGGGATATTTTCACCAGTCGCGGAGATACCGTTCTAGGCAGTGATGACAAATCGGGTATTGCCCCACTGATCGAGCTCATTCGGCTGTGCAAAGAGAATGGGACTGCCCACCGCCCCATTGAGCTGGTATTTACCACCTGTGAGGAGATTGGCCTGCAGGGGGCAAAGGCTCTGGATTACCAGAGACTCCAGGCAGAATACGGTTATGCGCTCGATTCCACTGGAATCGACAGAGTGATTATCGGGGCCCCTGCCGCCAACCGTATCCGGGTCGATGTACACGGAACGGCGGCCCACGCCGGCATCAACCCCGAGGGCGGGGTCAGTGCCTTTCTCGTCGCCGCCCAGGCGATAACCAAAATCAAGCTCGGTCGGATCGATGAGGAATCGACAGCCAATATAGGCATCATCAAAGGCGGGGTGGCTACCAACATTGTCCCTGCTCAGCTGATGCTCAAGGGCGAAATCCGCAGTCATTCCACCGAAAAGCTGGCCCGTTACACCGATGACTTCAAGACTGCTTTTCTGGATACCATTGCCGCCTGGCCGGTGAGCGATGATGCCGCCTACAAGCCTCCCACCGTTGATTTGAAGGTCGAGCAGGAGTACCCGGTTATGCGGCTCAAAGAGTCAGACACGGTGGTCGAAACAATCAGACAGGCTGGCCTTGCTCTTGGCCGGGAGCAGTCCCTCATTATTGCCGGCGGAGGCAGCGATGCCAATATCTTCAACGGGTACGGCCTGCCCACTGCAATTGTGGCCACCGGCATGTCAGATGTGCACACCACCGAGGAGAGTATTGACCTCGATGATATGGTTAAATTAACAGAGCTGCTTTATACCATTGCCTGCATGTAGGGATTGCCCGATGAGTCGGGCGCTTTCTTGTTGAATTTCATTCTTACTTGTTATAAACAATTCCCTACGGCTCTGATGAAGGCACAAAGACTTGTTCCTCTTTGTGCCTTCGTTACTTTGAGATGACCCAACTCCCGCAGCTAGGGCGTTCAGATACAACCGGAATCGAGCCCGCCGAATAATCGGAAACCTCGCATGACGACCTTAAGCAAAATGTTTGCCAACCCTTCCCCGCCCAGTCTTAAGCCCCGGCATGAGTGCGGTGTGTGTGGCATCTTCAATCACGCCGATTCCTCCAGATTGACCTATTTCGGGCTTTACGCCCTGCAGCATCGCGGGCAGGAGAGTGCCGGCATCGTCACTTCCAGTGGCGAGCGTGTTCTGATACACAAGGACATGGGGTTGGTCTCTGAGGTGTTTTCAGAGGAGACACTGACTTCTTTGGAGGGGCATATTTCCATAGGCCATGTAAGGTATTCGACCACCGGAGCCTCGAACATCATCAATACCCAGCCACTGATGATCACCCACAAAGGTATCACTCTGGCGGTGGCCCACAACGGCAATCTGGTTAACTCTATTGCCCTGCGCAACAGGCTGGAGGAGGAAGGCTCGATATTCCAGACCACCATGGACAGTGAGGTTGTTCTCCATTTGCTGGCCAGGGCCGCAAATGGATCTTTCGAGGAGGCGTTGACTTCGGCGTTCAGGGAGATAAAAGGAGCGTTCTCGATGGTGATGATGACCAAGGACACCATGGTAGCTGTGCGTGATCCCAATGGATTCAGACCGCTGTGTCTTGGAAAAATAAACAACGGTGGTTATATCGTTGCCTCCGAAACCTGTGCGCTCGATCTGGTCGAGGCCCAGTATCTGCGCGATGTGGCACCGGGGGAGCTGCTGATTTGCAAAGGTGACGAGCTCAAGTCGATCTACCCGTGGGAGAAACAGAGAACGAGCTTCTGCATCTTCGAAAATGTCTATTTCGCCCGGCCTGACTCGGATATTTTCGGCATCAACGTCTATGAGACCCGAAAGCGGATGGGACAGATCCTGGCCCAGGAGTGCCCTGTGGAAGGGGACTTCGTCATGCCCTTCCCTGATTCAGGTAATTATGCGGCCATTGGCTATTCGCAGGAGTCAGGCATTCCCTTGGAGTTCGGCGTGATCAGGAACCATTATGTGGGGCGGACGTTTATCCAGCCGACCCAGTCAATGCGTGATTTTAATGACAGGGTGAAACTTAATCCCGTACGCTCCTTTCTCGAAGGAAAGCGGGTCATTATCATTGAGGATTCGATCATCAGGGGAACCACCGGGAAAAGCAGGGTGCAATCCCTTCGCAATGCCGGTGCCGCTGAGGTTCATATGTTGGTCAGCTGTCCGCCGACCAGGCATCCATGCTATTACGGCATAGACTTCCCATCCAGTGAAGAACTGATCGCCTACCGCTACGAGGTAGACCAGATTGCCCAGTATCTTGGCCTCGATTCTCTCTACTACCTCAGCCTGGAGGGCATGGTTAGAGCCACGGGCATGACCGTCGATGACTTCTGTCTCGCCTGCTTCAATGCCGACTATCCCGTTGAACCTGATCTGAGTTTCCATAAAAACGCCCTGGACAGAAGCGGCTGATCGACAGGAAAGAAATGGAAAACGCGCACCTGCAGTAAAATAGGCCGCACACGGACACAGCAACTTCACTCCCGACAGATTAACCGGTTTTTACCCGAACTCTTAGCGTCGTACATAGCCTGATCCGCCCGTATCTGCATCTGCTGTATATCGCCGTCGAGATCTACTTTATCGTCTCTTTTGCAGGCAACGATACCGATGGAAAGCGTGGTTTTATTGGTGCTGCTCAAGCTGAATTTGTCCATCACCCGCTCGATGATTTCTTTTGCCTGAGCTGCGGTCGTCTGCGGCAGGAGCACCGCGAATTCGTCGCCGCCCAGCCGAAAACAGAGGTCGACGCTGTTTCTGGTAAACTCGTGCAAGGTGCTCCCCAGATTGATCAGAATTTTATCGCCTTCGCCGTGCCCATGGGTGTCATTGTACATCTTGAAATCATCGACATCAATGAGGGCCAGGAAGAGCGGATAGCCCTGCCGATGCGCCCGTTCCACTTCGTGGGGAAAGCGCTGGTCATAGGCGCGGCGGTTCAGGAGCGAAGTAAGGCCGTCACTCATGGAAAGGGTTTCGAGTTTTCTCATCAGGCGTCGCTCTCGAAGCGCTCTGGCGAGTTTGGCCTCCAACTCGGCCTGATCGATTGGTTTCTTGATAAAATCGATGGCCCCGGCTCGGATCACATCGGCATAGCGGACGATGTTGCCGTGGCCGGTGGCGATGATGACATCGGTGTTGAAATGATGCGTCAATATGTGCTTGAGCAGGGCCATACCATCCATCTGCGGCATCATGAGGTCGCATAGAACAATATCGCACACAGTTTTTTTGAGAATCTCAACAGCTTCCAGGCCATTGGCTGCAGTCAGGCTGTGATGCCCCAATGACGAGACTATGACGCTCAAGGCCTCGCGCACGGGCCGATCATCATCAACTATCAATATGACACCAATGTCATCTGCTAACTGCACAATGGCCTACCTGAGTTCAGCTTTTGCGTCTGAGAGTGCCGGCTGCCGGGACAAGCAGCCTGTCAGAACACTTTAATATTACAGCCGAAAATTGCTAATGTCCAGATCTGTGTCCTATTTTTCCCGAGGATCCTTGCCGGTCTCGAACATTTCAAAAAGATCGAAAAAGAGCCTGGTTACCGCACTGTAGTGAGTGGAAGCCCCCGAACTGGCATAGGCTTTGGTTATCTCCAGCGCCTTGGCAAAACTCTCCTGGCTGGCAGATTCCAGGGGGTTTTTGACGGCATCGACCAGGCGGGCGCCAACGACGATGGTATTTTTCTCTGTTTTCATTTGTTTGTTCCTGAGGTTAACGATTCACAATCCAGTCCCTTGTCCCGTAGGACAGACAGGAGTGAGAGGCACTGTAAGCGGCCAGTTCCAGACTCCGGGAAAATGGGTTGGTGAGGATGTGGTGACAAAAGGTTCCATGCAGAATGTCCCCGGCCCCTAAAGTGTCGATTGCTTCCACCTGGGGCACGGGCAGCTGGCAATGCTCCCCTTCACAACAGTAGATGATCGGTTCGGCCCCCTGGCTCACTGCTGATCCCCGCATACCTGTATTCTCCAGATAGGCCAGGAGATCTTTTATTGAATTGCATCCCGGAGCCCTGAAGTCGGCCGAACAGATTGCATAATCAATGAAGGGCAGCAGTTCCTCGAGACCCTCTTTCCAGGAGCCGCCGTCCAGTACAGTGATCGGCCCGCCGCGGGCAGCTCTGGCGACGGCGACGGCCTGTTCCAGATAATAACCATCGAAGAGCATGATCTGATAGTCTTCGACAGGGCAGCCATGTCGCTGGTCAAGGCAGAGAGTGCGGCCTTGCGGGCTCCTGTATACCACACAGCGACTGCCGCTGGAGGCGTCGATCAATATCGACGAGAGCACGGGAAGTTTGTCAGGGTGGGCTGAGTAATCAAGGACCCTGACTCCATGGCTGCGCAGATCCTCAAAAGCCAGGGCCCCGGTTGGATGGCGGCCGATGCCGGTGAGAAGATCGGTATCGTTGCCAAACGAACAAAAGGCCACTGCCGCGTTGGCTGCCGGTCCCCCTGCACTGACCGCCTGGTGCCGTGCCTTTATCTTCTGATTTGGCAAAGGGTGAGTATCGACGACATTGAAAATATCGACGCTGGTAAGTCCGACAAAGAGCCCTCGTGCCATGACTGTGTCCGGGGATTACATGAGGTGAATTGAAGTGCAGATGAAGCGTTCCTCGGTGAAGGGGTGATAGAGTTTGATGTGCAGGAGAAGGCTGTCCGGAGATCCTTCATACACGCCCCCGCCGATTATGATGCCGAAGCAGGTCTGCCGGGATCCATCCTCGGTAGCGAGTTCCGCCGATACCTGATGCCCGAGGCAGGTCTTGATATTTTCGAGATTAGGGTAGGGTACCGCAATATTGAAGCCGCCGTAGGTGGTCTTGGAGAGCGTTCCAGACACTTCCGTGCCGATGGCGTTTCCGTCGCTGTCCCTGAAGGAAAAGGGGCTGTAAACGCCGATTTCAGGTCCCTCGGGGCCGGCGGCATCAGGCATGGCGCCAGAAATCAGATGTGGCAATACTTCATAGCGTTTACAGAAGTCCGATAATTTCTCATCCAAGCCTGGCACGGTATCCTGAATTTCTTCAAACTGTTCCTTTTTTAACAGTCGTACCTGTAGTTCGGTTTGAGCCTGAATGGTCAGCGGCCATGGGCGATTTCCGAAAAAACCAGCGCTGCCAAAGATTTCACCGCCTTGGACAGGCGCAAAAGCGAGGGTGCCGGCCCTCTTATTTACCATGATTTCACAATAGCCATGATCGATGAAAATGAGATCGGTCAGCTCGTCTCCCTGCTGGACGACAAAATCGCCGGACTCAAGCGTCTGCGGGGTGAGAATCTTGAAAAAGGTGTTGGCTTCATTGGTATCGAGTCTTTCATAGAATGCACTCCAGACCATCAAATGATGGTCCTGGCTCAGATGCGTCTCAAAATGCGTGACTTGCTCATTACTGCGTGGTGCAGCCCTTTTACTGGTGAGTGTATCGGTAAGAGTTTCCACAAAAATATCGCTCACCCGCCCATCAGCATAGACATCTGATACATCAGTCGGATCGGCAGGTATCTGGGCTAGAACCTCGTCTTCGATCAGGGCGTTGATCTGACTTTCCTCGATGTTTTTCGAAAAAATCGTCTCGCCACTTGTGTTCTGCTCGATCCTGTGCAACGCATCCGTGGCGGTCTTCACCAGACTGTCATCGGCCCCATAGCGATGTTCCCGATCTTCGATCAGCGCCAAAAGCGTCTGGCTGGTCCGAGACGACGGGTAGGCAACGAGTTTGCTGCACAATTTGGCAATAAGAAAATCGTGCACATGACTGCTGAAGGTCTCGCGCTGCTCGAAAAGATCCAGCAGGGCCTCTTCGATTTCAGGACCTTCGAACTGGACGAGCAGATCGACCAGGTGTGCCTTGAGTTCGTCATTTATCTGCTGCAGGGCCTCAAGCAGACGAGTCTTCATCTCGCTTCCGCCGAGCACCTCTATGCAGTTGAGCACCTGCTGCTGGACCCTGATATCCTGATGGGCCAGGTGCCGTTTGACCTCGCTGTAGAGCGAGTCATCACCAAGGCGGCTGATGATCATGATAATATTTCTGGTAACGAACCAGGGTTGCTGATCATCGAGACAGCTGACCAGCACGGGCACGCTGACCTTGCCAATTCGGGGAATGAGGTCCACGAGAGACAAGCGCTCTTCCTTGTCATTGCTGTGGGCGAGTTTCTGAACGAGAAAACGGGTCCCCTGGCTGCCCATATTGATGAGGATGCTTTCAACCACATCCTTACGCTGGGAGGATTCACTGAGATAGGCATTGGCGAGCACGTCAAGAACGTCCGGCTCAGCCAGCTTGTCGTGCACGCTGGCGATGACACCATGGATGAGGTTATTCTTGAGGAGCGTCCTGTTGCTTATCTTGTTCAGGGTTAAAATGATTTGTTCGACCTCGTACCATTGTTCGGTGGAGAGCATCTCAACAACAATATGCTGCAATTTTCGACAGACAGGCTCGAAGCCGGCGATAAATTCGCTCTCAAAATAAAGCCAGGTAGCAGAAATTCTTGCAACAATTGCGCTTAGCTCTCTGATATTGTTGATATAGATCTGTTCGAAGAGAAGCATCATCACCATCAGCGACCGCTCCCGTATCTGGATCGACTCGTCGCAGATGCTCTTTTCAAGTTTATCGAGCAAAGAAATCGCGGTTTTACGCTGATCGCCGCGATAATGTTTGAGGATGTGCGGGGCAAGATTCTCGACGAACTCGTCGTTCAGTAGAATATCGAATTTTTCTTGCAGGAAAAGGGCAGATGCCTGATTCAGGCGAGCCTCTTCACGTTTGATCTCGGCCTGCAGCAGCGATTGCTTGGCCTTGGCCATGGCCCGGGCCTGTTTTTCCTTGTCAACCTCCATGTTCTATCCCTCCAGAAATGAAGTAGAGCGATTCAATTCCAGCAGCCCAAAAAGATCAGAGGAAAAATAGACTTCGCAGCTCATTTTACAATTTACGACGAGAATGCTTACCAGCGCATGGATTACCCTGTGGAGGGGGGTGTCTGGGAAATTCCATTCCGGGGGGCCATTTTCTCAGGCGGATACGGATTTAAGCAGGGGAAATCCCATCTTTTCCCTCTGGCTGACATAGGATTCCGCTACGTTTCTGACAATATTTCTAATCCTTCCTATGTACCTGGTGCGTTCCGCCACACTGATGGCCTTTCTGGCATCCAGCAAATTAAACACATGCGAACATTTCAGACAATAATCGTAAGCCGGCAGCACCAGTTCCTTACCAATCAGTTTTTCCGCTTCGGCCTCGTAAGAATTGAAAAAGCCGATCATTTTGTCCACATCGGCCTCTTCAAAGTTGAAGGTTGAAAACTCAACCTCAGCCTGGTGAAAAATTTCTCCATAGCTGATCTCATCGTTCCAGGAAATGTCATATACGCTGTCGACTCCCTGCAGATACATGGCGATTCTTTCGAGACCGTAAGTGATTTCAGCGGTGACAGGGTGCAGGTCTATGGAACCGGCCTGCTGAAAATAGGTGAACTGGGTTATTTCCATTCCGTCCAACCAGATTTCCCATCCCAGCCCCCAGGCGCCGAGGGTTGGTGACTCCCAGTCGTCTTCAACGAACCGTACATCATGCTCCATGAGGTTGAGACCGAATCTCCGGAGACTTTCCAAATATAATTCCTGAACATTGAGGGGCGATGGCTTGATCACTACCTGGTACTGATAGTAGTGCTGCAGCCTATTCGGGTTGTCCCCGTAGCGGCCATCGGTGGGGCGGCGGGACGGCTGGGGGTAGGCAGCCTTCCAGGGTTCAGGCCCCAGCGCTCTGAGCAGGGTCGCCGGGTGGAAGGTCCCGGCGCCAACTTCCATGTTATAATTGCTATCTTGACTTTTGTCCAGCCGATCTACATTATATTGTGCTGATTAAAATCCACAACACAAACCGCCCAGGTCAGCTTTTCATGCCTCTCACGTCAACAGAGAAACAGATCAAATCGCTGCTCAAAGAATCGACCACAATTGCCGTCGTGGGTATGTCTCCAAAGAGCCGACGGCCGAGCAATTACGTCGCCAACTATCTCATTGCCCAGGGTTACACGGTCATTACCGTCAACCCCGGGCCCGACGAGATTCTGGGACTCACCTGCTATCCCGAGCTCAAAGCGCTTCCCGTTGCCGTCGATATTGTCGATATCTTTCGTAAATCCAGCGAGGTGGGAGCAATCGTCGGGCAGGCTGTTGGAATAGGTGCCAAAGCAGTCTGGATGCAGCAGGGCATTGTCAGTGAAGTGGCGGCCAAAAGGGCTATTGATGCCGGTCTTTATGTCGTCATGGATCGGTGTATCAAGATTGAACACTCCCGACTGATTTCATAAAGATTACCCGCGATGGAACCACAAACCATACGCGTCCGCGGTGCGCGGATGCATAATCTGAAGAATATCGATGTAGATCTTCCCAGAAACGCACTGGTCGTATTCACCGGACTCTCCGGTTCGGGAAAGTCGACTCTTGCATTCGACACTCTTTATGCGGAGGGACAACGTCGCTATGTCGAGTCACTTTCAACTTATGCACGGCAGTTTCTCGGACAGATGGATAAGCCCGATGTGGATTCCCTGGAAGGGCTCTCGCCCGCTGTGTCAATCGAACAGAAGACGACCAGTAAAAATCCCCGGTCGACCGTCGGCACGGTGACTGAAATATATGATCACCTGAGATTGCTTTTCGCCCGCTGCGCCCGGCCCTATTGCCCTGAGTGCGGCCAGGAGATTCGCTCTCAATCCATTGAGGATATGGTCACCATCCTGCTCGATGAACCGGAAGGTACCAAAGTCGTTCTGCTTGCTCCGCTGGTGTCTGATCGCAAGGGGCGTCATGAACAGCTCCTGGCCCGGATAAAGAAAGAGGGGTTTGTCAGGGTTCGTGTTGACGGGGATATCCTCCATGCCGATGATGTTCAGGCCTTGGACAAGAACAAGAGGCACACCATCGAGATTGTCGTGGACCGTCTTGTCTTGAAACCGTCGGTGCGCAGGAGGCTGGCAGACTCTATCAGCACAGCGGTCAAGGTGACCGGTGGCTTTCTGCTGGCCCTTTTCCCCGACCAGGGCCACGAACAATTATTCAGTGAACTCGCCGCCTGCCATACCTGCAACATCTCGATGCCGCACCTTTCCACCCAGCTCTTTTCCTTCAACAACCCCCAGGGTGCCTGTGCTGAATGCGGCGGTCTTGGCGTGAAACAGTTTTTTGATGAGAGTCTGATCATTCCCGATCACAGTCTGTCAGTCATAGCCGGCGCCATCGCTCCCTGGGGATGGAGGAACGAGTCGACCTACACTGGCCAGATGCTCGCTGCAGTAGCCAAGCACTATGGCTTTAAGCTGGAAACGCCTTTCGCCAGGCTGACCGAAAGACAGAGAAAGCTCATACTCTATGGATCTGGAGGTGAGGAGATAGAGTTTTTTTATCGCAAGGGAAGACGGGTGATGACCGCGGTAAAAGCTTTCGAGGGGGTGATCCCCCAACTTGACCGCAGGTATCACGAAACCCAGTCGGCGATGATAAGAGACGAGCTGGCCCGCTATATGAATGAACAGATCTGCCCGGCCTGCGGCGGCGCCAGGCTGAAACCGGAAGCGCTTGCAGCCCGGATTGGCGAGCACAATATCCACGAACTCACCACCATGTCGGTCGAGAAGCTGCTTACCGGCCTCCCCTTGCTACCGTTTAGCGAGCGAGAGCGCACCATAGGAGAACCGGTACTAAAGGAAATCGTGGATCGTCTTTCCTTTCTCGAGGATGTGGGGCTTGGGTATCTCACCCTGGCCAGGAAATCGGGCACCTTATCAGGCGGTGAGGCTCAGAGGATAAGGCTGGCCTCGCAAATCGGCTCCCGTCTGGCCGGCGTGCTCTACATCCTGGACGAGCCCAGCATCGGACTGCATCAGCGTGACAATCAAAAATTGATTAACACTCTGATGGAACTCAGGGATCTCGGCAATACCGTTATTGTAGTGGAACATGATACCGATACGATTCTGGCAGCCGACCATGTCCTGGATATGGGCGTCGGTGCAGGAGTCCACGGCGGGGATGTGGTGTTCAGCGGCTCTATTCCTGATTTGCTCGATCAGGAACAATCTGAAACCGGCGCGTACCTGTCAGGGAAAAAAACCATAGCCATACCTGCGAAGCGCAGGAAGGTCAAAAAACGAGGAGGAAAAACGCTCACCATCACCGGCGCGGTGGCCAACAATTTGAAGAACATAAAGGTGAGCTTTCCGCTCGGTGTGATGACCGCCATCACCGGGGTATCCGGCTCGGGCAAGAGCAGTCTGATCATGGAAACGCTTTTCAAGCTTGCCAAATACGGGAAGTCGACCAAACGCGAAAAAGTAAAGAGAAAAAGTACCACCCTCGACGGGCTTAAGCATATCGACAAGATCATTGATATCGATCAGAGTCCCATCGGCCGGACGCCGCGTTCCAATCCGGCAACTTATACAGGGGTGTTTACGCCGATCCGGGAACTTTTTGCCAGGCTGCCGGAATCGAGGGCTCGCGGGTACAAACCCGGTCGCTTCAGCTTCAACCTGAAAGGCGGTCGCTGTGAGGCCTGCGACGGAGAAGGGGTTCTCCGTATCGCCATGCATTTTCTCCCGGATGTCTATGTGGTCTGTGAAACCTGCAAGGGCAGGAGGTACAACCAGGAAACGCTGGATATCGCCTACAAGGACAAAACCATCCACGACGTCCTCACCATGACCGTTGCTGAAGCGTTGCTCTTTTTCGAGAATATACCTGCCATTAAGAACCGTTTACAGAC
>JARRLH010000064.1:0-15239 GCA_037387205.1 Desulfofustis sp.
CCTTTATCATTGCAAACGGTGGTATAGCCATGGATATGAAGGTCACTATATTTGCAACCTTTTGGGGGCTGGATGTCTTGAAAAAATCGTCTTTCAGTACCGCCGGAAGAGGTTTTCTTGAAAAAATGGTGCTTGCGATGCGCCCGAAAGGCCCTGGAAAACTGGGTACCTCGAAAATGAATTTCGGCGGGATTGGGCCCAAGCTGTTTAAGTTCATGATGAAAAATAAAAATGTAGAACAGCTTGAGTCGCTTATCAATATGGCTCAGGAATATGGTGTAAGGATTATTGCATGCCAGATGACTGTTGACCTTATGGGTTTAAAATCATCGGATTTAATCGATGGTATAGAGTCTGGGGGTGTGGGAGCCTTTCTTGCAAGTTCTTATCAGTCGAACACAACTCTGTTTATATAGCTCATTCGTTCAACGTTTCAATAACGGCAATGTCGGGGAACAGCAAGATTAACCGCATGAGACAGACCACAACTCAACCCTTCTCCTAATATATCAAATAATAACAAATAGTTACTGTCAATCTGGACGGAACAAAAATGTTCAGATTACAGGTCCAAGGACGTCTGTCTCCACAGCCATGGATAATAAGTGAATATGGAGTGTGATGACGCGACAAGCTCCATATCCACTTACTAAGACCCAATTCCTCCCTTATTGATCAGTGGAAAAATACTGCTTTGTTTCAGCGACAATAACGGGAGTGAGCAGGATCAAACCGATGAGGTTTGGGATTGCCATCAACCCGTTTAATGCGTCAGAGATATTCCAGACAATGCTCAACTTGGCAACAGCACCGATGCCAACAAAGATGATAAAAACAATCCGGTACGGCAAAACTGATTTAATGCCAAAAAGATACTCTATAGACTTCTCACCGTAATAACACCAGCCCAGGATAGTTGAGTAGGCAAAGAGAACAAGGCCTAGGGTGACAATATAGGCCCCTCCGGGCATTCCCGAGGCAAAAGCGGTTGTGGTCAGCTCCGCCCCATTCTGACCATTTGACCAGGCACCCGTGAGAATAAGTACCAGACCAGTCATTGTACAGACGATGAGCGTGTCAATAAATGTCTGAGTCATTGAAACCAGGGCTTGGGTAATCGGAGATTTAGTTTGAGCAGCTGCTGCGGCTATCGGAGCACTTCCCAGCCCCGACTCGTTTGAAAAGACACCTCGTGCGACACCCATTCTGATAGCCAGCATCACTGCGGCGCCGGCAAAGCCACCTGTCGCTGCAGTAGGATTAAAAGCCTGCTTGACGATAAGTGCAAGCGCGGAAGGAACCCCACCGATATGAGCGAAAATGATGAAAAGCGATGCTCCCATGTAAAAGACAATCATGACGGGAACAAGCACGGATGTTACCCGTCCAATTGATTTAATTCCTCCAAGAACAACAAGTGCGGTAAAAACCATCAGAGCAACACCTGTCAGCCAGGCGGGGATGCTGAAGGTTGCCTCAACTGCATCGGCAACAGAGTTGGACTGAACCATGTTACCAATACCAAATGCAGCAACTGCCGCAAAAACAGCGAAAACAGCACCAAGCCAGGGAAGATTCAACCCTTTGGAGATGTAATACATCGGACCGCCGCTCATCTCCCCATTTTCGTCGACGACTCGGTATTTAACTGCAAGAACTGCTTCGCTGTATTTTGTTGCCATGCCGACTAGTCCGGTAATCCACATCCAGAAAAGGGCTCCTGGCCCACCGATGGCAATGGCGGTGGCAACACCGGCTATGTTACCTGTACCAACCGTGGCTGAAAGTGCGGTCATCAGCGCCTGAAAATGAGTGATGTCTCCAGGCTCGTCTCCATCTTCTTTACGTTTTACCAGAGCGAGATATAAGGCATGCCACAGCTTGGTGAATTGGAGTCCGCGAAGTGAATAAGTGAGCCAGAACCCTGTGCCGACAAGCAGAATCAGCATTGGAGGACCCCAGGCAAAAGCACCGATTTTTCCAATTAACGCTTCAAACGCTTCCATACATCCCCCTCCTTTGTCTGGTTAATTTACCAAATGGTCGCACACGGCTTACGGCCAAAGCCAGTGTCAGCCTCCAGGTCATTGCCATCCCGACGACAAGCCCCTGACGTTAAGTGGGGAGAGGATAAAGAACGGGTGTGTCGCCGAGTTTCAGATGAAAAATCCAGATAATAAAAATTGTATCACATCAGGCGTCAATGAATCCAATTGCAGAATGAACGGAAGGGAAAATATTTAAGGTTACGCCCTTACTCTACACCTCGGATTTCTGACACGCAGACTGCCATCTACATTGATTACGCATAATTGTTGACAATATTGTCGACAGAAGCTAGAATCCACTTCACCCATGAGATAGGTGGAAATCTCTAGAAAGTTCCCTGGGCGTGCCTGCGGCCGCCTCAAAACCTGCAACCATTTAAGTTAGGAGGAAAAATCTATGAAAAAGATGACTGGCTGGCTGGTAACCCTGTTATTCTCACTTGTCCTCATCTGCCCGGTACTGGCAGCACCCAAATATGCTGACGTGGAAGTTCCCGGTACTATTCGTGTAATTGTCTCCTATAATGCGGGCGGGTCAAGCGATACCCTTGCTCGCGTCACGCTCCCCACCTGGGAAAAAGCTATTGAGGAATTGACCGGTAAATCAACAAGCGCAATCGTCGTGAATCTGCCGGGCGCCGGCGGCGAAGTGGGCTGGACCAGTTTGTCCCACGCCCAGGCTGACGGATCCACAATTGGCATTATCAACTTGCCCGCGGTGCCAATCGTTCAGGCCGCTCGTGATGCTGGATTCGAGCCTTGGTTGGAAAAGTTTACCGCCCTGGGCGTAAATGTTATCGACCCCAACGTGGTTCGCTTGGGTACCCGCTCCAAATACAACACCTTGGCAGAGGCCATCGAGGCAGCGAAGCAAAATCCTGGATCGGTGACGGTTGGAGCGGACGGCCCTCTGTCCGATGACCATGTAGCCATGTACGCGATCGAAAAGGCCACAGGGGCAAAATTCACCTTCATTCCCTACCCCGGCGGCTCGCCCGCAAATCGTTCGTTCATGTCTGGCGAGGTCGATATTGCTATCGGCAATGTCTTCGACCACGTCAAGACCAAAACGAGTGCGAAAGAGGCTGCCGTTCTTCTTAACGATCGCTATCCCCTTATCGAGGATGTACCTACCGTCAAGGAACTGCTCGGCATCGAGATCGGTGAATTCGGCTCAACCCGTGGTTTTGCTGCCCCCACTGGTACTCCCGAAAGTCTGGTGGAAGTGTATCGAGAAGCGTTTGCCGCTACCTTCAATGACGAAAATTTTCAGAGCGAGGCGAAGAAACGCAATATCACTATCGTCAAGCCCCGAGTTGGCGATGACTTCACCAAGCTGATGGAAGAAAACGAGCGGATTACCCAGGACCTGCTGCAGTTATTCATTGATGGAGGCTTTATAAAGTGAGTCAGATGGGCAGGCTTAGGCCTGATCGGCACCAGCCTTAGCCTGCCCATGGTGTCTTCTACCAGATTCTGCATTCAAGTGACACAGATGAACACGCCCAAAAAGCTACAACTGATTGATCTTATCGTTGCCGTTGTTCTTTTGCTGGGGGCTTTAGCCGCTCTTTTGCAGATCCTCGAGTTACCTGAGCGAGCCAGGATGTGGCCGACACTTGTTATAGTTGCCTTGATATTATTTGTCGGCCTGCATCTCATAAACCTCCTTAGAGGGCTATTCAAAGCACGATCGACAGGCTCGCAACAATCCGATTCCCCGTTTCGCGGAGGATGATATGCGCACCACGGTAAATATCGTTCTGCTGGTATGCTGCATCATCACCATTCCCTATCTCGGCCTGTTTACCACGGTTGGCATCTACCTTGCTGCTCATATGTTTTTCTTGGGAGTCAGGCCGATCGCTCTGGTCGGTTTAGTGGCTTTAGGTTCCGTTCTCGTCATGTACGGATTTTTTGGTCTCCTGCTCGGCGTCCGCCTTTCGGGGGCATTGCTTGTCTAGCAGGTCGCCTTAAGGAGCAGGCAACCATGTACACACCAGAAGGTGGATGAACATGCTTGAGCAGATTATTGATGGGGCTCTGGTCGCTTTCGAAATACGACACATTCTACTGGCCTTTGCCGGCGCAGTACTCGGCACCGTGCTGGGAGCGCTTCCGGGCCTGTTGAATGTGCCCGGAACTCCTGCGGCCGTGGCGACAATGTTGGACGGCTACCAGATGGCCAAGCAGGGAAAGGGCGGCACGGCTTTGGGCATCGACATCGTATCATCATTTTTTGGGGGCCAACTCAGCGTCATAGTGCTCCTCTTCGGAGCCCCCATTGTCGCAACGTTTGCTTTAGAAATCCGCTCTGCAGAGTTTTTCTGGATTGTTATTTTTGCGATGAGCACGGTTGGCGCCATCGGCAGCACTTCGCCCCTTAAGGGAATCATTGCCGCCATTCTCGGGCTGGCCGTCGGTGTAATTGGCTCCCATCCGATGACTGGAGCCTTGCGCTTTACGTTCAATCAGCCGGCGCTCTACGAGGGGGTACCGGTAGTGACAGCCTTGGTCGGACTCTTTTCGATTTCCCAGGTTCTTATCCTGGCCGAAGGTAAAGGTATGGACTCACAGATGAATGTTCCGCGAGTCGGTTCGCTTTGGCCGGGCCGCCGGCTCCTGTGGCAGCTCAAGAATACTATCCTGCGCTCCTCGATCATCGGCACAATAATAGGGTTGATTCCGGGAGCCGGGGCAGATATTGCCGCCTTTATCGGACGAAACGAAGCACGCCGCTATTCAAAAAATCCGGAGTTGTTCGGCAAAGGGGCTCCCGAGGGAGTGGCTGCCGCCGAAGCAGCCAACAACGCAGTTGTCGGGGGAAGCCTAATCCCAATGTTGACCCTTGGAATTCCCGGCAATGCGGTGACAGCTGCATTGCTGGGAGGGCTGCTTATTCATGGCTTGATTCCGGGCCCTCTGCTCTTCGTAGAAGCCCCGGATGTATTGTATCCGTTCATTTTCAGTTTGTTTCTGGCCAATCTGTTTTTTGCCGTGGCAGCTTTCGTCGGGCTCAAGTATGTGGCCAAGGTAGTCTTGGTGCCTCAAGGCATAGTGGCGCCCGTGGTCGGCGGCTTAGCGATCATTGGGGCCTATTCGTTCCGCAACATGGGGTTTGATATCTGGATTATGTTCGGCATGGGCATGCTCGGTTATATCCTCAGAAAAGCAGATTATCCGCTGGCGCCGATAATTCTTGGAATCATTCTTGGCCCGATGGCGGAAGAGAATCTCGATCGAGTCATGACCTTGGCGCAGGCAGCCGATCTGAGCCTTATGGGCTACTTTCTGCAGCGTTGGCAGACGATCATTTTAATGTCACTGACCATTCTCACTCTGGTTTATTCGTTGATCAGAGGCAGTCGAAAACCACGTAATGGAACAGTTCAACTGCCCACCGAAGAGGACTGAGTTCCATGATGCGGGAAGTGAGCGCCGAAAATAGCGTACAGAAGATCGTAAAGAGTCTGGAGGTCGCTATCGTCCTCGGGCGCCTCTACCCTCGGGAGCGGCTAGTCGAGGAAAAACTCGCTAAACGATTCACTACAACCCGTCATGTCGTACGCCAGGCTCTCATGGAATTAGAGTTAGGCGGCCTTATCGTGCGGGAGACGAACAAAGGGGCGACGGTTCGAGAATACAGCGCAGACAAAGTCAATCAACTCTACCAGATGCGTGAACTTGTGGAGGGTCAGGCAGCGTTGCTCATTGGTTTGCCAGTGGCCGATAATAAGTTGTCAGAGCTTAAATATATATGCGACAAGCATGCCGCCGCTGTCGAAAAATCTGACATGCTCGGGGTGGTGGCGGCGAACAAAGAGTTCCACCAGGTCGTGTATCGGTTGTGCGGCAATGATTTTCTCGCTGACGTGATCGATGAAATGGCCAAAAAGTCAAACCTCGTCCGTTTTACTTCGTCCACCGACCAGTCCCTGCTTCAACAGGCACGTGATGAGCACTACCTCATCCTGGAAGCACTTGGGGGAAATGATAACAATAAATTGGCTGATATCTGCATAAAACATATTCAACCCTCACGCCTGATGTATCTTGAAAGGCACGGTCACATGATCTGATCCACACTGCAAATCTCTACGGAGCACCTCAACATGAGCCATTCTGACTTAATGAGCGGAGTTCTATCGCCGGTGATTACGCCTTTTAAGGACAATCTCGAGCCGGACAGTGAAAAACTGGTTAACCACTGCCGCTGGCTGCTCGACAACAATGTCGGCCTCGCGGTATTTGGTACAAATTCCGAGGGAAATTCTCTGGCAACGCAAGAAAAGATCGATCTTCTGGATAACTTGGTCGAGGCAGGCCTGCCGCCGGATCGCATGATGCCGGGTACAGGATGCTGTGCCTTGCCGGACACAATTGCCTTGACCAGAAAAGCGCTAGAGCTTGGCTGTGGCGGGGTGCTGATGCTGCCTCCCTTCTACTACAAGAATATCAGCGATGATGGATTATATAGATCCTTCGCCGAGGTTATCGAGCGGATCGGCGACGACAGGCTGCGGGTCTACCTGTACCATATCCCTCCGGTAGCCGAGGTCTCCGTGACACTGCCTGTCATCGAGCGACTGCTCAAAGATTACCCTGGAACGGTGGTCGGTATAAAGGACAGTTCCGGTGACTGGGAAAACACAAAGACTATGCTCGATCAATTTAACAACGAAAAATTTCATATATTCCCGGGATCGGAGACATTTATGCTCAAAAGTCTGCGTCATGGCGGGGCTGGCTGTATAAGCGCCACTGCAAATGTAAACCCGAAGGCCATAGCTCGTCTGGCCGCCACCTGGGACCAGAACGACGCTGATGAGCAGCAGGCTGAGCTTGACCGGGTACGCGCGGTTTTTCAAGGTTATGTAATGATCCCCGCCATGAAGGCAGCCGTGGCATACTACTCTAAAACTTTGAGCTGGCGTAATGTTCGCCCCCCTCTTGACCCGTTTGACGACGCCCAGACTCGGACCTTAATTGCCTCCCTTGAAGCTCTCGGCTTTTCAATGAACGGACTGGAGAAATAAGATGAGCGAACCCTTTGCTAAAAAAGTGTCCGGCTCTGTCATCAGACTGCACTCGGATGATAACGTGGTCATTGCGGTGCATGACATCGCCGCCGAAGAGTCAGTTCCCAGTGAGAGAATCACGAGCCTGCATCATATACCAGCAGGACATAAGATTGCCACCGTTCCGATTGCCAAGGGAGATCCGGTCAGAAAATACAGTACGATTATCGGTTTTGCAGGGGTTGATATCGAACCCGGCAGCCTGGTTCATACGCACAATATCGTCTTCCGTGACATAGATCGCGACTATGCTTTTGCCAGTGAATATGTACCCACTGACTTTTTTCCCGAAGCCGAGCGAGCGACGTTCCGAGGAATCGTGCGGAGAGATGGCCGGGTTGCGACTCGAAATTTCATCGGCATCTGTTCGACGGTCAACTGCTCCGCTACCGTGGTGCGCAAAATAGCCGAATGGTTTACGGCCGACCGGCTGGCAGACTATCCAGAAGTAGACGGAGTGGTGGCTTTCAGTCACCCTCTCGGGTGCGGATGCGCTACCACTGGCGAGGCGATGGATCAGGTTCGCCGGACCATTGCCGGTTTCATAAACCACGCCAATCTCGCCGGTGTTCTGCTAGTTGGACTTGGCTGTGAGCGTAATCAGATCGACGACCTGATGACCATCCATGGCCTGAAAGTCGGCCCGCGGCTGAGAACTTTTGTGATGCAGGAGGTCGGTGGTACACGTAAGACCGTTGAGGCCGGCGTTGCTGCGGTCAAAGAGATGCTTCCAGAGGCCAATAAGATAAAGCGGGAAATCGTTGACGCCAGTCATCTGACGGTTGGGCTCCAGTGCGGCGGTTCAGACGGTTTTTCCTCCATCACCGCAAATCCTGCCCTGGGTAAGGCGGTCGATATTCTCGTTCGACATGGAGGAACAGCTATCTTATCGGAAACCACCGAGGTCTACGGGGCCGAGCACACACTGACCCGGAGGGCGGTTACCACAGGGGTGGGTCAGAAACTGATCGACAGGATTCGGTGGTGGAAAGATATCTATGCCGTCGGCCATGATGTCCAGATAAATGGGGTTGTTAATCCAGGAAACCAAGCAGGCGGCTTAGCCAACATTCTCGAAAAATCCTTAGGGTCATCCATGAAAGGCGGTACCGGCCCGCTTATGGAAGTATATAAATATGCAGAAAAGGTAAGCGAGAGTGGCTTGGTGTTCATGGATTCCCCCGGCTATGATCCGCCTTCGGTAACCGGCCAGATTGCCAGCGGTGCAAACCTGATAGCTTTTACTACCGGGAGGGGGTCGATGTTTGGCTCCAAACCTGCTCCAACAATCAAGCTGGCCAGTAATTCGCCGATGTTCAAGCGGCTGGAGGAGGATATGGACATTAATTGCGGGGAGATGCTGGATGGCTCCAAAACACTTGACGAGATGGGTCAAGCGATATTCTCATTAATGCTTGAAACTGCATCGGGTAAAAAAAGCAAGAGCGAACTGCTGGGACTTGGCGACAACGAGTTTGTCGTCTGGGACATTGGCATAATGGCATAATGATGTTGAGCAGACAACCTAATCGCCTGAAGGAAATTATTCGTCAGGGCAACATCGCCCTAGGCACCTGTCTATACAGCTTTTCTCCTGCACTCATCGAGCTTGCAGGGTTTTGCGGGTTGGATTTTTGCCGGATAGACAACGAGCATGCCTGGCGGCAGGACCACACAACCGAAGATGTGTTGAGGGGAGGGTTGCTTGCCGGACTCGTACCACTCCTCAGAGTTGACCGTGATAATCCGTACCTGATCCGCAAAGCTTTTGAGGCTGGAGCGGGTGGTGTGATCATCCCTCATGCCAGGGGCAAGGAAGATGTGCAGTGTATGGTCGAAGCGGCTAAATTTCCCCCGCTGGGCAGGCGTGGGTATGGCGGCCTCTGCCTTTCTGGTAAGTGGGGGGTAGATGCTGGTGAAGAATGGATGAATTGGTGCAACCGTGAGCAACTGGTAATACCGATGATAGAAGACGTTGGAGCCCTGGCAGAGATTGATGAGATCATGGCTGTAGAAGGGGTGGACGGCATCTTCTTTGGGCCCGCTGATTTTTCCATATCTGCCGGGGTGCCGCTGCAGATATGGCATGACAGGGTAGTCGGTGCGGTTAAGAAAACCGTAGAAGCAGCCGACAAACATAAGAAGTTCGTCATCTACCCGATCGGCTTTCCACAATGGGAACAAGTGGAAAGGGTCAAAGAGCTTGGGATTCATGCGGTAGAATTCGGTCATGATGCGTCGATTTTGAAAAGTGTCTGGCAAAAATCGATACGATCGTTCAGATAATAGCCCCCAATTGCCCTTGATAGAAACCTGCGGGAAAGGTTTCTCCTCATGAAGCAGACTTAATCCTTAGCACCCATTCCTATCTGGGCGGAGAATCGCCTAACTGGAAAAAGTGTCGGAACCCATCTCAATTACCTTCTGAAAGGAACAAAGATGATAATTATAGTGGATGGGTATAAAAAATTTTGAGATGTTCCTCAGCGCCTGCAGAGTGATACTGATCTCGGCACTGAAACAAGATCCCCTGATTTCGAGGTGGTTAACCAATGCCCAACCCAAGCCATATCGACACGACGAATCATCTTCTCTCGATCGCTAATTCTACGTCAGATGCCCTTATCGCAATCAATTCAGAAGGGAAAGTGATTTCCTGGAACAACGCGGCGGAATCGATTTTCCACTATTCAAAAGATGAGATGATGGGTCAATCACTGCACGCTATTCTGCCTGAGCGATTTCGTGAAATGCACGACAAGGGCATAGCCAGAGTCAATTCCGGCGGCGAACGCCATGTAATTGGAAAAGCGGTACAATTGGCAGGCAGGCGGAAGGATGGATCTGAATTCCCTCTTGAACTTACGCTTTCAGCCTGGAGCACTAAGGAAGGCATGAATTACGGCGGCATAATCAGGGATATTACGGATCGTGTTGCCATGGAAGATGAAATTCGTTCATCGGAGATGCGTTTCCGTTCAATCTTGGATTCGGCACACGATGCAATTATTACCGCCGATTCGAAAGGGATGATCCTGTCGTGGAATAGAGCGGCAATGGTCATCTTCGGCCATACTGCTGAGGAGGTGCTGGGAAAACCGCTTACCATTATTGTTCCGGAGGAATACCGGACCTTGCACGAGCAAGGCGTTTCCAGGGTTTCCGGCGGAGGCGAGCACCATGTGATGGGAAAGATGGTAGAGCTATCCGGACTCCACAAGCACGGACATCTCATCCCGATCGAATTGTCGCTCTCTACGTGGTTAATAGGTGATAATCGATATTACAGTGGAATAATAAGAGATATCAGTGAACGAAAATTGAATGAAGAGCTCAGATTAGCTACAGAAATGAAATTCAAGTCGATAGCTGAGAGCGCCAATGATGCTATTATTTCGGCTGATTCCAAAGGCATGATTCAGTCATGGAACAAAGCTGCCGAGAATATCTTCGGCTACACCGAAAGAGAAGTCTTGGGAGGTCCTTTGACGATCATAGTCCCTGACAAATACAAGGCGCTTCACGACGAAGGCATCAAAAGGGTGGGCCAAGGTGGGAAACGTCATGTGATTGGAAATACGGTGGAATTGACTGGACTGCACAAAAATGGGAAGGAGTTTCCCCTTGAGCTTTCTCTGTCGGCCTGGGAAGTCAATAACCAAATTTTCTACAGCGGTATTATTAGAGATATTACCAAACGAAAAGAAGATGAGGAAAAGCTCAAGAGCCATCAGAGGCAGCTGGCTGAGAAAGCTCAGCAACTGGAGAAATTGAACCAGGAGGTGAGTTCGAAGAACGAACAGCTGCAGGGGCTCTCCAATAAACTTGCCAAGTACCTTTCTCGACAGGTGTATACAAATATTTTCGAGGGGAAAAGAGATGTCAAGATCGAGTCCTATCGCAAAAAGCTTACCATCTTTTTTTCCGACATCGAAGGGTTTACCGAACTGACAGAGCGGGTTGAATCCGAGGTCCTCACCAGTGTCCTGAATAAATACCTGAATGAGATGTCGAAAATCGCTTTAGAGCACGGAGGCACCATTGATAAATATATTGGCGATGCGATCATGATATTTTTTGGTGATCCCGAATCACTGGGCGAAAAAGAGGATGCGATCGCTTGTGTGAAAATGGCAATTGAGATGAATAAGAGGCTGCAAGAAATGCGGCTCGAGTGGGATGTTCTGGGAATATCTACACCACTTAGAATCAGGATGGGGGTAAACACGGGATTTTGCACGGTGGGAAATTTTGGCTCGGACGAGAGGCTGGATTACACAATAGTGGGAGGGGCGGTAAATCTTGCAAATAGGCTGGAAAGTGCCGCCAATACAGACGAGATACTGATCTCTGAGGATACCTTCTCCCTGGTTAAAGATGTAATAAAATGTAAAGCGCGAGGCCAAATAGATGTAAAAGGGTTCGCCTACCCTGTAAATTCCTATGTCGTGATTGGCGAAATTGAAAAATTGAAAGAGGAGGAAGAACAACTTTCTGCACAGCTCAACGGCTTTAATCTGTCGATCAATTACGACAAATTGAATTATTCAGATAAGATGTACGCAAAAGAATTGCTCATGAAAGCAATGTCGAAATTGGAGGATTAAACAACTCCATAGGCGAAGCTGATTTCAAATCCCATGAGTTTAAGCAGAGCGAATCCATAGGCAATAGTTCAAAGCCGTCTACCTTGATGGCTGGCTAAACCGAAAATCGAACCACATCAAGAATGGCTAACCCGACCTAACCGGATACGGAACAAAACCATACCTTGTTACCCTCGCTGTCGAGGAAAGCGCCAATCGGAGTGCCGTCATAGAGCGTGACGGGGTCCGAGACCGTGACCCCGCGCTCCCGCAAAACCTTTTCGGTGGCGAAGGCATCGCGGGTTTCCACCGTGATGCGAGGGTTTAAATGTTCCGTGGGTTTTGCCTGACATTCCTCTGGCGTTTTCAGCATCACGATCGCGTCGCCAAGCAGATATGCGGATTCCATATTACGAATGGTGTCCGGCGGAAGCTCCAGGGTTTCCCCATAAAAACGGTTGGCTCTCTCCAAATCAGTTACCGCAAGGGCTATCCCCTTTACCCGAATAAATCCTAAGCTACTCATAGTATCACCTCTGTACTCCTTAATTGCCGGGACAAAACCATCCCCTCACCTGCAGTCAATACCACCGTAGCCGGCCTTGATGCATCTCCAGCCACCCTTCGCACTCTGGAAAATTTTATACACACAACGGCATAAGTTCAAGGCACCCAGCCAGGCAAGGCGCGGGCAAGAAGCCGGCGGAGCAGCCCCTCTCAGGTGCCCGCGAGGAGGTTGATATGGCGATCCATCTTCCTATGCGGCAATTGCCGGGTCGGCTTTTGGAAACGATTGCTTTGCCTCTCTCATAACGAAAAATACCGGAAGTTTGATCACCCTGCCAATGCAGGTTCAAACGCTATTCAGCTCTCGTGTTGGTTAGGAGGTCGGCCCTCGGTCCTGTCATTGTCCCTTAGGCGCCACGATTTGCATTTACCGCTTCTTTGAGTTCCTTCCCCACAGTAAAGACCGGTAGTTTTTTGGGCTTGACCGGCACCTTCTCCTGAGTTCTCGGGTTGCGAGCGGTATAGGTACCATACTGCTTGATTCTGAAGGTGCCGAACCCTCTCAGCTCAATGCTTTCGCCCCTGCCCAGTGCGTCTGACATTGTGCCTAAAATCGTCTCGACTATCTTCCATGTTTCTCGAACCGATATGTGGCACTCGTCAGAGAGGAGTTCGATGATTTCGGATTTGGTCGTTTTGCCCATTGCTCCCTCTCAATAATAGTAGGTGGACCCTGTGTCTATGTATCCTTTTCTTTCTCCGTCTCAAATGTTATTGCAATATCTTCTCCTTTCTCATCCACCAGCCAGTCGTGAATGATGTCTCTCTCATCTATATATTTGATGAAATCATCGGTGAGCTGAAAACTGCCGACGATCTGATAGATAATTTTCAATTGATCTTTTTCTATCGAAGTTATCTTAACTCCAACACTCTCAAAGGTCTGATAAACGGGAACCCCTGAGAAATGAATCGCCCCATGGGCTGGGGTGATAACTTGTACCTGATACTCGATAGGCTCTATGAGGTGAGACGGTGCAGTGAGACAAAGCCCGCCTATACTTACGTTGATCACACTGGCTTCAATCTTGACATCGCCTTTCTCGAGAAGGATTGCGTCACCTGAAGCCGGCACTCGGATGTGTAGTCTCTGATATTTCATCTCGACCCGAAGTTACGTATATTCACCTATAGTCACTTAAATATTCTTACAAATCAAGGTATTTATAATGCGATTACAAAGATTTAGTGCGTTTCACCGGCAGCCTGGCAAATAAATGGCGCTGGTTCGCGGGTGGTGGATTTGCGGATGGCCTGCGGAAATATGCTGATCTTTAACGGGTGAAGCTTGTAAGAACGGCTGCTTCGAGGAACTTGCCGACAAGAACCGTCGCCCGCCCAACCACAAAAATCGGGGCAAGGAGGCTACCGAGTCAGCAGTGGTTGCCTCTGCAATAAAACATCCTACCCATGGTCAGGTCAGGGCCAGCTATGAGCTGTGAAAAAGTCATAGGCAACTTCACACCCAAGTGCTTGACCAGTTAAACTGTAGTGAATGCTTCAGGATCGCTCGTCAAGCAGATTATTAATCAGTGATCTGATTTCTTTGGAACCCCAGTCAACTAAACCGCTGAGTCGGAAGACCACCTTGCCTTCCTTGTCGATCAGGTAAGATACCGGTATGCCGAATACGTCGTACTTCTTGGCAACCACCCCCTGCACATCGAGCAGTACCTTTGATGAATAGTCGTACTTCTCCATGAAGGCAGCGACAGCCGCGGACTCTTCTTTCATATTTATCAACATCACCTGCAGGCCTTTGTTCTCGTACTCCCGGCTCAGCCGATCCAGGGAAGGCAACTCCTCCCTGCAGGTAGGTCACCAGGTTGTCCAGAATATCATTGCCACGATATTCCCCCGTGCGTTCGAGAGCCGAAACTCGTTCTTGTCAAGATCCTTAAGGATGAAATCGGGGGCGGGGTAGCGGGCAGCGAATTTGTCAATAACAGGCGCCCGGGGTTGTTCGACAGAGGAGTAATCTTTCGAGTATTTCTGCAGTACCAGAAACAGGGCGCCGCCGCAAATAAATAATAGTATCAAAGTGATATTCTTTATATTCATTACCTTTATCCCGGTCAGAGCCGAACTTTGCTGAAGCTGTTGTCAATTATTGACATCCCGCCCGCGCTATCCTGGGGCTGCTAATCTGTTGGCTATTATTATGCTCTTCACCATCTTTTTCTAAAATGGCTAAATCTCTCTTCACTCAGCACTTGATAAAAGTTTTTCAGGGTCCTCACGCATCTCAGCTGTTGATTGGAAACGGAATGAGAGGTCAAGCGCTACCTCTGAACAATAACATATCCCACTATACATCGAGACGGCTACTAAACATAGACAGGGAATGACGATAAAAGACTCGATCCCGGATCCGACGCTTTGATTTTCCTTGGCTGGCGTGGCACGCACCAGGGTGAAGAATACTGCCTGGTCGCCAGGAATTTTTCCCTGATTGCCAATTGGCATTCGGAATACGCTCTTGGCGCCGGCATACAAATTCTGTTTTAATCAGAAGAGCCTTTTGCAAAACTAAGATTTTCGTTCAAAATCAAGGCATGCGAGAAATTTTACCACAGGCATATAATAGATATTCCGAGGATAAAATTTTGAGCATAATGCAGAGTTTGGGCGAAAAGAACGTTTTGCAAAAGGCTCAGAGGGTAACATAAGTAAGTGTCAAACTGGAGGGTATTACCATGAGATGGAAACGATATGGGTTGTTATGGGTAACTGCCATTTTTCTTGCCGGCATGGCGACAATGAAGGTCATGGCTCACAGCTGGATGGCGCCCAAGGAAGCGGCCGAGATGATAAATCCCATTGTTATGGATGCGGAATCGGCAAGTATGGGCAAAGAGGCCTACCTCGGCAATTGCGCCGCCTGCCATGGTGAAAACCTTGAAGGGCTGAAGGCCGAGGAAGCAGGGCTCGACATCGATACACCCGACCTGAAGCAGCGG
>JARRLH010000065.1:0-13704 GCA_037387205.1 Desulfofustis sp.
GATTTCCACACCGAGCCGACCATTGAAACAGAGCTCGAGACCCTGAAGCTGATCTTCGAGCATATCGGTGAAGGTACCTGTGTGGTCAATACCGACGGTATTATTACCCACTTCAATAAGGCCTATGGGAAATTTCTGGACATAGATCCTGAGGCCCAGATTGGGCGCCATATAAGCGAAGTTGTCGAGAACACGCGCATGCATATCGTGGCTCAAACCGGCAGGGCCGAGATCAATGAGAGCCAGTCGATCAAAGGCCAGAACATGATCGTTCAACGCATCCCGATTAGAAAGGACGGCAAGGTAGTCGGCGTGTTCGGTCAGGTGATATTCAAGGACAGCAAGGAAGTGGGCCAGCTGGCTCAGAAACTGAGCGAACTCGAGTCGAGGGTGCGCATCTATCAAAAAGACCTGGAATCCCTGAGAACCGCCAAGTACTCACTCGACAGCATCATCGGTTCCAGTGCCGCCATCAAAGCGGCCAAGAGGGAAGCGCTGAAAGCAGCCCGCACCAGCCTGTCTGTTCTGATAACCGGGGAGTCAGGCACAGGCAAAGAGCTCTTCGCCCAGTCGATTCACAATGCCAGTGACAGAAAACCGTTTCCGATGATAAGACTGAACTGTGCCGCCATACCCGCTGAATTGCTGGAATCGGAACTTTTTGGATACGAGAAAGGCGCCTTCACCGGCGCCAAAAATACCGGCAAGAAAGGTAAGTTCGAACTGGCCGACAAGGGCTCCCTGTTTCTTGACGAGATTGGCGATTTGCCCATGGAAATGCAGCCGAAGCTGCTGCGGGTGCTTGAAGAGAAGGAGTTCGAACGTCTCGGCGGAAACCGGGTGCTGCGCTCCGATTTCAGGCTGATCGCGGCCAGCAACCAGGACCTTGATGCGAAGGTAAAAGAACGTGCGTTCAGAGCCGATCTCTTCTACCGGCTCAATGTCATGCCTGTGCACATCCCGCCCCTGCGGGAGCGCGCCGACGATATTCTGCTGATTGCCCGCCACCTCATCAAAAAGATTTCTGAGGAGACCAGGCAGCACGAGCTTACCCTCACGTATGGAGCCGAGGAACTGCTGACGCGTCACTCCTGGCCCGGCAATGTCAGGGAGCTGAACAATGTGATAGAGCGAACCGTGGCTACCTGCGAGGGGGAACAGATCACCCCGGCGGACCTGCCTTTCTATCTGCACAAAAGCAGTGCCGACCCAGGAATAATACAACGTTCCCTGCTCAAGGAGGTGGTCGCCAAGGCCGAAAAGGCCGCCATTCAGGACGCGCTGAAGATGACAGATTACAATAAGATGAGCGCGGCGAACCTGCTTGGCATTCACCGGACACTGCTTTACAAGAAAATCAGAAAATACAGAATCCCCCTCACCCCCGGATAGGCAAGGTCGATTCGGCCGGGGGGTCCTCTGCCTGACAGATCAGGACAATTCAAGCCCCATTTTTCCCGGGTTGAAGATCGCGGTATCCATTATCTTGGGCGGTTCCTTGAGCACCGGCGCAAATCCCATCCGGTCAAGAATGTCTTTCTGCATATCGATGCCGGGAGCAATTTCGGTCAGCACCATGCCTTCTTCGGTGAGCCGGAATACACATCTTTCGGTGATGTAGATTGCAGTCTGTCCCCGTTTGATCGAGTATTTACCGCTGAAGGTGACATGTTCCACCTGATCATCGACAAATTTGGTGGATTTCCCTTCATTGATCACTTTCATTGTGCCGTCTTCAACCAGCAGTTCCAGTCCGCCGGCTGTAAAAGTGCCGACGAATACGACCGTCTTGGCGTTCTGGCTGATATTAATGAAGCCCCCGGCTCCCGCCAGTTTCGGACCGAATTTGCTGACGTTGACGTTACCGAAGCGATCGGCCTGGGCCATACCGAGAAAGGTAATGTCGAGGCCGCCGCCGTCGTAGTAATCGAACTGGTAAGGCTGATCGATCAAGGCATCGGTATTTATGGCAGCACCAAAACTGAGCCCTCCAACCGGTATCCCGCCAATCACTCCCGGCTCGGCAGTCAACACGATTCGATCGAGGACATTTTCCTCGATAACTACATTGGAGACTCCTTCCGGCATGCCGATGCCCAGATTGACTATATCGCCAGCTCTCAGTTCGAAAGCGGCCCTGCGGGCAATTATCTTGCGGGCGCCCATCTCCATGGGCGGGATGGACTCGACGGGGATCTTTATCTCGCAGCTGTAGGACGGGTTGTATTGCTCTCCGAAGGTCTGCCAGTGATTTTCAGAATCGGCAACCACCACATAATCAACAAAAATTCCAGGTATTTTCACATCCCGAGCGGGCAAAGTGCCATAATCGGCTATCCGTTCAACCTGCACCAGCACTTTGCCCCCTGAATTTCTTACCGCCATGGCAATAGCCAGAACCTCAAGGGTCAAGGCCTCTTTTTCCATGGTGATGTTGCCGGTCGGGTCTGCGGTAGTGCCGCGAATCAGTGCGATATCAATCGGAAAGGTCTTGTAGGCCAGATATTCCTCGCCATCGATAACCATCAACTCGACCAGCTCTTCAGTGGTGACGCCGTTGATTTTGCCTCCCCCGTTCCGTGGGTCGACGTAGGTTCCAAGACCCACTGCACTGATGGTGCGTGGTTTTTTGGCCGTGTAGGCGCTGATCTTGTTCTCCATTGCCTGTTTCTGCAGACCGGGCACCAGGCCCCAGTGGCCGCCGACAACTTTGCCCACCATGCCGGGATGAATGAAGTGGTTGAGGCCCCGCGACTTGCCGTCGCCCTGGCCGGCGGCATAGACGAGACCGATATTGCGGGGTTCGCCGGTTTCCAGAAAGCGCTTTTCCAGAGCAACGGCAAGATGTTCGGCGAAACCGGTGCCGACAAATCCGCCGGTGGCGATCATGCTCCCGTTCTCAACAACGGCGACCGCTTCAGCAGCTGAAACGACTTTATTCTGCCGAGGGCCATTATTTTCGGCTGAGGTTGGTTGTGCAGTCATGGATTATGTACCTTGGAAGAGGGGCTCTTGGTCTCAATAACGTCTTCTATATCCCGGTAAACTGAGCAAAAAACATGCCCGATCAAGTAATTCACTGAAAGACGAGCAGATCCATTACCGATTAATTCGCCGCATCCACCAGGAGCTGGCGCGCTGCTTGCAGCACAGCAATCCTATGCAACGTCCGCTCATTGGTGGGACCGATTGATTCAGCAATGGTGAAAAGTTGAAACGGAGGAGAGTATGCTCTCAATCAGCGATTCCGTGGCCGTCATCACCGGGGGCAGCGGAGGTATAGGAAAGGTCCTGGCCGAATACTGGCTGAGTAACGGCGGCAAAGTCATAAACGCAGATGTGGAGGAAGATGGTCTGAGAAGCACCGAGCAGAAGCTCAGAAAGATCAGCGACAGCATTGCCTCCATTGTCTGCGACGTGACCAGCGAAGAGGACAATTCGCGGCTGGCCTCATTTGCCATGGAGCGCTTCGGCGCCATTAACCTGGTTGCCCCGTTTGCGACCATTACCGCGGACGGCCTGATGATCAGCACGGACAGTGAGAGCGGCAAGGTTGTCGGGAAAATGTCGCTGGGTCGTTTCAAAAAAGTGGTCGACATAAATCTGACCGGCGTCTTCCTGACGGTCCGCGAGTGCGTGGAGCAGATGATCAACAACGGCTGCAAAGGACTTGTCTGTGTGGTATCTTCAACAGGCTCGCTGGGCACCGCGGGTCAATTGAACTATTCATCGTCGAAAGCGGCCATGTCCGTGTTTCCGAAGGTGCTCACGGCGGAATTTTTCCGCCGCAACATTGCTGACAAAATCCGTTGTATGGCTGTTGCGCCGGGCTATGTGGCGACTCCGATGGGGGAAAACATGGATGACAGGATTATTTCCAGAATAGTCGAGCAGATTCCGATTGGACGCTTGATAGAACCAGAGGAAATTGTTTCAATTGTCGCCGAGCTTTACAGAAATGAGGCAATGGCTGGAGAAACCGTGTTTGTGCATGGCGGTTTGAGGCTCGGGTCAAAAGGATAATTTTTCACACTACCAGCGAGGTACACAAGCAATGAGAGACGTGGTCATAGTAGAGGGAAGACGAACGGCGATAGGTTCTTTTGGAGGATCACTCAAGGATGTTCCGGTAGTTGATCTCGGCGCCACGGTGATGCAGGCGGTGCTGAAAGATGCGGGGCTGCGCCCGCAGACCAGCGACGAGTGTATCAAATTTGCTCCAGACGCTATTCGCGATGAAAACAGGATAGAACTCGAGGCCCGGTTTTACGATTATGATGAGAGCCTGCAGCCGGTCAACATCGATATGGTCTATATGGGAAATGTTCTGCCGATGGGCCAGGGGCAGAACACCTGCCGCCAGGCAATGATTCGTGCCGGCGTCTCAAAAGAAACCAGCGCCACCACCGTCAACAAGCTCTGCGCCTCGGGAATGGAGGCCGTGGTGCTGGGGACCCAGGCTATAAGATGCGGTGATGCCGATGTGGTTCTGGCCGGGGGTATGGAGTCCATGAGCCGCGTTCCTTATGCATTGCCAGGCGCCCGCTGGGGGCAGCGGATGGGCAACGGGGAACTGGTCGACCTGTTGATCTATGATGGTCTGCATGAATATTTCTATGGCTATCACATGGGGATGACCGCTGAAAACATCGCAGCCAGGTACGGCATCAGTCGAACCGAGCAGGACGAACTCGGTGTTCAGAGCCATAACCGGGCACTGGCGGCCATAAAGGAGGGCTTGTTCGAGGAGGAGATAGCCGAGGTTCTCGTGCCCCAGAGAAGGGGAGAGCCACTGTCGTTCAAAGTCGATGAACGACCCATGGAAACCAGTCTCGAAAAAATGTCGAAGCTGCGGACGGCGTTTAAAAAGGACGGGTCGGTAACTGCCGGCAACGCCTCGGGCATCAACGACGCTGCCGCCGTGCTGCTGCTGATGGCAGAAGATAAAGCGCGGGAGCTCGGTATCCAGCCGCTGGTAAAAATCAAGGCCTACTCTTCGGCCGGCCTTGATCCGGCCTACATGGGCCTGGGGCCCATTCCCGCAGTGCGCAAGATTCTCGTCGGTCACAACTACACGATCACTGATTTCGGCGCCATAGAACTTAACGAAGCTTTCGCCGTCCAGGCCCTTGCCTGCATGCAGGAGTTGGGATGCGACCTGGAAAAAACAAACAGGCAGGGGAGCGGCATCTCGCTCGGCCACCCCATCGGCTGCACCGGAGCCAGAATCCTCGTGACCTTGATGAAGCAGGTGCAGCGTGAGAACCTGGAACTCGGTCTGGCTTCCCTTTGTATCGGCGGCGGGCAGGGAATGGCCATGGTGCTTGAAAACATCTGACCTGACGGCGGCTCGTACATATACTACCCTGTAGTGCTGCGCTGAAATCCATTTTCTATTAACCCAGTCACCTACCAAGTGAGGGGCATGGAACGCCGGTTAATCGCTATTCTTGCGGCAGATGTCGTCGCCTATTCCCGCCTGATGGGCAGGGATGAGGTGGGGACCCTGGCGGCTCTGAAAAAATGCGAACAAGAGGTGATTGAACCGAGCGTGGAAGCCCATGGCGGTCAAATCGTCAAACGCATGGGGGACGGCTACCTGGTTGAATTTCCCAGTGCGGTCGATTGTCTCGAGTGCGCGCTGGACTGGCAGCGGCGAGTCGAGAAGGCAGATTTTCCGTTTCGGTTCCGACTGGGCATAAATCTTGGTGATGTGCTGTCCGAATCGGGAGACATCTACGGAAATGGTGTCAATATTGCGGCGCGCATCGAAAAAATGGCCGAACCAGGCGGCATCAGCCTGTCCGGTGAAGCGTATGATCAGGTGAAGCGGAAACTGCCCTACAGCTTTACCTTCACCGGGGAGCATTCACTGAAAAACATATCTGACCCCGTCAGGATATATCGACTGGCGACAGGTTCAGAGACCAGTTACCCGAAGACGGGGGCCGAGCCCCGCACACGAACACAGAAAATAATAATTCCAGCGCTGGTTCTTCTGCTCTCTGCAGTACTGTTGGTCACCGGCTATTTCTTTTACAAGGGCACGACCAGCCCGGACATGGAACCACCCCAGGCAGCAGCATCTCAGAAAGGTGAGCCCCATCGGGCACGAGGAGCCTCCATTGCCGTCCTGCCCTTCAAAAATCTCAGCAACGATCAGGAACAGGACTATTTCAGCGACGGGGTTACCAACGACATCATCACCGATCTTTCCAAATTTCACGATCTGCTCGTAATCTCCAGCAATACTGTTTTTCAATATAAGGGAGAAACCGTCGATGCCAAAGAGATCGGGCGTGTGTTGGGGGTTCAGTATCTGCTCGAAGGTACGGTGCAGAAGATGGACAACAGGATGAGCATCAATGCTCAGCTGGTTGAAAGCGCGGAAGGTACGCATATCTGGGCGGAGCGATTCAATCTGCACTATGAGGATATTTTCGAAGTCCAGGCTGAAATCGTCACATCAATAGTTGCTGAATTAGCAATTCAAGTTAGTCAAACTGAACGTGACAGGGCACTGCGAACCCCATCGCAGGACCTTGATGCATACGATTACTTTCTGCGTGGTTCCGCGTTCTACAGCAACCGAACGAGAGATTACAACAATGCTGCCAAGGATATGTTTTTAAAAGCTATTGCAATCGATCCTTATTACGCTGATGCGATTGTCGGGATAGGATTGGTGGAGTATGCGAAAGTGAGTTATGGGTGGACGGAATTCCCCCTGAGATCGTTAGAGAATGCCTTGCATCAGGGTCAGAAAGCGGTGGAATTGGATCGGGACAATGGTTCAGCTCACACCCTGCTCTGCAACGTCTATACTTTTCAGAACAAGTATGAACTGGCGTTGCGCGAAGCGGAGCGGGCCCTCGAACTTAACCCCAACAACGCCGAGGTCTACAGTCAGATGGGCTGGACACTCCTCTGGGCAGGTCAGGTGGATGAGGCAATCGAGGCGCTGCAGATGTCTTTGCGCCTGGACAGCACCTCCAAACGCAACGCCTGGCTGCACCTGGGCATGGCCTATTATTTAAGGGGCGATTACAAGAAGGCTCTGGAAAATCTGGAAAAAGGGGTGATCACCAGACCCGATTTTGCCGGCTATCACCTCATGCTCGCGGCAACATATGCCCAGATGGACCGAGTTCAGGAGGCCAGGAATGCCGCTGCGGATGTGCTCAGGTTTGATCCGTTTTTTCAGGTGGATTCATTCGGTACGGCCTTTAAGAACGAGACTCACCGGCTTGCCATTGTCGCTGGCCTGAAAAAAGCTGGTCTGCAATGAGATAGCGCAGGCGCGTGGGCTCAGTTGTCCATTTTTAGGTTTTCCCAATTTTTGTCGGCTTTTTCTATATTTTCCGCGGCATCAGCCGCGAACTTGTCAGCGGATTCGGCGCTGAAGTTGAGATACAGCCTTCCTTCTATGATTTTGAAGGCCTCGGGGTTTACTCCGGCAACCTTGCCGGCGGTCGCAAGATTTCTCGCTCAGTAACCGCCATATTGAGGCGCGTATCTTTCCGGCTCTTTGATAAAAAGATCCCGGTTGGCTTGACTGACAAAATACCACTTGGCGTCGTTCCACTTATGGAAGATTTTGCTGCTGCCTTTTACCGCCCGCCCCTCGGTGTGGTAGGCGACGGTATCATAGCCTTTGATGGCGACCCCGAAGAACGTGGTGTTGACTTTTTCGGAGGCGCCGACCGTACCGGCGACGAGCATCAGGGCCGCGGTGCAGAGCAATGCGACTGCTCCATATCTAGAACTGATCATAATCCGTGTATTCATATTGGATTTCTCCGTTTAGGCGGGCGGGAAATGATACATCTTTGACAATCTCCTGGCACTCGTTGAAAAACGGTACCAGAATGTCACCGCCAATTTGTTCGAGCGCCACCTCGTCCGCTGTTTTTTTAAGCTGAAGCGGCTGGCCGAACTTTAATGGCCAGGGCTCAGGGCCCATCATTCACCCAGCAGGACTGCTTTGGCGGCGTTGATCTTGGCGGCCAGAAAGGCGGAACCGCCGCTGTCCGGGTGCATCCGTTTGATCAATCGCCGCCAGGCATCGAGGATTTCTTCTTTGGAGGCATCGGGGGCGACTCCCAGTATTTCGCCGGCCTCCTGCCTGCTCATCTGGTCCGGACCGGTGGAGCCACTCCATCCCGAGGCGCCGTTTTTAACCCGATCCTGCCAGCCGGGGTGATAGCGCTCGAGAAACGTCTCGAGCAGGGCGACGCTCTCCGGGTCCGATCCGAATTCCAGGTGGAGGGACAACAGCTCATCCGCGCTCAACAGCGACAGCCGGCTGCCCACTTTATCGCCTTGCAGCACCCGACCGTCAAGTTCACCCGTATCGTGATCGAGCTCCATCTCGAGAAATGCGGAACGGACCGTCGAAGTTCTGCCGCCAGCCGGTGAAATCGGGCTCATCGCCCGGGTGCGCCGCCACCAGGTGACCCCTATGAATATCAAGGGCAGGCCGAAGGCTCCGCGCCGTGTGAAGGTCAGCAGGACGCCAAGGACGATCAGCGCGAATGGTCCGGCATTCATCAGCAGGGCCGCGCTTTTCTGAGCCGGCTGCGTTAGAATCAGATAGAGGAGAGCGAAGAAAAGGCCGATCAGGAGAAAGACATAGAAGGTCATCCAGAAACCGTTGTCTAAGGGTGAGTACTTATCGTTTCATCTGTTCGAGCAGTAGGCGCGCCTGGCTGCTGGAACTCTCGGATAAGGCTTTCAAGCCTCCCCGGGCATAGAGCGCGACGGCGCCGAGAAGTTCCGCGAGTTCCTTGCCCGACTCGGGGCCCAGGCGCAGGTAGGCCCCGCCGGTGAGCCTGGCCATCTCGCGGAAGCCGCGCTCGGCGGCGATATCGAGACCGTCCTGGAAAAAGAAACCGCGTACGCCCCGAACCCCAAGCTCACCCGCCTTCTCGCAGAGCGATTCGAGATTTTCTTCAATGGCATCGCCGATATAGACTAGAGCCGCAACCGGCTTTTTGGCGGTCTCCGCGGCCGCGTGCTTGAGCACCTTGTTGATCTGGGTGTGACCCGCCAGACAGCTAATGGCCAGCATCAGATCCCGCAGCGCCCTGGCGTTGATCACCCACTTTGACGCCCGGCATTCTTCCAGGCCGCGGAAATAGACGAGCTGCACTGCCAAATCGCCTGCTTTACCGACTGCATCGAACATCGATGCCTGGTGAACCATGGCCCTGTCCCAGGTGGGCTGGCGGCTCATGGTCGCATCCAGGGCGAAAATAAGACGGCCGCTGCGGGGCTTGGCCACCTCACCCGCGGCCTTCAGAAATGAGGCGATTTCGCTCGAGGATGAACGCTGCTGGAGGTCTTTGGCCCCTTGTTCAGTTTTGGCGACATCCCTGTGTTTCATAATCTGTCCGTCGCTCAGATCGCCGTATGCGATTTGAGACACCACCCTGTTCAATTACGTCACCATGCAGCCAGCCGTCTGCTCAGCCGCCTGCTGCGGACTTACTCTAAATCTGACAATAAGAAGATTCGCTGGCGAGGCAAGGGTAGACCCTCTAGTATAGCAATGCTGCGACGAGGGGGCTACCCGGGACCGAATTCGCAGGCACGGCAAGCGGGGCGGTCCGCCAGGCCAGGAGAATTTGATGCACGGCAAGCTAGAAAGTGACCGCACCTTCGGCGGCCGAGGATACCAGCCTGGCGTACTTGGCAAGGACGCCAGCCGAAGCCTTTTCCGGGGGATGCCATCGGCTCCGCCGCTCGCTGAGCTCGGCTTCTGATACATTCAGGTTCAGCTCTTCCCGTACCAGGTCGATGGTGATGGTATCACCTTCTTCTACCAGAGCCAGGGTGCCGCCGACCATCGCTTCCGGCGCGATATGGCCGATCATGATGCCGTGGGTGCCGCCGGAAAACCGGCCGTCCGTGAGCAGTGATACACTGTCGCCCAGTCCGACTCCCATCAGGGCTGCGGAGGGGGAGAGCATTTCCCGCATGCCGGGACCGCCTTTGGGTCCTTCATAGCGGATCACGACAATGTCCCCCGGCTGGATCCTGCCGCCCAGAATGGCGGCCAGGGCTTCTTCCTCGCGGTCAAAGACGCGGGCCGCTCCTGTCAGAGTCTCAAGCGCTTTACCGCTCTGCTTGAGCACACAGCCGTCTTCGGCCAGGTTGCCGCGCAGAATACGGATATGGGTTCCAGCCGGGGCAAAGGGCTGCTCAACCGGGAACAACACGTCCTGGCCGTCGGGCAGGGGCGGGGCCGCGGCCACATTTTCGGCCAGGGTCCTGCCGGTCACGGTCATGCATTCGCCATGGAGATAGCCGCCCTCGAGCAGCAGCTTGATGACCATCGACATTCCCCCGAGCCGGTGCAGGTCGTTCATCAAGTAACGCCCGGATGGTTTGAAATTGCCCAGCAGGGGAACTTTTCTGGTGATCGCATCGATATCTGAAAGGGACAGGGCAACGCCGGCCTCCCTGGCCAAAGCCAGCAGGTGCAGAACCGCATTGGTCGAACCGCCCAGGGCCCAGGCCACCGTCAGCGCGTTCTCGAAAGCTTTGCGGCTCATTATCCGGCGCCCGGTGAGGCCTTGTTCGAGCAGGCTGAGGAGCTGGCGGGCGCTGGCGGCGGCATCTCTTTTCTTCTCCGAAGAAATATTGTTGGCTCGGTCCACCGCCATGTTCGATGAAGACCCTGGCAGGCTCATTCCCATCGCTTCAATCGCCGCAGCCATCGTGTTGGCGGTGTACATACCGCCGCAGGAGCCGGCACCCGGGCAGGCATGGCATTCGATATGGTGCAGGTGAGTATCGTCTATCCTGCCGGCTGCATTGGCACCCACCGCCTCGAAAGAACTTACAATATTGAGCTCTTCCCCTGCGTAAACGCCGGGTAGAATGCTGCCGCCGTAAAGGGTGATCCCCACCAGGTCATTGCGGGCAATGGGCATGAGTGCGGCCGGAATGGTCTTGTCGCAGCCGGAAAGCGTGATGACGCCGTCGACCTGGTAGCCTTCGGTCATGAGCTCGATGGCGTCGGCGATCACCTCGCGGCTCACCAGCGAGTATTTCATCGCTTCGGTACCCATGGAAATGCCATCCGAAACAACCGGGGTTCCAAAAACAATGGCTTTGCCGCCGGCGGCTTCAATCTCCTGCTGCACCAAATCGCCAAGTTCCCTGATGTGGTCGTTGCAGGGAGTGCCGTTGGTAAAAGGTACGGCCACCGCGATCAGTGGTTTCTGAAAATCCCCATCGTTGAAGCCCACCGCCCGCAGCATGGTTCGCGCCGGTGTTCTCTCCTCCCAGTTTCCGGCAGCGCGACTGCCGGTGATGTTCTGACTGCGTCGTTTCATAAAGGTCACCGTGTATGGTGGTGGATGTTTTCTCGGTTGGCTGTCGTCTCCTGGTAAAGACCCGGCATGACGGGGGCGTCAGCGTCCGTGGGATCGACGGGGCTTTTCGTGGTCAGCAGGGCCGCCTGCCCCGGGGCCCTTGTTGAGGTTCAAAAGCAGATGATCAATATCTCTGTAAGCCATTGTCAGCTCTCTGAAAATTCTTTATCCCCTGGGACAGAATCGGGAAAACCATAGTGCGCCATCGGCATGGCGCGCCAGGTACGGGAAGCATTCTCTTCATGATATGAAGTTTTCAGCGGCGCTCAGGCGATTTCCGGGGAGGGGAGAGTTTCGGCTGTGTGCCCCGTGGAAGGGCATCAATCGCCTCGCCTCGGCAACCCAGACCAGGCGATTGGCAGCGCCAGGATCAGGATATTTCTTTGGGTTTACAGACGTTTTCTGCTTTTGCCGCACTCCGGCCGCAGCCTTCACAATAGTGGGTGGCCGGCTGGATCAGTTTCAGATAGGCCTGGGGGGCCTTCACCTGCAGTTCCTCTTCAACGTGGGCGCATAGTGTTTTGTGATTGTTATCGCTCATTTTACACCTCTTTATGATAGGCTGAGACGTCGCTTTTGCGTGTATGAGATGCCTTCCGCCCGGAAGCCATCTAGATAAACAGATTAGACATGACCTTGAGCAAGTCAAGAATCGGGCGGCTGGACTCCTTCACCATGCTCAACAGGTCGGTGCAGCGAGCACTTAGACCACTGCGCAGGTGCGTACCCTTTGCAGGAGGCAGGTAGAGGGCTATTCAGCGCGGTTTGACCCGTTCTTCGGCCACGGCCAGAAAGTAGCGGAGGTAGTCGAGCATATAGGTGCGCTTCAACTCGGTGTAGAGACCGGCCCCGGAAATCTCCCAGAGCGGCCCGCGGTGCCAGGTGCCGGTGAGATCTCCGATCATGCGCCGCATGTGTCTGGCGATTTCCTCCGTTTCCGCACACTCCATGGAGGCGGGTCTGGCCTGCAGGCGCGGGGGATTGAAAGACAGGCCCTGCAGCACCAGCCGGTAGGAGCCGACAAGCCTGAAATCTTTGCGCAGGTCTTCGGGGCGGGTGAGCGGCGCAAGGTTCTCGCTCAGCATCGGGATATTGCGGTAACAGGCATAGTGACGGTCCGGTGTCTGCCTGCTCAGTTCCAGGCAGACCTCCTGCAACTCCTGGAGAAGGTTATTGATCCGGTACAGGTAGAGTAATTTTTCTTCTAGTTGTTTCGATGTGCTCATGGCTACCTTTTCGGCTGATATCCCAGAAAAAGTAATCACCAATTCGTTAGGAGCTATCATAATCGTTGGATCGATGGACGGCTCAAAATATCAAGGTGTTGGCACCGTTGACCGACGTTTCTTGCTTTTGCCGATCAGGCCTGGGGTGACTCGATTGAATCCGTACACCAGAGGGACGCACAAAAGCAGGCTCACTATCGTGGTGACCAGACCGGCAAGCGTCACTGTCAGCACTGACCCTCCAAGTGTGTCGAGCAGCCAGGCGGCCAGCGGGGGATTGATGTAGTGGTAAAAAATGCCATTCAGACACATGAGCACCAGTGTGTTCTGGCCCAGGTAGCATACGATCTTGGGTACTTTGGTAAGGGAGGCGAGGCACAGAACCAGCAGGCAGCCGGCTAAGGCGGTCACGGCAAAGAGCAGGATGTGACCGTGGGACGCGAAGATGATTACCACCGCGTCGTAGACGGAAAAATTAAAGGGGCCGTTATTCTGGTTGTATAACAGGAGCACCAGGATGAAGCCCCCAAGTGCCCCGGGGCCTGCCACCCTGGCAGGGAGCCGCTCTGAAAACAAGTGGTGGCGACGCAGGTAGATGCCGATCAGATAAAAACCATAGAGGGTGATGGCCTCATGGATGAAGAGGTAGTTCCAGCCTATGGTTCTTCCCTTCAGTGGGTTGAAGATATCGAGTGTGAGGTTGAGGTAATAACCGACAATATAGAATACCACCGCGGCCGCGACAATTTTAGCGTTAGAGTCTTGCAGAAAACGAAAGGCAGCGTAGTGAACGAGTTCAATGCCGACAATGAGAAGCAGGAACCAGGAAGGGACGCAGAATAACGGCAGTCCGAACGCGGTTGCCTTGAGACCGGCCAGATAGCCTTCCAGACTGGGCAGCTCGAGATTGAAAAATTTTCCTTCGAAAAATATGGGGGGCACCATCATCAGCAGGGTGAAAAAGATGAAAGGCACTAGCCGGCTGCTAAACCGGTCTCTGACAAACTGAGCTACACCTATCTTGCCCGTATCTTCTCTGGCCACATACCCGGCCAGGACTACGAAAAGCACCATGTGGAAGGAATAGATGAATTTGT
>JARRLH010000066.1:0-3688 GCA_037387205.1 Desulfofustis sp.
AAGCCGGCGGTCTCCAATCTGCAGAAACAGTCAGATATTGACCTGGTATGCGAGGGAGCCTCCTCCTATCTATTGATGATCGACTCGCTGATCGAATCAGATCCCGACAGCAGGGAACTTCTGAAGATCGGGGCCCAGTCCTACAGCGGCAGTATCGCTGCGCTTCAGGCCTGCGGTGCCGCACGGGAACGGCTCAAGACCCTGAGCGACAAGAGTGCCCGCTATGGAAAAGACCTGCTCACAACCATGCTGCCGATAGATGGAGGAGACCAGGAACTCATAGATGGTGCGCTTGACCGGCGCTCGCCAAGAGATGCCGATTATCTTTTCTGGGGAACTTACGGCTGGCTCGCCTGGATCGAACAGCAGCAGGGGTCTCCGGCTGCCATGGCTGATCTGGTCACCGTTGAAAAGATCATGGAACGGCTGCTCGAACTCGATGAGACCGTCGAACAGGGAAGTCCGCATCTGTTCTTCGGCACGCTTTACGGTTCCAAACCGCAGATGATCGGCGGCGACACCGACCGCAGCCGTCTTCATTTCGAGCGCGCCCTGGAAATATCCAACCGGTCCTTCCTCATGGCTCAGGTCCTTTACGCCTCAACCTACGGCAGGATGGCGTTCAATCAGGAACTGCACGACAGCCTGCTCGAGGAAGTCCTTGCCTTCGATCTCGACCAGGCCCCTGACAACCGACTTGCAAATCAGATTGCCAAACGACGGGCGCAGGAACTGCTCGAGGAGAATTTCTTTGGCGATTGACCAACGTTCGGCCGGAAACGGATCTTTTTGCTTACCTCTTCGTTACGCGAAGAATTTTATCCTCGAAATATCAGCCTATGCCTGCGGTAAAATTCTCCGCATGCCTCGATTTGAGAAAAAATCTCTCGTTTCGGTATGTAATGCTTTTTAATCGGGGCTCCGCGATATTCTGCGCATCTTCCGCTCAACTCATGGTAAAGAGGTAGCATCAACCAATATTGATGAGTATTTTTATATCTGTTCTGCTCACACCATGGAGACCCTGATGATTAAAATCGCCCCACTATGGTTTTTGCTACTTTTCAGCATATTCTTGGCTCCCCCTGATTTGCAGGCCAATCCCACGCATCTGTTCAAAATCGCCAGCCTGGCGCCGGAAGGTTCGGTCTGGGTTGACGCCTTCAAAGAGTTTGCCGCCGAGGTCACTGAAAAAACCGCTGGAGAAGTCGGCTTCCGCATCTATCCCGGCGGCATCATGGGCGACGACAAAGCCATGTATCGAAAACTGCGGGTCGGACAACTGCACGGCGGCGGGTTCACCATGACCGGCATTGCCGAGATCGTATCCGATTTCAGGGTGATGGCAATCCCCTTTCTGTTCCGCTCTTACGAGGAAATGGACCAGGTGAGCCTGAAACTGCAGCCGCTTTTCAAAAAGCGGTTCGCCGAGAAAGGGCTGCATCTGGTGGCCATGACCGAGGTGGGGTTCATCTATACTTTTTCAAACAAGCCGAGGGTCACCATTGGTGACCTGCAGCAGGCCAAGACCTGGGCTCCAACAGATGACCCGCTTACTTCGGCATTTCTGCAGAACCTCGAGATCAGCCCCATCGCCTTGACCATTCCCGATGTCCTGTCTTCCCTGCAGACCGGTTTGATCGACACCGCCTTCAACTCCCTTTACGGATCCATTATTCTCCAGTGGTACACCAAGGCACCGTTCGTCACCGATGCGCCCTATGGCTATGCGTATGGCGCCTTCGTGATGAACGGCAAGGCCATTGCCAGGCTCTCGGAAGCCCAATTGACCATCGTCGAGGAAACGGCGGACAAACACTTTTCAGAGTTGATAAAGAACACCAGGAAATCAAACGAAGAATCCAGGTCGGTGCTGATTTCCCAGGGGGTGAAATTCGTACCCACCACCCCCGAGGAACTGGCGACCCTGGAAAAATATCGTGATCAGACCATAGAACAGGTAACCGGCACGGCTTTTTCAGAGGAGATATACCTGGTCATGAGCAAAACCCTGGACTCTCTGCGCAGCCAAAAAGATGGAGATAAGTGAAACAGACGCCGCGCCGTCTCTTGCAAGTCGTATCCTGAACACCATCATCACCCTTGAGGAGGTGCTGCTCTCCATACTGCTCACGATCATGATCTTGCTGGCCTGTTATCAGATCGGACTGCGCTGGTTCACTTCCGGCGGGCTTGCCTGGATCGACCCGCTGCTCAGGTACCTGGTCCTCTGGAGCGGTCTGTTGGGGGCGGTCCTGGCCACCGCCAGGAACAACCATATCGCCCTGGATGCCGTGAGCTACCTCCTGCAGAGGCGGCTCAAGCTCTGGGTCCACCTGTTGGTTGATGGATTCTGCGTGCTTGTCTCCGTCTTTCTCTTTAGGGCGACCCTGCTCTTCATCAAAAGCGAGATCGAGTATGGCGGCCCCGGCCTGTTCGGACTCGACACCTGGCTCTGGTTCCTGATCTTCCCCCTTGCTTTCGGGATGATCCTGCTGCACTTCAGCATCGATGCTGTGTCCACCCTCAGCAACCTCCTGCGGGGCCCAGAGCCTGACAAGCGATGATAGCAAAACTTATCATTGTTCTCTTTGCCTTTATCGGCACCCCGCTGTTCATCGTCATCGGTGCGCTGGCGCTCATTTCTTTTCACTCGGTCGAAATCGACCCCTCGGTGGTCATCATCGAAATGACCCGGCTCGGCGACACCCCGCTGCTGATATCCTTGCCGTTGTTCATCTTCGCCGGTACCATGCTCTCGGAAAGCGGCGCCCCCGAGCGCATCTTGAAGATCTCCAGGCTCCTGCTCGGCTGGCTGCCGGGCGGCCTGGCCGTCATCGCGCTGCTGGTCTGTGCCGCGTTCACCGCCTTTACCGGCGCCTCCGGTGTGACCATCTTCGCACTCGGCGGCCTGCTCCTGCCGGCCATGCTCAAGGACGGCTACAGCGAGCGCTTCTCCATGGGCCTCATCACCTCGTCAGGAAGCTTGGGCCTGCTTTTTCCGCCAAGTCTGCCGCTCATTCTCTACGGGGTCATAGCAGAAACCAGAATCGATCACCTGTTTCTGGCCGGCATCGTCCCGGGATTTCTGATGCTGATCCTGCTCTGTGCCTATGCTTTCAGATCCGGAGTCGTACACACCAGAGAAGAGCTCGCCCAACAGCATCCGCTCAGGATTCTCAGAGAGACCGTCTGGGAGCTGCCGCTGCCGTTCATAATCATCATCGGCATCTACGGAGGATTTCTGGTGGCGGGGGAAGCTGCCGCGGTGACGGCGCTCTACGTGTTGATTGTCGAGGTATTCATCTACGGTGATATCAAACTCAGGCAGATCCCCAAAATCATGGGCCGGTCGATGACCCTGTTCGGCGGCATCCTGATCATCCTGGCTGTCTCTATGGCTTCAACCAACTACCTGATTGATCAGGAGATCCCGTCCAAAATCTTCGCCTTCATCAACGCCTATATCGATTCCAAGTATACCTTTCTGCTGCTGCTCAACGTTTTTCTATTGGTCGTCGGGGCGATTCTCGATATTTTCTCCGCCCTGGTGCTGGTGGTTCCGCTGATTCTGCCCATTGCCGCGGCCTACGATGTCAATCCGATACATCTGGGCATCATCTTCCTGACCAATCTACAGATCGGCTATTGCACGCCGCCGGTGGGGCTCAACCTGTTCCTGGCTTCC
>JARRLH010000066.1:3693-30082 GCA_037387205.1 Desulfofustis sp.
CCCTTCCCTTTCTCGGTCTTCTCCTGATAACCCTGGTGCTGATCACCTACTTCCCCTGGTTGAGTCTGGCCCTGGTCGGATGGTTTGGGTAGGGAGGAACGGGGACACAATACCTATCATGTCCCGTGGGGACATGATAGGTATTGTGTCCCCTTACTTCCGGTAAGAGTCTTTCAACTCCACATAATGGGCCGCAACCCTGACGATATTGCCGATTTCCTCCTGGCTGAGCTGCCGCACCGCTTTGGCAGGACTGCCCATGATCATTGAACCGGGGGGGAAGGTTTTACCCGGTGCGACCAGGCTGCCGGCGGCCACGAAACAGTCCGACTCGATCACCGCCCGGTCAAGGATAATGGCACCCATGCCGATCATCACCCGATCTTTTACCGTGCAGCCGTGTACGATACCATTGTGGCCGACGGTCACATCGCTGCCGATGGTCAGGGGGTCTTTTTTGTTTACGTGGAGGGTGCTGTTGTCCTGGATATTGGTGCGTTCACCTATGGTGATGGTACTGACATCGCCGCGAATAACCGTATTGTAGAAGACCGAACTATCCTCACCCATGGCAACCCGGCCGATCACCCGGGCTCCGGGGGCGATGTAGACGGTCTCATGCAGCTGAGGGTAGTGGCCCTGGTATGACTTAATCATCTCGTACCCCATAAATATATTGACAGCGACTATTCTTCATTTCATCCTGAAAGATGTGAATATCCATAATTTCCATTTAAATCAATCGAAACCGGGAACTGATTCGAGTAAAAAACCAGGGAGACCATTATGGCCCATTTCTTCTTCTTTCTCGGGGCAGTACTGGCAGGGATTGCAGTGGCCATTGGCGCCTATAGCACCCATAGCTCAACCTTCGACGAAGTCCAGCTTTTATGGCTCGAAAAGGGGGCCCGCTACCAGATGTATCACGCCATTGGCCTGATGCTGGCCGGATTGGCTCTGGCCCACAGGCGTAAATTTCAGACCCTGACCATCGGCGCCGCAACCTGTTTTATCGGCGGCCTAGTCTGCTTCTCCGGAAGCCTTTACGCAATGACGTTTACCCCACTGGAGGCCGGCTATATCACCCCGCTGGGAGGTCTGCTGTTTATGCTCGGTTGGATCTTGCTGGCACTGGGAGGTCCCGGGAAGAAATAATCTTCAGCGGCCCTGCTTTAAGATACCGATATAGGGTAGGTTCCGGTATTTCTGGGCATAATCAAGTCCGTAGCCGCAGACGAACTCGTCGGGGATCTCCCTGCCACAGAAGTCGATCGGCACCTCCACCTGGCGCCGTGACGGTTTACTCAGGAAAGTGCAGATTTTCAGGCTGCGGGGCTTTCGATATCTGATCAGACCGAGCACCTTGTTGAAGGTATTGCCGGTATCGATGATATCCTCCACCATCAGTACATCCTTGCCCTCCACCGGTTCATCCAGATCCATCACCACCTTTACGTTGCCGGTGCTTTCGGTGGCGTCACCGTAGCTCGACACAGTCATGAAATCGACAGTCAGCGGCAGCTCGAGATGGCGTATCAGGTCAGCCATGAACACAAAGGAGCCGCGCAGCAGACCGATCACCAGCAGGTCGAGATCCTGGGTGCGGGAATAGTGGGCGTTGATTTCTTTTCCAAGTCGAGCAACTGTTGAGGCTATCTCCTCGGCGGAGATAAATTCTCTGTCAATTCCCTGATCCACTTTGTTCACATTGCTCACCGTTTCGGTTAAGGCTTTTTAGACTTCGTAATCTTAGGGCTAAGGTGTCGGTTCTTTAAAACTGGATTCAGATAAACCTAAACAGTCCTGCCAGAACCCACTCCTGTTTTCTGAGCTCCTGCATGGGATAAAAGCTGCCCCGCCAGGAGATGCCTCCCTGGGCCAAGGCAGCCATCGCAGCCCGCAGGATAATATAGAGAAGAAAAAAGGGGGTGATCAGCAGCCAGGCGATCGCTTGCTTTTCAACGCCGGAGGAGAGCAGCCCGAGGCCAATTCCCAGAACCCTGACAACAATGGCACCGATGAAGCACAGTCGGGCCAGACCTTCGCAAAAGAATGCGCCCCAATAAGGGAGCACCACGACCACCCCCAGTGCCGTGACACCTAAAACCATGTACCAGAAATTGTAGCTGAAAAAGGCAAAAACGTTTTTCATCAGCCCTTCTATCAGTTCATTGACCGAGCAATACCAGGGCACGTCTACGAATCCACGGCCATCCATACACTCCTGCCGGTAGCCGTGCCGCTTGATGAGCTTGCCGAGAAAGAGATCGTCGATGACCTGCATACGTACCTGTTCATGTTGTCCGATTGCTCGATAGACCTCAGCTCTGACCATGCTGAACGCCCCGACCCCGACAAAAAATCTGCTGCCCCGAATCCGCGCCCTCCACGGTTTGATAAGCCACATTAAACCGGCGCCGATATCAGCCACTATGGCATTGAGCAGCCCTCCGCTGGTGCTGTTCTTGAAAACCAGGGAAAGATGGTCGAGATCCTTTTTCTGCATGGCAGTCAACGACCTTGAAATCGTGGTCTCTGACAGCACCACATCGGCATCGGTAAAAAGCAGGTAGTCACCGGAAGCGGCCTCTGCCCCGCGCTGCAGCGCATGGGGCTTGCCCAGCCAGCCCGCGGGCAGGTCCTCTATATCGATACGTATGAGCTGGGGAAAGTCCCGTCTGACCCGTTCAATGGTCTCCCCGGTCCCGTCCGTGGAGCGATCATTCACCACCACGATTTCCAGCAGCCCATAATCCTGACCGGCCAGCGAGCGCAGCCCGGCCTCGATCTTCTCTTCCTCATTACAGGCCGGCACAATGACGGATACGGTGCACGCCGAACCGGGCTCCCCACGCTGATCCTGCAAAGCGGCCAGACTGGCAAAACCGATGCTCAGCTCGACGATCACCAGCGTTGTCAATATCAGGCAGATAAGTGATATCAGGATCATGGGGTACGACGATGTACTGAAGAAATCTTTACTGGTTTCTAGAGTCGGGGAACACAATTGAATTGTGTCCCCTCGGTGAAGGCAATTTCAACAGGCAACTTTCACATTTTGTCTAGCAAATGATTAACAATAGCCACGGCGGAGATCGTCGCCGTTTCAGCCCGTAGAGTCAAATCGCCCAAACTCACCGGCTGCCAACCACAGGACTGTGCCTGGCCCACTTCTTCTTCCGAGAACCCTCCTTCGGGCCCGATCATTAGGCAAACTGGTGTATCTTTCTGCCCACCGACAGCCTCTGCTAGCATCAACGATTCTTCCTTTTCCCAGAAGATGCATTTCCGATACAAAGGGTCGAAGTTAATGGACAGTAGCTCAGCAAAACCCAGTTCTTCGTCAACCTGCATGAAGCGCAGCCGGCCTGACTGCTTACAGGCCTTTTTGACGATGGATATGCGCCGCTGCCTCCGCTGTTTCAATCTGGCTTCGTCAAGCCGTCCCTGGCTTCGGCCGGCGGAAAAAGGGATAAAACGCTCCACCCCCAATTCGGTAGCCTTCTCCACCAGAAAATCCATTTTACCGCCCTTGAGGTCACCCTGGCAGAGAGTCACCGCTCCACCCCGCTGCTTAACCTGACGATGTTTCTGCGACTCCAGGCTCACGCTCACCTGTTTGCCAATTCGTTCGATTCTGCCGGTATAAAGCGCTCCGGTACCGTCGAATAGTTCGACAGTCTCCCCCTGCTGGAGCCTCAGAACGCGAGCCAGATGATGTGATTCCTCCTGATCGAGAAGTACAGATTCGCTTGTGAGCGCGTCTGGGGATACATAAAACCTTCTCATCCTTATGAAGCCGCCAAAGATATTTTCTTCATCAGAAGCGCACACCACTGCCCGGCGGTGCGCGTGTCGACCAGGTGAAACCCTTTTTCTTCAAAATTTCGGGAAATAACGTCGCATTGAGCGCCCTCGAGCAGACCGGAGAGCAGTAGTGATCCTCCTTCTCCAGTGACTCTCGCCAAATCTGTTGAAAGCTCCAGCAACACATCATGTACGATATTGGCGGCGACCAGATCGAATCTGCTCTCAACAGATTTCAAAGCACGACCCGAAATCTCGATCCGTGCCGCCAGGTCGTTCAGGCGGCAGTTTTCCCGGGCGGCTCGTACCGCCTCGGGATCATTATCGATGCCGACCGCATGACGAGCTCCGAAGAGTACCGCCGCCATGGCCAGGATCCCGGTCCCGGTGCCGACATCGAGCATGGTCCCGCCTGCGGAGACAGCCTCTGCTTCGCTCAACAGCTCCAGGCAGAGCCTGGTCGTTTCATGGTGGCCGGTGCCGAAGGCCATGCCCGGGTCCATGACAATCACCTGCTCGTCTCCGCGCGCTTCATACTCCTCCCAGGTGGGAGCGATCACCAGACCCGGGACGATGGCAAACGGTTTGAAATGGACCCTCCAGGACTCGGACCAGTCCCGGTCTTCAAGAACCTCCACCGCTACCTGCGGCGGGTCGCAGGAAAAAATCTGCGCCAGTTCCCGGCCATAGGCTCTCAGCTGATCTGCCATGGCTTCCGCTTCGTTGCACGACCCCACCTTTTTTCCCACATAAGCCTGAAGAACCGCCGGTGAGCCTTCTTCGAGCACCGCTGAGTCGATCGCCGCATCGTGAACCCCGATGAGAAAATCGCTTAAAGAATCGACCATTATGGAATCGAGGTTTATGGTGAGTTTCAATATTTTCAATATGTACAATCGGTCAAAGCATTACTGAAGCAGGGGACACGATGAGTATTGTGTCCCCTTTGAACCACGCTATGGCTTGCTGCCAAAAAGATTGTATTTGATGATACAGATGATGGCACGGACGCCATCCCGCCACCCAATCTTTTTGCCCTCATCGTAGGTGCGTCCGCTATAAGATATACCCACCTCGTATACCCGGCAGCGCATTTTTGCTATTTTAGCGGTAATCTCAGGCTCGAAACCGAATCTGTTCTCGTTAATCACTATCTGATCAATTACCGATTTCCTGAAAGCCTTATAGCAGGTCTCCATATCACTAAGATTGAGATTGGTGAATATATTTGAGATCAGTGTGAGAAATCTATTACCGGCAAAGTGCCAGAAATACAGCACCCGATGAGCATCTCCCCCCATGAATCTCGATCCGTATACAACATCGGCCTTGCCGGAAAGAATTGGGTCAAGCAACCTGGGATATTCCTCGGGATCATACTCGAGATCAGCGTCCTGAATGATGACGACATCTCCTGTGGCGCACGAGAATCCCGTCCTCAAGGCTGCCCCCTTTCCCTGATTGGTGTTATGGTATTTCTTGATAAACTGAGAATTGCTAAAATTGGTTTTTATTAGTTGTGTTGTCCCATCAGTGGACGCATCATCAATGAGAATACTCTCTTTTTCCAGCTTCAGATTAACTGCTTCCACCCTGGAAACGAGAGTTTCCAGGGTCGCTGGAAAATGTAATGTTGCTCGGCATCTTATCTAATCATAAGTTATGGAAAAAATCATACAAATCCTATGCACGACTGCTCTGTTCGAACTTCTATTGCGAAATTACCAAGATCCAGTAATTTGCATTTATCTGTTGTAGCAGCAACAACTTAGACTTATTCCGACTGTAATCCACATTGAAACCCACATCATCAATCACCGCCTGTCCCGGCTGCGACCTGCTGATCCCGGTCCCGGAAGTTCCGGACGGTCACTATATCGCCTGCGGCCGGTGCGGGACAACCCTGTCGAAATCATACACCGACAGCATCGACCGGGTCATCGCCTTGAGTTTTGCGGGACTTCTGCTCTACCTGCCGGCCATGTTCCTGCCCCTCATGACCCTCTCTTCTCTCGGTCTGAAGGAAAAGGGCAGCGTGGTGGACACCTGCATCGGTTTTTACCAGAACGGTTATATCCTGGTCTCTCTTATCACCTTCGTCACGGCAGTGATCGTACCGTTTCTGAAAATATGTATACCCTTCATGACTGCCGTCAGCCTGAAAACCAAAAGAAAAGGACGATTGCTGATCCCCGCCTTCAAGTTCCACAAACACCTTGAAGAGTGGGGGATGGTGGAAATTTACCTGCTCGGCATCCTGATTACCTTGATCAAGATGGGGGATGTGGCGAGCATCGACTTCAATCTCGGATTTTTCTGTTTTATCGGTCTGGTACTGCTCTCTATGGCCGTTTCCGTCTGCCTTGATCGGCGCCTTTTCTGGTATCTTCTGGAGCGCTCACAAGCGCCTGCCGAAGACCCTGAGATTCTACGGCTTGGCACGCTCTTTCGCAATGCACCGAAGTTGGTCCAGACTGCCGCCAATCTGGAGCTGATGCGCTGCCATGACTGCGGAAAACTGGTCAAAGCCGGGCCCGAAGATCAGCAATGCCCGCGCTGCGACTCAGCCCTGCATTTTCGTACCAGGGGTTCATTGAGCATAACCTGGGCGCTGGTGATCACCTCGCTGATCCTCTTTTTCCCCGCCAACATGCTGCCGATCATGCAGGTCGATTTCCTTGGTATTCCTGACCGGTCAACCATCCTCGACGGCATTATCTATTTTTTCACGCATGGCTCCTTCGGTATCGGGCTGATTATTTTTATCGCCTCCATTCTGGTGCCGCTCTATAAAATCATCGGTCTGATAATAATCCTTTTGACCATTCACTCGGGAAAAAACCATCATTTGCAGCAGAAGTCGAAAATGTTTCGCTTTATCGAGTTCATAGGACGCTGGTCAATGCTCGATATTTTCGTTGTTGCCATACTCAGCGTTCTGGTTGATTTCGGTTTTCTGACTTCAATTCATACGGCGCCGGGTGCAACCTACTTCTGCCTGGTGGTCATCGCCACCATGTGCGCTGCCATTGTCTTTGATCCGCGACTACTCTGGGATGCCTGCGATCCTTTAAAACCTGGCAGGTCGAGCTGAAATTTAATGCGAGGATACTATGGAACATCAACCGGTCATTAAAAAGAAGAAGGGAATTTCACCGGTCTGGATTCTGCCGATTGTGGCCGCGGCCATCTGCGGCTGGCTGCTCTACACAAGCTATATGGAAGCGGGTATCGAGGTGGAAGTCTATTTCTCGGACGCCACCGGTATTGTTCCCGAAAAAACCCAGGTCATGTCCATGGGCATCCCGCTCGGCAAGGTCAAGGCTCTGGAACCAGACCTCGAACACCGCCAGGTCAAGGTAGTCATCGAGATGGACCGCTCCACCGAACCCTTTCTGGTGGAGGATCTCAAATTCTGGCTGGTCAAGCCGGAGGTGTCCGCCAAACAGATTCGAGGGCTTGAAACCATACTGTCGGGCAGCTATATCGGGGTGCAGCGAGGGGAATCTTCGACAGCCGCCCGCGTCTTCACCGCCCTTGATAAAACACCACCGATGCATGCCGAAACTCCGGGCCTGCACATCCAGCTTCGCTCAAAGGAGCTGAAATCGATTCAGGAAGGCTCGGCGATCTATTTCAACAATTTACAGATAGGGAACGTCAAGACATTCTCCCTCGAAGAAGACGAGTCCATTTTGATCCAATGTTTCATCCAGCCGGAATACAGCCGGCTCATCCGTACCGGCAGCAGGTTCTATAATGCGAGCGGTTTCACCATGTCGGGTACGCTGCCTGACCTGAAAGTACGGATGGAATCGATCGCGGCGCTGTTCATCGGCGGCATAGTCGTTTCCACGCCAGACGCCTTGAAAGGCACACCGCTGGCAGAATCAGGTGATTTGTTTACGCTGTACGAGGATTATTTCGCGGCTGAATACGGCGTACCCATGAAGCTCAAACTGGCCTCCGGAACAGAGATCAAGGAAGGCTCGACCAAAGTGATCTATCGCGGCATAGAGGCTGGAATCGTTCAAGAAATCAGCATAAACGATGACCAGCGCCGCTCGGTGACCGCCCATATCCTGCTGGATCCCCGGGCCGAAATAATTCTGCGCGAGGACACGAAATTCTGGCTGGTCAAGCCGGAGATATCGGTCGGAGGCGTCAAAAACCTGGGCACCCTCCTCTCCGGTCCCTACATCACTTTCAAACCCGGGGATGGGGAATTCAGAGACAGTTTTGATATTCTCCCCCAGCCGCCCATGAGCATCCCGCTGCATCCCGGGAAACTGGTACGTCTGAGCTCGCCAAAGAATCCGAGTTCAAGCGTGGGGGCACCCGTCTACTACAAGAAGATGCAGATCGGTGAACTGCTCGGCAGTGAACTGACCAGCGACAACAAATCCATCATCACCTCCATCTACATCGACGAGCGCTATACAGGCCTGATTACCGACGATGCCGTGTTCATCGAATCAGGAGGTATATCAATCAACGCCGATCTCTCCGGTTTTTCTTTTAAAATGGAGCCGCTGGTCTCTACGTTCAGGGGCGGGATCGATCTGCTGCTCCCTCCCGAAGGTACTAGAAAGACCACTAACAATGTCAACTGGGACAAGGTGTTTCCCCTCTACCATGATTACAACAGCGCCGCAGAGGATCTGCCCGTCCTGCTGCCCGAGGGCCTCTATATCAAGCTCACCACGGATGACCTTGGCTCTTTCAGGGCTGGAACGCCGATTCTTTTCAAGAAAATCCGGGTAGGCCAGATCATCGGCTACAAATATTCCAGGGAAGAGAACCTGGTGCGCCTGTCCTGCTTCATCGAGGAGAAATATCAGGACCTCATCACCTCGGCCTCAAAATTTTATAACGTGAGCGGAATCCGGTTTCAAGGGGGACTGTCAGGAATCTCGGTGGAAACCGAATCGCTCGAGTCGATTGTTGTCGGCGGCATCGGCTTCATCAACGAGCCGGGCGGCACCCCGATCAAAAACGACCAGCAATTCTCCATCTATGAATCCTTATATGCGGCCCAGACCTCGGATCGCGTCGAGATCACCGTGCAATTCGAGAATATCGGCCAACTGAAGAACGGGGCCGAGGTGAAGTATCGTGGGGTGAAAATCGGTCAGGTCGAAAAAACAGCTTTCGATCAGGATTTGAGTACCATCATAGCCACTCTGAACGTCGAAAAGCGCTATGAAGGATTTTTTAGAAAAGATACAAAAATCTGGTTGTCACGGCCGACCATCAAAATAAACAAGATTGAAAATATCGAGAGTATTTTCGGTTTGTCGGTCATCATCGAACCAGGCAGCGGCAAACTGGTCAGGGAATTCAAAGGGCTGGTCAGACCGCCCCATCCGTTTTTCACTTCCTTCAAGGGACTGGGACTGATCCTGGAGACCAATCAGCTCAATTCGCTCGATATCGGCTCACCGGTCTATTACCGGCGGGTGAAGGTCGGGGAGGTAACCGGTTACGACCTGGCCTACAATTTCAGGGACGTGCTGGTCTACGTCACCATTGAGGAGCGCTATGCGCCGCTGATCCGTGAAAACACCAAATTCTGGAACGCCTCAGGTGTCCAGGTGACCGGCGGGGTCTTCTCAGGGATTACCGTCTCCACCCAATCGTTCGAAGCCCTCATGGCCGGCGGCATCGCCCTGGCGACACCGGGCAAAGCCGAGATGGGCGGCAGGGTCGAAACCGGGTTCCGTTTCACCCTCCATGAAAAGCCCGAAGAAGGCTGGCTCGACTGGAGCCCCGAAATCTTCGTGGTCGAGGAGGAGAAACAAACGCCGATCCGCTGAGTGAGGAATCCGGGGACACAATACCCATCGTGTCCCCTTTAGATCATCTCCCGGTTCCTCACTTCCTCCTCGACGTCGACCACCAGTTCCCGCATGGTCTCGAGCAGCACGTAGACAACGGGAACAAGCATGGTGCTGATGAACGTGGCGGCAATCATCCCGCCAAGCACGATCACGCCGATGGATTTCATCGTCATTGCCCCGGCGCCGGTTGCCACCGCCAGCGGTATCACGCCAAAGACAAAAGAGAGAATGGTCATCATAATTGCCCGGAAGCGCGCTTGCGCGGCATGCAGCGCCGCCTCCTTGACTGGCACACCTTTCTCACGCTGCTCCTTGGCCACTTCAACAATCAGAATGGCGTTCTTGGACGACAGACCGATCAGCAGAACCAGGCCGATCTGGGCAAAGAGATTGTTATCGAGGCCGGCCAGATTCTGGCCAAGCAAGGCGCCGAGCATAACAAGCGGTACGGAGATCATGATCATGATCGGCAACACCCAACTCTCATATTGAGCGGCGAGTACCAGGTACACCACAATAAGGGCAAAAGTGAAGACATAGATTTTGGAGTTTCCGGCCAGGCGCTCCTGATACGACATCCCCGACCACTCATAGCCATAGGCATTGTTGTCGGGCAGAACCCTGGCAGCCACTTCCTCCATGGCGTTCATGGCCTGCCCGGAACTATACCCGGGGGCAGCGGAGCCATTTATGGTGATCGAGCGGTACATATTGTAGTGCGACAGATCTGAGGGCCCAATGGTCTTTTCCAGGGTTACCAGCGCGGAGACCGGCACCATGCCGCCGTCGCGGTTCTGCACGTAGAGATCCGTTATATCCCTGATCTCGCTTCGAAACGATTTGTCGGCCTGTACATAGACCCGGAACACCTTGCCGAATTTGTTGAAATCATTGATATAAAATGATCCCAGGTAGGTCTGCAGGGTGACGAACAACTCGGCCAGATCGACGCCGAGCGCAGCCGTCTTCAGCCGATCGATATCGATGCTCACGAACGGGTAGTTCGGGGCATAGGTCGTGTAGGCCAGGCCGATGCGCGGGTCCTGGTTGGCCTCGGCGATCAACTGGCCGGCATAATTGACGAAAGTATTTAGATCTCCCGACAGATAATCCTGCAGACGAAAATCGAAGCCGCCCACCGTGCCGATACCGGGAATGCCCGGCAGGTTGAAGGCGACCACGTTGGCGTTGGAGATGGATGCACTCTGGGCATTAACCTTTTTGATGATCGAGTCGGAATCCATCCCCGGAGCGGTCCGCTCGCTCCAGTGGGTCAGGGAGACAAAGCCCGCCCCGGCACTGGAATCAAGCGTGGAGCTGAGCAGATTATAGCCGTCGATCAGAACCAGATCCTTGACTCCGTCAATTCCTTTGATAATCTCTTCGACCTCGGCCCGCACCGCGCTGGTCTGGCTCAGCGCGGTGCCCGGCTTGAGATTGAACATGACCATGAAGGCGCCTTTGTCCTCTTCGGGCACAAAGCCCGTCGGGGTGATCTTGAACATCCACCAGGTGGCGCACAGCAGGCCGATGAAGACAACCACCACCAGGTACCTGAGCTTGATCAGCAAACTGACCAGGGCCGTATACCCCCTGGTGAGCCAGTCGAAGAATTGATCAAACTTGCGAAAGAGGATGAATTTTTCCTTACCTTCTTCAAATCGCCTGATGACGATCGCCGACAGGGCGGGCGACAGCGTCATCGCGTTCAACGATGAAATCATTACCGCAAAGGAGATGGTCAGGGCGAATTGCCGGTAGATGCTGCCGGTCAGCCCGGGCATCATCGAGACCGGGACGAATACCGCCACCAGCACCAGTGTTGTGGCGATGATAGGACCGATGAGCTGCAGCATCGCTTTTTTCACCACTTGCGGTATGGTCAGATCCTGTTCCTTATTCATGATGTTCTCGACGTTTTCCACCACCAGAATTACGTCGTCCACCACGATACCGATGGCAAGGATAAGGCCAAACAGGGTCAGGAAGTTGATCGAGAACCCTGCCGCCAGCATAATGCCGAAGGTGCCTATCAGGGCAACCGGTATGGCCACCGAAGCGATGATGGTCGGCCGCCACGATCCCAGAAAGATAAAGACAATCAGGATAACCAGAGCCACCGCGATGACCAGGTTTTGGACAACGTTCTTGATGGCCACATCGACGAACAGGGTCGTATCGTAGGGAATGGAGTATTCAAGTCCCTCCGGAAAACGACGGCTCAATTCCTCCATTTTTTCAACTGCCTTTTTCTTAATATCCAGCGCGTTGGCGCCGGGCAGCTGGTAGATGGCGATGGAAGCCGCCGGCTTCTGGTTCACCCGGGCGTTCCAGTCGTACTTCTCGGCGCCGAGCTCGATGGTCGCCACGTCGCGCAGGTAAACCAGAGTGCCGTCATCACGGCGGCTGATAACGATGTTTTCGAACTCTCTCACATCCTGGAGTTGCCCCCGAGTGGTCAGGGTGAACTGAATCTGCTGGTCGTCGTAGGTGGGCGGCGCCCCGAGGCGGCCGAGCGCCGCCTGCCGGTTCTGGGACTGCACCGCATTGATAATGTCGTTGGGGCTCATGCCCATCGACTTTATCCGGTCGGGATCGAGCCAGATGCGCATCGAGTATTTTTTCTCACCGAGGTTTTCCGCCTTGCCGACCCCGGGAATTCTGCGCAGCTCATCGAGGATGTTGATGGTCACGTAGTTGCTCAGAAAGCCTTCGTCATACTGTTCATCCCCGGTGAGGGCGATGAAGCAGACGATGGAGGGCGACTGCTTGTCGACAATCACCCCCTGCTGGCGCACTTCACTGGGCAGCTGCGGGGTCGCCATGGAAACCTTGTTCTGGACGTCCACCGCGGCGATGTCGAGGCTGTAGCCCGGCCTGAAAAAAACACTGATGCTGGCGGTGCCGGCACTGGTGCTGGAGCTGGTCATGTAGATCATGCCCTGGACGCCGTTGATGCGATCCTCCAGCGGTCGGGTTACCGACTCCTCCACGCTGAAGGCATTGGCGCCCACATAGCTGGCCGAAACCAGCACCGTCGGCGGCGCCACATCCGGGTATTCCTGGATGGGCAAAACAAAGATGGACACACTGCCCGCCAGCACGATGAGCAGCGAGATGACCATCGCGAAGATGGGTCTTTTAATGAAGAAAATCGAGAACATGCTAGGCCTCTGTATCCATCATTCCCTGTTTTTGGAGCGTGGCCTTGATACCTTTGCTGTCAGACACGTCCTTGGGCTCGAGGGAAACCCCCGGGCGCAGCTTGGCGAAACCTGAGATGACAATCTTCTCTCCCCCTTCCAGCCCTTCGGTGACGATCATGTAGTACCTGCTCTCGTAGCCGCTTTTGATATTGACCCGCTTGGCGGTGTTGTTCTCATCCACCACGTAGACGTAGCTGCCCTGCTGATCCTCCTGGACCACGCCGGGGGGTATCAGCAAGAATGAAGCCTGGTCGGTGATCATCACCTCGACGTAGACAAAGGTACCTTCGAGCAGCGAATGATCGTCGTTGGCAACTTGTGCCCGCATGGAGATGGTCCCGGTGGTATTGTCGACCCGGTTGTCGGAAAAATCGACCTCTCCCCTCAAAGGTTCCCGCTGAACCAGCCCCTGTTTGTCCTCTGAAACATTTACTATGGCTGGCATTTGATCCTGGGACTTGTGAGTCCTCATGGCCTGAAACTGGAATTCGGTGGGATTGAAATAGGCGTACATCGGGTTGTCCGAGACAATCGTGGTCAACACGGTCTGTTCACCGTAGCCGACAATATTGCCTGTATCGACGAGCTTTCGGCTGACTCTGCCCGAGATCGGCGCGCTCACATCGGTGTAGCTCAGGTTGAGTTCCGCCTCCTTGATAGCCGCCTCGTCGGCTTTTATCGCGGCAATCAGCTCAGCTTCCCGGGCCTCGTATTGCTCCAGAGTTGCGCGCGGGGCCAGGTCTTCCGCCACCAGCGGCCGGTAGCGCTCGACATCGGCACGGGCCAGTTTAAGGCTGGCCTGATTCTTCTGCAGTTGTGCTTGAGCTTGGGCCAGCGCCGCTTCATAGGTGTCTTTTTCAAGCACGAAAAGGGTGTCTCCCTCGTTCACATAATCGCCCTCGGTGAAGAGTACCTGATCGAGCCTGCCCGACACCCTCGCCCGCACTTCGACCCGCTTGGTCGCTTCGGTGCGCCCCGTGAAGCTGATCCACAGGGGTACCGATTCGTTATTGACGGAAATCACCTCCACCGCCAAGGGCGGGGGAGCTTTTTTCTCAACACCAACTTCAGCAGCGACGCATACAAGGGTGAACAGTCTAAGCATGGCAATGTCCTTTTCTGGTCAATGATCACATCTCTCTTTAGAGCCGGGAGGACTCGGCAATCTCAAAGTCAATACTCGTTATGGAGATAAAAACAAGCTGTTATTGGGGTTATTGTTGTATTAATAGTAATCGAAATGAATTATTTTCCTATGCACAATTGACAATCTGATTCGTAACAGCAACGCTTCAAGAAGAGAGGAACCGGAAATGCGCAATTTTCACGTCAGGCTTCTTTTGACTATCTGTGTGCTCTGTCTTTTACCTGCCCGCACCAGTCAGGCAGAGACGCAGCAGCTCACCCTGAATGAGTGCATCAAGATTGCCCTGGACAACAATCCCCAGATAGAGATAGCCAGACAGCAGTATCTTGCCAGCCAGGGGGGTCTCACCCAGGCCAAATCGTTTTACTTGCCGCGGCTTTCTGCCGGTGTCGGGTACGGCCGTCAGTATATCGATACCGACCGTCAGAGTATCGCCAATCAGTCTTTGATAGATGAAGACAATGTTGGATCAGCGCTGCTTCAGGTTTCGCAGCTGATCTTCGATTTTGGCAAGACCACCGGACTCATCGACACCAGCTCATTCAACCTGCAAGCTTCGGCCGAGAATCTGGCCCAGACCTATCATGACCTGGTCTTCGACGTGAAGAGCAGGTTCTACACGGTGCTTGAGAGCAAACGGCTCATCGGCGTCGCCGAGCAGGCCGTGGCCAACTTCGAACAGCAGCTCTATCGGGCCCAGAGGTTCTACGAGTCGGGCGTGCGTACGAAAATCGACGTGACCAATGCCGAGGTCAATCTTGCGAACCAGAAATTGAACCTGCTGCGGGCCAATGCCGATTACAAGACCTCGCTGGTCAGCCTCGAACAGGTTATCGGGTCCGTACCCAACATCGGCGACTATGAGCCGGTGGCCAGTGAACCGCCGATCAAGGAGCTTGCCTCCCAGAAACCAGAGATGTCCGACTCACTGGAATTACTCCTGCAGACCGCAGAAGAGAACAGGCCGGGCCTCAAGCAATTTGACTATCTGATCCAAGCGGCCGAGGCTTCGGTAACCCAGGCCAAAGGCGACTACTGGCCGACCATCGACGCGGTGGGTGATTACCACAAATTCGAGACCGACCTGCCGAGTCTGTCGGATCAATGGCAGATCACCGCCCGGCTCAACTGGGAGTTCTTCTCCGGCTTTGAAACCGAGGGTAAAGTGGCCGAGGCGTCCGCCCAACTGCGGGAAGTCCAGGCCGGTTTGCGCGATTTTCAGCTGGAAGTGACACGGGACGTCACCGACAGCTATCTCAGAGCAGATGAAAACCGCGAGGGCGTCGATATTGCCGACCAGACGGTCGAACTCGCCGAAGAGAACCTGCGCTTGGCCGAGGGGCGCTACAAGGCCGGGATCGGCGACCTGCTCGAATTCAATGACGCCCAGCTGCTCTATACCGAGAACCAGTCGAACCTGGTGATCACCTACTACAACTACCTGACTGCGCTGGCCCGCATCGATCGTGCCGTCGGTGTCACACCGGAGCTGGTCGATTATGATTACACCGTCGCCCCTGACGAGCAATGATATTCACCAGAGCTACTCCCAGGATTGCCAGCCGATCAAAATGCATTACTGTTATGCCAAACCCGGTTGCCGGATAAAAGTTTCTATTGACACAACTATAATTTCCCAACACTATGAGCGGCCAGAATAGTCCATGTCCGATCACCCGTCTCATCATCTGGTATACGGTACCCTGAATGACTACCTCACCGGCGAGGAACTGGTCGACACCGATGATGAGCGCATCCGGCAGCAGATCAGCCGGCTCATGGTTGAAGAATTGGGTTATCAGCGGGATGAATTACATCCGCGATTGTACATAGAAACGCTTTTCACCCGCAATTTCGTTACCTCGACCATCGATCTGACCGTAGAGCTGGATACCAGACAGATGATGATCATTCGTTATGGTCCGGGTTCACTGGTCAGCCGTGAACGATCTGCCCTGGCTGCTGCCAGGGTGCTCAACGATGAGTACAGAATTCCGCTGGCGGTGGTGACCAACGGCAGGGATGCGCTTCTGCTCGACACCATCACTGCCAAAGTGCTGGACCAGGGCATGCAGGCCATTCCTGATCGGCAGCGGGCGCTTGCAATGCTCCCGTCCCTTGTTTTTCTGCCCCCCCAGGACGAAGATAAGCGGCTGCGGGAAAAGCGGATTCTCAACGCCTTCGATCTGGAACGCTGCTGTATAGGAATCTAACTAACCGAGGAGTTGTCTCTATGGCTTCAGCACACAACAATTGGAGTAAATCGAGCTGGAAGAACTTCACCGCTCATCAGCAGCCCAACTGGCCCGACCAGGCGGTGGTCGACAGGGTCCTGAACGAGCTGGCGATCCTGCCCCCTCTCGTGTTTGCCGGAGAAATCAGATCTCTCAAGGCGCTGCTGGCCAAGGCGGTCAACGGTGACGCCTTTTTGCTGCAGGGCGGCGATTGTTCTGAAAACTTCTCCCATGTCACCGCCCCCAGGATCAGAGAAACACTCAAGGTGCTGCTGCAGATGGCCGTCACCCTCACCTACGCCGGCGGCGTGCCGGTGATCAAAGTGGGGAGGATTGCCGGCCAGTTCGCCAAACCCCGTTCGTCCGATACCGAAACCATTGGCGACCTGACCCTGCCATCCTACCGGGGCGACATGGTCAACGCCCCTGAACCTTCCGTGGCAGCCAGAACACCGAACCCCAAGCGGATGCTCAAGGGCTATAATATGTCCGCCTCCACGCTGAACCTGCTGCGAGCGTTTACCCGCGGAGGTTTTGCCGCCCTGCACCGGGTGCAGGCCTGGAATCAGGAATTTGTCCTGCAATCACCCATGGGCAGAACGTATGAGCGCATGGCCGGCCAGATCGATCAGGCCATACGATTCATGGAGACCATCGGCATCTCGATGGATACGCCGCAGATTAACCAGGCCCAGGTCTTCACCTCCCATGAGGCGCTTCTTCTCGGTTACGAGGAAGCGCTGACCAGAATCGACTCCACCACCGGCGACTGCTACGACTGTTCGGCCCATCTGCTCTGGATCGGTGAGCGGACCAGGCAGATAGACGGTGCCCATGTCGAGTTTCTGCGCGGCGTGCTCAACCCCATCGGCGTTAAAATTGGGCCCGAGTACGAGCTCGACAATGTCAAACGGCTGGTGGAGATTCTCAATCCGCACAACGAGCCCGGCCGTCTGACCCTGATCACCAGATTCGGCAAGGACCGGATAGAGAAGATGCTGCCGCCGCTGCTCAGGGAAATGAAGCGTGAAGGACACCACATCGTCTGGAGCTGCGATCCCATGCATGCCAACACCTTCACCGCTGCAGGCGGTCGCAAAACCAGGAAGTTTTCAGATATTCTTTCCGAAGTCACCAGCTTCTTCGAAGTCCACTGGAGCGAGGATACCGTTCCAGGCGGAGTCCACTTCGAACTCACCGGCGAAAATGTCACCGAGTGTGTCGGCGGTGCCAGGGAAATTATCGATGATGACCTGGACACCAACTACGAAACCACCTGCGATCCCCGGCTCAACGCCGAGCAGAGCCTTGAGGTGGCATTCCAGATAGCCGAGATGATAAGATCCTGACCCCGGCTCGTCCCGACCGGGGTCCCTGCCCGGTCCCGGTCATCCTCACCTCCCGCACTATATCTTTGCCGCCGCAGATTACATTTTGGTAATCTTGCCCCCTGCATCTTGACCCTTTCTTTCAACCGCTTACAGTCTAGGGCAGAACAGATCTTTATAAGTTTCACCAATCAGAGGAGCATCCTAATGATCAACACCAAAAAATTATCTCTTAAGGCGATTCTCATCGCAGCCTCAATCCTTCTGCTGGCGCCGTTCATCGTCCGGGCCGAAAACTCGAAGGATATCGAGCTTCTTGACCGCTCTGCCAAGGCCTTCTCCCGGGTGGTCAAAGCCGTCAGACCTGCGGTTGTCCACATTGCCGTAACCAGCACGGTTGAGGCCAATTCCGAGTACGAACAGTTTTTCAACCACCCGTTTTTTGAACGGTTCTTTGGGCCCGAGTACCGTTTCCAGGATCCCAACAGACGCAAGAGGCAACAGCAGGGTGCCGGGTCCGGGTTCATCATCGACAAGGAGGGGCACATTCTCACCAACAATCATGTGATTGAAAAAGCAGACAAAATCAAGGTCACCCTGGCCGACAAATCGGAAGTCGAGGCTACTTTGATCGGCGCCGATCCGAAATCGGACGTGGCCCTGATCAAGATTGACGTCGACTACGATCTGCCGGTCGTCGAAATGGGTGACTCCGAGTCGCTCGAGGTGGGTGAGTGGGTGATCGCCATCGGCAACCCGTTCGGCCTCAACCAGACCGTTACGGTGGGCGTGGTCAGCGCCACGGGGAGAAGCCGGGTCGGCATCAACGAATATGAAAACTTCATTCAGACCGACGCGGCCATCAACCCGGGCAACTCAGGCGGGCCGCTGCTCAACATCCGCGGCCAGGTAGTCGGCATCAATTCGGCCTTATACAGCAGGACCGGGGGCTATATGGGCATCGGCTTCGCGATCCCGATCAATATGGCCAAATATATCAACAAGCAGTTGATGGACAGCGGCAAGGTGACCAGAGGGTATCTCGGCGTCGGCATCCAGGACGTCGATGAGGCTCTGGCGGAATCTTTCGGCCTGGATAAGGCCGGCGGCGTGCTGATCACCGAGGTCCAGGACGACACCCCGGCAAGCAGGGCCGGCATCAAGAGTCAGGATGTGATTGTCGAACTCGACGGCATTGATCTGAAGGACACCCAGGACCTGCGCAACCGTATTGCCCAGACCATTCCGGGAACAACTGTGGTGCTTGGCATCATAAGAGACGGAAAAGAAATGGAGCTGAAAGCGGAAATCGGTGAGCAGCCCGCCGATTTCGGCATCGCCTCGCGGGGAGGCCCCGACCAGAACCCCCTCTCTCCCTTTGGTCTGGCAGTCCAGGAACTGACTCCTGATCTGGCCGAACAGCTTGGCTACGAGGGACGGCAGGGTCTGGTGATCAGCGAGGTTGAACCGGGCAGCGCAGCCGCCGAGATCGGTCTCCGGTCAGGGTACCTGATCGAGGAGGTGCAGAAGGCCACGGTCACCAGCCTGGAAGACTTGCGCAGGGTGATGCAGGAAAACGAGTCGTCAGACTCCGTGCTTCTGCGGGTGCGGGTTGGTCAGAACAGCCGTTACGTGGTATTGAAAAGAAACTAGCAACACTCCCGGACTGCCAGTCCAGGAGCCTACTTAGGAAAGCCGGACGGTTCAGCCACCGTCCGGCTTTTTGCGTGGGCCCTATTTGGAATCAGGGAAACAGATTCGCCGCACATCCTCAAAGGTCTTCACGAACAAGGCTGTCACCCCCTCCCGGATGTGCTCCGGCAGCAGATTGAAATCTTCCTCGTTGTCCGCCGGCAAAATCACCTTTTACAGCTTCGCCCTGGTGGCGGCGATCACCTTTTCCGTGACTCCGCCAATGGGCATTACCATCCCGGACAAGGTCAATTCTCCGGTCATTGCCGTATCGGCGATGATCGGAGTTTTCGTGGCCAGGGAGTAGAGGGCGCAGGCCATGGTGATGCCGGCCGAGGGTCCGTCCTTCGGAGTGGCGCCGGCCGGGACGTGCAGATGGATGAAGTTTTTTCTGAAAAACTCGTTCTTGGGGTCTTTCTGGACTATCAGTGAGCGCACGTAGCTGTAGGCGATCTCGGAAGACTCCACCATCACCTGGCCGAGCTGGCCGGTCTGCTTGAAGCCGGGGTTGCCTGCCATGACCCCGGCCGCCTCGATGTGCAGGGTGGTGCCGCCAAGGCTGGTGTAGGCCAGCCCGGTAATTACCCCGACCCGGGGTTTGGAAAAGATTTTCTCATCAGAAAACACCTTTTTGCCCAGCAGCTCGGGCAAATCGCTCTTCTTGATCGTCACCTTGCGTTTGGGGTCGCTGACCAGTTCCTTGGCCACCTTGCGCAGGATTTTTTTAATTCGGTTTTCCAGGTTTCTGACCCCAGCCTCGCGGGCATAACCTTCGGCGATTTCACGCAACACCGGTTTGCCGATGCTCACCTGGCTCTTGGTCAGGCCGTGCAGCTTGAGCTGCTTGGGCAGCAGGTGGCGCCGGGCGATTTCGACCTTTTCCGCCAGGATATAGCCCGGCAGGTTGATCACCTCCATGCGGTCGATCAGCGGACCGGGAATGGTTTCCATCTGGTTGGCGGTACAGATGAACAATACCTTGGAGAGGTCAAAACGCACGTCCAGGTAATGATCGAGAAAATCCTTGTTCTGTTCGGGGTCGAGCACCTCGAGCAGAGCAGAGGCTGGATCGCCCCTGAAGCTGGCGCCGATCTTGTCGATCTCGTCGAGCATGATGAGCGGGTTGGCGGTTTTGCAGGTCTTGATGGCCTGGATGAATTTGCCCGGAAGGGCGCCGATATAGGTTCTTCGATGTCCCTTTATCTCCGCCTCGTCGCGCATGCCGCCCAGCGAGAACCTGAAGAACTCACGGCCCAGGCTGCGGGCGATCGACTGGCCGACCGAAGTCTTGCCGACTCCGGGAGGGCCGGTCAGCAGAATGATGGAGCCCGATAAATCGCCTTTGACAATGCCCACCGAAATCAACTCCAGTATGCGCTCCTTGACTTCATCGAGTCCATAGTGGTCGCGATTCAGAATCCGTTCGGCCTTGGCGATATCGTAGTTGTCTTCGGTGTACACCCCCCAGGGCAGCACCGTCAGCCAGTCCAGGTAGGCCCGGGTGACGTTGAATTCGGCCGATGAAGGCTCGAGCAGCTTGAGCTTTTCGAGCTCTTCATCAATGCGCTCCTTGGCCTCCGGTGAAGGCGTGAGTTTTTTCAGCCGTTTCTCGAATTTATCAACCTCGCTCTCGGTATCGTCCTTGGCGATGCCCAACTCCTGCTTGATCTCCTTGAGCTGCTGCTTGAGAAAGAATTCCCGCTGCTGTTTGGAGAGACGCTCCTCGATACGCTTGGAGATATCGGCCTTGAGCTTGGAAATTTCAATCTCATTTTTAAGCAGGATCAACACCCTTTCCAGACGCTTCTGGATCGAGATGGTCTCCAGAATTTCTTGCAGTTCCGCCCCGGAGGAGGTGGTCATCGAAGCGGCGAAGTCCGCGAGCGCGCTGGGATCGCTTACGTTGATACGGTCGAGCAGGAGCCCGAGGCCCTCTTTGAACAAGGGGTTGAGCGTGACAAGTTCTTTGATGCAGTCGATGATGGCCACCGAATAGGCCTTGAGCTCATCAGTCGATTCCCCCTTTTCTTCGGGGAGATATTTGACCAGCGCCTTGAACACCGGCTGCTGGCGGGTGAGCTGTTTGACTTCAAATCGTTCCTGAGCTTGTGCTACCAGCTGCAACGGTTGTTCCTGGGCCGGCGTAGAAATCTGTACCACCCTGGCGGCCACGCCGATGGGGTGGAAATCCTCTATTGACTGCGGTGCATGGGTAACTCCGCTCTCTGACTGCTTCACCAAAAGCAACCCCAGATAGATGACCAGCCCTTTTTCCTGGGCCTGCAGAATCATCTGCTGGATGCGCGGGTCCTCGACCATGATCGGCCCCATCATTTTTGGAAACATGGGTCGGTCATAGAGCGGTATGATCAGCAGCGATTCAGGAAGAACATCCTGGGCCGGAAGCAGTTTCTGGTCCTCCTGCTCTTCATGCTCCTGCTCCAACTCCAGTTCGCCTTCCTCGGTGACAATGGTTGGTTTATCAGTCATGAATTACGCTCCTCATAAGTTTGAGTTTATATCCATAATAGCTCGATTAGTTGAAAACTATGACCAAAACAGAATTTGGCAACCGTCAGAGAGGCCGATTCTGCGTGCAAGACAACCCCTCAGCACGCGGCTTCGATCCTGGCTGCCGCTCATTCTGAAAACCCCTCTTGCTCAGTTCATCAGACCGATCATAAATAGTATCAGCAATACCACGATGAAAAAAATACCCACCGTGAAACTGACGCCGTCCTCTTCATGATGGTGGTGGTTGTCCATGGTTCCCTCCCTCGCTGCGGAAATATTATTGAGCAGCCTTGTCTTCGCCTTTGTCTTCAGGGTCAGGTGGAAGATCAGGCTCATCCCGTCCACCCTGCTCTGCTTCCCGGTTACCCATTACCCGTTTATTATAGGCTTCAATCATGATAAAAGTGGCCATCGGCTGAGTAATCAGAAAGGCGAACCAGAGCGAAGACCCCAGCGACATGATAGCCACGTAGATGATCACCACGACGATGTGTTCGCTTACAGGCTCTTTTAGTGCCGCCTGCCAGGATGCCTTCAGGGCGTCGAAGAGCCCCAGTTTTTGATCGACCATGTAGGGCAGCAGGTAAAACGCGGCAAAGGCAATGAAGGCAAGCACGGCAAAACCGGGCAGCACCAACAGCGCAAAACCGATAAAGGCCGCCAGGGCGGCTATGATCGAAAGCACAAAGAGCGGTAAAAAAAGGCGCATCTGGGAGAACAGATCACCAACTTCGGGTTTACGGTCATCCCTGACCACCTGCATCAGTGAGTTTACATAGCCGGCGGTGGTGACCGGCGCCAGAATGCCAAGCGTCACGATGATCAGCACCAGCTGGACGAAGGTTATCAGCAGCAACGGCCCGATATGGTTCAGGGTGTTCTGCCAGCTTTTGACGATCAGGTCCTTGAAATCCATGTGTCTACCCCCTTGCTAATCAGGTTTCCGGCCGTAGATTACGACAATATTTCCATGAGCTCGTGCACCGAGGCAACGCCAACCCTGGCTATCCGGGTGCGGGCTTTGATCCGGTCGAAATTAGTCTTGGGCACTATGATGCGAGAGAAGCCGAGCCGCTCCGCTTCCCTGATTCTGAGTTCGATGTTGGCAACCGCACGTACCTCCCCTGCCAGCCCCACTTCCCCGCATACGGCCGTATCGGGCGGTATCGGTTTGTCGAGCAGCGATGAACTCAAGGCACAGATTACGCCGAGATCCAGAGCAGGCTCGTCGATGCGAATCCCACCGGCAATATTGAGGAATATATCATGCCCGTAGAGATCCATGCCGGCCTTCTTCTCGAGTATGGCGCAGAGCAGCGACAGACGCTGGGGATCGGCGCCGATTGCCGTCCTCCTGGCGGTGCCGAGATTGGTCGGACTGACCAGCGCCTGCACCTCGACCAGGATCGGGCGAGTCCCCTCCATCGAGGCCAGCACCACCGAACCGGCAACATCGAGCGGCCTCTCGGCGAGAAAAATCTCCGAAGGGTTGGTCACCTGCACCAGACCCTCCTCTTTCATCTCAAACACGCCGATTTCGTTGGTCGAACCGAAGCGGTTTTTTACCGTTCTCAAGATTCTGAACACATGGTTGCGGTCCCCCTCGAAATAGAGGACCGTATCGACCATGTGCTCGAGGATCCGCGGACCGGCCAGGGTTCCCTCCTTGGTCACGTGGCCGACCAGAACCACCGGGATATCTTCCTGTTTGGCCAGTTCCACGAGACGGGCGGCCGATTCCCTGACCTGGGTAATCGAACCGGCGGCAGAGGGGTGATCGGCTGAGGTCAGGGTCTGGATGGAGTCAACGGCCAGCAGCGCCGGTTTCATCTCCCTGGCCATGGCCAGAATGGCTTCAACCGAACTCTCTGTGGCCAGATAGTGATTATCGTGGAGAGCTGCCAGCCGCTCGGCCCTGATGCCTATCTGATGGGCGGACTCTTCTCCTGTCACATAAAGCACCTTGGAGCCCTGGACGGCAAGTGAAGAAAGCATGTGCAGCAGCAGGGTCGATTTGCCGATGCCCGGGTCGCCGCCGATCAATATAACCGCACCCGGGACGATGCCGCCGCCGAGGACCCGGTCCAGTTCCTCGATGCCGGTGACGGCTCGGGCCAGGTGCTGCTCCGCCGCTCTGCTCAATGGGCGCGGGGCAGCGAATTTCACCGGCTTCGACACCCCTGACGTCGGTGCGCGACGCTCGACCAGGCTGTCCCACTGTCCGCACTCAGGGCAGCGGCCCAGCCATTTGGCGCTGATGAAGCCGCATTCCGCGCAACTGAATTCTGTGGTGTTCTTGTTTTTTCTTGCCGCCATACTATCGTGTTACCTCATGTCCCTTTACTTGCATGACTCCGTGCCTATCTTAAGGGAACTTTAAGCAACAGTAACAACTGCACTCATGCTTGTTAAGAATTTTCCTTATAATCCTAACTGGTTCTATTTCACCCCATGGCGCGCGAGCAATCCCAGGCCCCGGCAGTCCCGACGATTCCCCTGTCAACCTCGATCACTTTTCTGCTGGGCAGAAAGCAGCTGCTAGGCTGGTCAATCGTCCTGATCGCTCTCACCGTGGTGCTGACCTGGACAGGATTTCTTCTCACCACCGGCATCATCGATCACTACACCGCCTCATTTTTCGGCGATGGACCGGCCCATTCAAGCTGGTGGGGATGGATCAAATACAGCGGCTGGCTGGTGGCCAAATACCTCTACGTGCTGGTTACCAGAATCATCGCCTTCTTTCTCGCCTTCCTGCTGGCCTATACGCTCACCACACCATTTTACAGCTTTTTAAGCAACAGCGCTGAGAAGATATTCTGGGGCAAGGAATTTCAGGACGACGACGGGTTCACCCTGGCCGGCATCGCCAAAGACCTGTTCGAGGGCTTGAAGATCGCCTTGTTCGGCATCCTGGTGACCGTTGTCGCCCTGGCCGTGGGGTTTGTTCCAATCATCGGGCAGATAGCCGTTTTTCTGATCTACACCTATTATTCCGCTTTGATGTTCGTCGACTATCCGGCTTCACGCCGGCGCTGGCGACTCGGAAAAAAACTGCAGTGGCTCAGGCACTACAGCGGTCACACCCTGCGACTCGGCCTGATCCCGGCCGCCGTTTCGATGGTCCCGCTGCTAAACGTGTTTCTGCTCGCCTTCATCTTTCCGCTGTTCACCGTGCACGCGGCCCTGAATTTTTCGGCGGTCGAAGCTTCCCGCTCTAGGCGGTCGAAGCTTCCCGCTCTAGAGCATCCCGCTGAAAAGAAACTTTAAGCTAAGTGAGTTTTCATACGGAAACGAGTCATTTTGCTTCAGTATCGAGGCGTGCGAGAAATTATACCACAGGCATATATATGATATGTCGAGGATAAAATTTTGAGCACAACGAAGAGATTGGACAAAATTATCTGTTTACGGATGGAAATTAGACCAGTTCTGCCATCACCTGATTGGCAAATCGTCTGCCCGTTCCGGTCAGGGCCAATCGTGTACCGTCATAGCTGATCAGACCGCGGTCGATGAGATTTTCCAAGGTGGAGCCGTAAACCTCAGAGAGATCGAGACCATAGCGTTCCTGCAGCTGGTGCCCACTAATCCCGGCAAGAAGACGCAGGCCCAGCACCACCGTCTCTTTGAAGGAATCGACAGATGACAGCGCTTCTCGTTCGACGATCAGTTCACCCCCGTGCTCTACGGCCTCACAATAGCTCAACGGCGCAGCCACCCTCCGCTCACGCACTCCACCCGCATAGCTTACCGCACCGGCGCCGCAGCCGAGGTAATCACCATTGTGCCAGTAATTGAGATTGTGTCTGCACTCGTAGCCGGGCTGCGCGAAATTGGCAATCTCGTACTGGTGCAAACCCGCCTCTCTGCACAAATCGCGGGTTATCTCATCCATCTCAAGCACTGCTTCTTCCGCTGGTATACTCAGGGCTCCTTGCGCCGCCATTTTGTGAAACGGTGTCCCCTCTTCGACGGTGAGCTGATAGGCGGAACAATGGCGGGGCCCCAGTTCCAGGGCGCCCTGCAGCGTCTCACGCCAGCTGTGGGTAGTCTGCCCGGGCAGGCCATACATCAGATCGAGGCTCAGATTGTCGAAGCCGGCCCGGCGGGCGTCTTTGACTGCCATTGTCGCCAGAGCGCCATCGTGGACCCGGCCCAGCTTTTTCAATTCATCATTGTTCAGGCTCTGGATACCGATGGACAGCCGATTGAAGCCCGCCTCTCGAAGAACACTCAAAATATGGTAGTCGACGCTTTCCGGATTGGCCTCGATGCTGATCTCCGCTCCCTCAGTAAAGCCATACTTGTCAGCGCAGGTGTCGAGTATTGCACTCAGGTCTTCGACGCCCAGCACCGTCGGGGTGCCGCCGCCCAGGAACAGCGTCTCGAGCGGTTCAAGATTGTCCCGGCCCGAGACTATTTCAGCGATCAGCGCCTGTCGGTACCTGGGATGCAGCGACTCGAGGCCCCCCTGGGAATTGAAGGAGCAGTAGGAACACTTGACCCGGCAGAAGGGGATATGCAGATAGAGGCAGCTCATGTCCCCGACGAACCGGTAATCGAACTGCACCATGAAGCGATCTGAGCGATGATGCCCGCATCGGCAAAACTGAAGTGC
>JARRLH010000067.1:0-23517 GCA_037387205.1 Desulfofustis sp.
CCTTTCAAAGACAGTACCCGTGTTATCGCTGCCGTCAATGTCGTCTTGCCATGATCGATATGACCTATCGTTCCTACATTCACATGCGGCTTCGTCCGCTCGAATTTCTCCTTTGACATTTTCCTGTCTCCTCAGGCCAAAAAAGTTTTGATTAGCTTACTTCTTGTCCATGGAGCTCACGACCGGACTTGAACCGGTGACCTCATCCTTACCAAGGATGCGCTCTACCGCCTGAGCTACGTGAGCATATTCAGCCAAAACTGGAGCGGGAAACGAGACTCGAACTCGCAACCCTCAGCTTGGAAGGCTGATGCTCTACCAATTGAGCTATTCCCGCCTTTAAATACTGTCTATGCTTGTGAGAATAAGATGGTGGAGGGGGGAGGATTCGAACCTCCGAAGGCTCCGCCGACAGATTTACAGTCTGTTCCCTTTGACCGCTCGGGAACCCCTCCACTGAGCTACATGCCCGAATCTTTAAACTCTAACTAATACTTATTAAAGTATTTTTCCCTTGTGGAGCTGGCGATGGGACTTGAACCCGCAACCTGCTGATTACAAATCAGCTGCTCTGCCAATTGAGCTACGCCAGCTTACAAAGCCCATCAATATACATCTGCTGATAACTTTAATCAATATCTTTTTTAGTCAATCTTTTATTTCGGATTCGGTTCACATTTCCCCATGAACCTCTGAGAAGCCTTCAAGGGCAATCAAAAAAGGCCGCCCCCGAAGGGCCGGCCTTTTGAGCTGAACAAATTGGTTCGGGAAGACACTACTCGACGGCAGGTTTGCCAAAAGAACTTTCCCTGAATTTCTCAAAAGCCATCGCCGTGGTCCGATAGGCGATATGAGCGAATTTGGTATAGGGCAGATAGAGAAACAGCATCATAACCGCTACCAGATGGCAGAAGTAGACGATGTAGCCGATGGTCGGGAGACCGAGCCAGCGCAGCAACTCGGCACCGAGACCGGTGACGCCGACGGCAGCGATTTCCCAGATCAGAAACCAGTCATAAAATGTCCTGCTGCTCTCGCCCGCCGCCTCGGTCTTGGTCCTGTTGATCCAGAGTACATAAATACCAAAGAGCAAGGCAATGGCGGAGACGTTTGCCAGGATCTTGAACGGATCAAAGAAGTACATCGGACCATGCGCCGCAGGCCAGAACAGGCCGACGATATCGTTTTTCACCAATGAGTAGGTGGTAACGATTGCAAGACCAATAAAGGCAAGCATCAAGGGAAGATGGCCACGAACCCGGTCGGTATTGGTGGTGCACTCCTTGAAACGGTTATGCTTGACGATTTCCACCAGCGAAGGCCACAGAAACTGACCGACAAACTGGATGATCGAAGGTCTGTAGGCTGAGCCGATGCCGGCTTTTTCCGCCATTGTCTTCCACATCGAGGTCAATCCCTTGTACAGCGAGATTGCCGCAATGGCGACCGAAGTCAGCATGATCAAGACAATAAAGAAAATATTCTTGGCATACCACTTGAATTCCCAATAACCAAAGAAGTGCTGGTAACCATAGGTACCGAACTCATCCTTGGTGGGGATGTGCATCCCACCGGAAATGAGCCACATGACAAAGATCACCACCACCGGAATACCTATCATGATAGGCAGGTTTTTGGCGGAAGTAGCAAGTTTCGCCAGACCGGCAGGCCAGCCATACATGGTATAGGCATAGGATCTGATTGCACCCAGCACCTCCGAGGGTTTGGCGCCACGGGGGCAGTGGGTGGTGCAGTCGCCGCAATTGTGGCACAAGTAGACGTCCGGGTCAGCAACCAGGTTATCTTTCATACCCCAGGATGACCAGATCATCTCTTTGCGCGGGAAGGGATTTTCGTCCGTGGACAGCGGGCACCGTACGGAACAGGTGGCGCACTGGTAACACTTTTTCAAAGCGTCGCCGCCGGCCCCCTTTAAGTGTTTTATAAAATCTAAATCAGGTTGAACGTTCATCATTTGCCTCCTGTTATCTTATCTCAATTCACCTGAGGTGTGTAAACGCGGTGCCGGGCTGGTTTGAACGCACAGCCCGGCCAGATAACAAACAGGTTAGAAGCCCTTAAACGGATTCGGTCCCATCTCGACGATTTCTTCGACGAAATCGTTAAGGATCTGCGGGATCTTGTCATAATCGGTAATGGCTACCTGTTCTGCGGCACAGCGTTCCGACTCGAGTCCGAGGGTAGAAAGTGTGTCGCCAATATTTTCCATGCGCTTGTTGGCGATTTCAGAACCTTTTACAAAATGGCACTGGTAATCGTCCCCGTACGTGCAGCCGAGCAGCATGGCGCCATCCATACCGGCCGACAGCGCATCACGGATCCAGGCCATGTTCACGGATCCGAGACAGCGGACTGGGATGAAGCGGACCATGTGATTGATGCCGTTGCGCTTCATGCCGGCCATGTCGAGCGCCGGATAGGCGTCGTTTTCACAGACGAAGACCAGAATCCGCAGACGATCGTCGTCATCCTCGGGAACTTCCACCGATTTGATCATCGAGCCGATCAGATCGATGTTGTAGTCGGTGAAGCCGATGATGCGCTCGGGGCAGGATCCCATACAGGTACCGCAGCGACGCCACCTGGTATTATTGGGCAGCGGGGTTCCCTTTTCGTCGTCATCGAGGGCGCCAAACGGGCATTCCTCGGTGCAGCGTTTACACTGGGTGCAGCGCTGCATGAAGAAATCGGGCCAGGTCTTGTCACCGGAACGGGGGTGCACCGAAACTCCGCGGTCGGTGGATTCCAGACACTGGATCGCCTTGAGGGCAGCCCCAGTGGCATCGTCGATGGTCTCATCAATGGTCTCCGCCTTGCGCACACCGCCACAGGTATAAACGCCGGTCCTTCTTGTTTCATAGGGGAAACAGATGAAATGCGAATCGGCATAGCCGTCGAAAAGATCCAGATCAATAAACGCCGGTCCCTGGCGATAGGCCAGGTTGACAATGTCTTCTTCCTTGGTGGTCGGTTCCATACCGGCCGCCAAGACGACCATGTCGACATCGAGTTCAAGATTCTCGCCGAGCAGAGTGTCTTCTGCGGTTACCTTGAGCTTGCCGCCGTTTTCTTCAACCTTGGTAACCGCCGCCTTGGTCATGAAGATGCCGTCGGCCTGCTGGGCGGCCTTGTAGTAAAGTTCCTGGCTTCCGGGCGTGCGCATATGCTGGTAGAGCAAGAAGGCCTTGCCTTCCTCATTGTCCTCACAGACATACTGGGCCTGCTTCAGGGCCACCATCGAGGTTACCGAATTGCAATAAGGAAAATCTTTGTCATTGTCCTTACCGCCCGGGCTCTGAATAAAAGCTACATTCTCGGGTACCTTGCCTTCCTTGGCCAGTTTTTCGAATTCGACGTTGGTTACTACGTTTTTGATAGCACCGTAGCCGAGGTGCTCGTACTCGGAGACATCGGCGGGCACCCAGCCGGTGGCCACTACCACGGCGCCGTGGATCTCGGCATCTGGATCGTCGGCCATATAGTCAACCAGCCCGGTGTTGGGATTTTCAATCTCGCCTTTTTCGATCTGTTCCCGTTCTTCAACGGTCACTCTGGCGGGTGCATCCCACTCGGTCTCGGTACCGGCCGCCTTCATGGTCACCTTGAATGCTCCGGGCCCGCCGGCGATGCGAGCCACCTCGGTGCCGGTTCTCACGGTGATTCTAGAATCGGCTTCAACCTCTGCGATCAGGCCTGCGACAGGATTATCTTCCAGTTCAGTCCAGGGTGATTTGGTCGGGAATGACTGTCTCCAGTCATTTGCTTTGCCGCCTACCTTGTCTTCTTTTTCTACCAGGGTAACCTCGTAGCCGGCCGCAGCGGCTTCCTTGGCCGCGGTCAAGCCAGCGATGCCGCCACCCATAACAAGAATTTTTCGGCTCAGGTTCTCGAGCTTGTGCGGTTCGGACGGTGCGGTCTTCTGGGCCTGGGTACAAGCCATACGCAGGTAGTCGGCGGCTGTTTCATTTAAGAACTCGGCAGCCTCGGCGTGGGGTTCCTCGCCTTCCGCCGGTTTGGCCTCAGTCCAGATCACCTGCTCACGCAGGTTGGCTCTGACCGTTATCGTATCAGCGCCGAAATCGAACTCGTTCTGCATGACCCTCGGTGAACAGGCGCCAACTACTACCGTGTTTACCCCTTCGGCGACATCTTGTTCGATCAGGGCGCGTCCATCGGCACCGCAGAGAAAGTCGGCAGTTTTACAGTCCATGGACATTTCGCCGGTTACCACTTCGGCGAGTGCGTCCATATCGAGTGCGTCGCCGATGCCGCAACCAGAACATAAATAAGCGCAATATTTTTTATCCATTGTTCATTACCTCCTGGAAACCTGAATTGCCTTAAGGGCAGCGGCGGTGGATGATTGAGTAGTGGTCACAACGTCGGCGGCTTTCTTGGCGCAGCCGGCCCCGATAATGCCTCTGGCGTAGTCGGAAAGCACGAAGCCGTTGTTGTCCAGGCTGACGCCTGCCGGTGCCCCGCCTTCGGCGAAGCTCGGCTGCATGCCGGTGGCCAGAACAGCCAGATCCACTTTCTGCTGGACTTTGGCACCGGAGACCGCATCTTCAGCAATCACTGTTACCCCGTCGCTTTCGACCTCAATATCGGCAACCTTGCCTTTGATAAACTGGGCATTTTCATCAGCCATTAATTTCTCACGGAACTTCTCGTACTTTCCAGGAGTGCGGAGGTCGATGTAGAAGACATATATTTTCGCTTCAGGATACTGCTCGCGGATGTAGTTCATCTGCTTGAAGGTTGCGGTGCAGCAGATATACGAACAATATTCGAGGTGATTCTCGTCGCGTGATCCGGCGCATTGCACAAAGCCGATGGATTCTATTTCCTTATCGGAGCCGGGAACCACGATTTTACCACCGGTGGGACCGTTGGGCGCGGCCATACGCTCAATCATCATGTTGGTGACGACGGCATTGGACTTGCTGAAATTCAGGTTTTCCATCTTCTCGGGGGCATAAGGCTGCCAGCCGGTGGCCCAGACGATTGAGGCAACATTCAAGGTGATGGTTTCACTTTTCATGTCGAGATCGACCGCATCATATTTACACGAAGCCTTGACCGCTTCGGCACCCTCAGCCGAAAGCGCTTCTTTGGCGATCACGTACCTTCTGGGGAAGGCCATCTCGTGGGGAAGATAGGCGGCCTTGCATTTGTTCATCCCCAAATTGAATTCATTGTCAATCTCATCCGGACAGGCCGCAGCGCAGTCACCACAGGCGGTGCAGTTGCTGTTCACATATCGGGGAGCAATCTCGACGCTCACCTCATAATTGCCGGGACCGCCGCTCACCGAGGATACGCTGGCCATGGTGTAGGTACGAATTCTGCGGTTGTTTCTAATCCGTTTGTAATTAATCTCCAGGCCGCAACTGGGCGGGCACATCTTCGGAAAATACTCGTTCAGCTGGGCGACGCGACCACCGAAAGAGGGGTTCTTGTCGATCAGAAAAACGTCATTCCCGACTTCGGCGGCTTCAAGTGCTGCCGTCAGCCCACTTATTCCTCCGCCTACGACCAAAATTGCACCACCGGTGCCTTGCTCGTCAGTCATACCATTCCTCCATAATTACTGAATATTGTCCTACTGGCCGAGACACGCTGCGCGAATTCCAGCGCACTCTGCCATTTGTTTAAAACCACTGAAAAGGATTCTGAAAGAGAAACCTTTTCGATCGGGAAAACTGCAAGATTCTTGAACCTTTCCCGATCGAAAACGGGTGCCACCATAGAAAAAATCTCCAGGAGCAGAAAGCCCCTGGAGATTTTTTTACATCATGACGATGAAGCTGTCATTAACAACTTACAGCCACGGGTCGGTCTCGATGATGTTGACCATGTCGACCTTCTCGACCTTCCATTCCTGACTCTTGGGATCGAAGGTGGAGTTGACGAAGCACTTCCAGTTCTCATCATCACAGGTCGGGTAATCTGAACGATAGTAGAAGCCCGGGTAGCGTGATTCTTCACGGAACAGGATGTGGCGGATGTGAGACTCGACACACCAGATGCGATGGTAGTTCTCCCAAGCCCGCAGCAATTCGTGCAGGTCACCGGCAGCCATCTTGTCTGCATCCTCGCGGAGCATCTCAAGCAGATCCATGCAGATATGGAGAAGCTTGCCGGAGGTCATGTAGTAAGTCGCCACGCCGCCGCCGTACTCGTCGGTAGCCTTCATCAACCGCATCATCAGGCCGGCCGGCTTGCAGTAGTTCGGGTTGACGTCAGCGGCCGTGGACTGGCCGACGAACTCATGGTAACGCTTGACCGGTGCGTAGATTATGTCGGCACATTCCTGGGCTGTCAGTTCCGGTTCCGGGGTGAAGTCGTTGTCGCGCACATACTTGACCATCTGCTTGGCAACGATACGACCCTCGGCATGGGAGCCGGAGGAGAACTTGTGACCGGAAGCGCCCACCCCGTCACCGGCGGTGAACAGACCGTCTACAGTGGTCATCCGGTTGTAGCCCCACTTGTACTTATGAGCACGGGACTCATTGTCAATCTCGGGTACCCAGTCCTCATCCGGTCCGGAACACCAGATGCCGCAGCAACCTGAGTGAGAACCGAGCATGTAGGGCTCAGTCGGCATGATCTCGGAGCCAATTTTCTCGGGCTCAACGTTCATACCGGCCCACAGACCAGCCTGACCGACGGACATATCCAGAAAATCTTCCCAGGCCTCAGACTCGAGGTGCTTCCAGAATTTTTTCAGGGATTTTTCATCCATACCGGCTTCGCGCTTCTCATCGAGGAACGCATTGAGCGCCACGTCAGTAGCCATGTAGATCGGGCCGCGACCTTCTTTGAGCTCATTGAGCATCAGGTGGTTACGCAGACAGGTCGGGGTTACCGGGGACTTTCCGTAAGGCATGAATTTGGAGAGTTCTTCATTGGCGGCATCGCCACCGGCGTAGAACTCGCCCAGACCATTGGATACCTTGGCTTTGAACAGCAGGAACCAGGCGCCGACCGGGCCATAGCCGTCTTTAAAGCGGGACGGGGTGAAACGGTTTTCCATCATGGTCAGGGTGGCACCGACCTGAGCGGCCAGGGTGTAGGTGGAACCTGCGTTCCATACCGGATACCAGGCGCGGCCTTTGCCTTCGCCGGTGGATCGCGGACGGAAGATGTTAACCGCACCACCGCAGGCTATGACTGCGGTCTTGCACTTGATGTAGTACACTTTGTTCTCGCGGGTGGAGAAACCGGCGGCACCAGCGATCTGGTTCGGTTTGTTCTTGTCGAGCAGCAGTTTCACGATGAAGACACGCTCGAGGATATTGTCAGCGCCCAGAGCGGTCGCGGCCGGCTCAGCTACGATACACTTGTAGGATTCGCCGTTGATCATGATCTGCCATTTACCGGTACGAACCGGGGTTCCGCCCTCGCGCAGGGTCGGGGCAGGCTTGGCGCCGTCGAGGTTCTCGCCATCGTCGCTCTTCTTCCAGATCGGCAGGCCCCATTCCTCGAACAGCTTGACGGACTCGTCCACGTGGCGACCGCAGTCGTACACCAGGTCTTCACGAATAACGCCCATCAGGTCGTTACGAACCATCTTTACGTAATCTTTAATCGGATTCTCACCAACATAGGTGTTAATCGCTGAAAGTCCCTGGGCAACAGCGCCTGAACGCTCGAGACAGGCTTTGTCCACGAGCAGGATTTTCATATCTTCCGGCGCCCATTTCTTGATCTCAAAAGCGGTACCGCATGCGGCCATACCACCACCGATGATCAACGCATCTACGTCCATTTCGACGATCTCAGGATCGACGACGGCTTTGAGTTCGCCTTTTGGTTTGTTCGGTAATGCCATATTCAAATCTCCTTTTGAATAAAGATTTTAAGATTTTACACAATCCAGCTCATTAGGGGGTCGGAAGATCTGACTCGAGGAGCAGAGCTTCGTCGTCCAGGTTTCCACCTTTTTCACCCACGTAAGCATTGGCAGCACCCTCAGCCGTGGTGCGGATCGGGAACTTGAAGCGCTTCATGTTGCCGTTACGGAACTTGACAGTCCACATAATGGAGTCGGAAGAACGCATCGGGTGTACCTGACCGCCCATCGGAACAAAGTCGTCGTAACCACGTACAAAGACCGCGCCCTGCGGACAAATCTTAACGCAGGAGTAACACTCCCAGCAGGCATCCGGCTCTTGATTGTAAGCCAGCATTGACTCAACGTTCAGAACCATCAGATCGTTGGGGCAAATGTACATGCATGCAGTCTTGTCACCGCCTTTGCAGCCGTCACATTTTTCAGGATCTACATAACTTGGCATTAAACTACCTCCTCAGTTAGTTTTAACTGTTGTGGCTCTGAACCGACAGAGCCCACTAAAACCGCTACAAATTTTACTGCTTCAATTACAACCATAGTCGGTTTGCCGCCCAATTGGGAAAAACCAACTATTTGATTTTATTTGTTATTTTTGCAGCCTTCCAGGCCGCGCTCGGCACTCAGAAATTAAATCGAAACGGTGGGCGATTATTCGTAGGACTTGCGGGCCAAAACCTCCCGGGGTTTGGCGCCGTCAGCGGGGCCAACTATGCCTTCTTTTTCCATCATTTCGATGATCCTTGCCGCTCTGTTGTAGCCGATCCTCAGGCGTCGCTGAATCATCGAGATCGAAGCCTGTCCAGCTTCACAGACAAAGGCAACGGCTTCATCATAACGATCGTCGTAATCGTCCTCAGCACCGTTGGCGCCAAGCGAACCATCCTCTTCCACCTGTTCAAGGACCGAATCATCGTAGACCGCCGCTCCCTGCTTCTTCAGGAAATCCACCAGTTCGGTAGTTTCCTGTTCGGAGATATAGGCGCCGTGCACACGTTTGATGGTTGCCGACCCGGGAGGCATAAAGAGCATATCGCCCATGCCCAGCAGGTGCTCGGCGCCGGAGCCGTCGATGATGGTCCTGGAATCGACCTTGGAGGAGACTTTGAAGGCAATTCTGGTGGGAAAGTTCGCCTTGATTAATCCGGTGAGTACATCCACCGACGGTCTCTGGGTGGCAAGGATAAGATGTATGCCGGCAGCCCGGGCCATCTGGGCCAACCTGGCAATGGCACCCTCGACATCCTTGGAGGCCACCATCATAAGATCAGCGAGTTCGTCAACGATTACAACTATATAGGGTAGCTTTTCTTCGGCTACTTCATTGTAGGTATCGAAACTCTTTACCCGCGCTTCTTCGAGTAAGCGATAGCGCCGCTCCATCTCCCTGACCGCCCACAATAATGCCCTGCTGGCCAGTTTCGGTTCGACCACCACCGGATGCAGCAGATGGGGAATGCCTTCATAACCGGACAGTTCGATGCGTTTGGGATCGATCATCAGAAAACGAACCTCTTCGGGGGTCGCATTGAAGAGAATGGAGGCGATAATGGAGTTGATTGCCACACTCTTCCCGGCTCCGGTGGCGCCGGCGATGAGCAGATGAGGCATTCTCGACAGATCGGCAATGATGGGGGTGCCCACCACATCGAGGCCAAGAACGATGGCGAGTTTGGCCCGGTTGTTTTTGAAGCGCTCGGAGGCGAGCAGTTCCCGGATATAGACAACCTGCCGCACATCGTTGGGAATTTCAATGCCCAGTGCGGATTTTCCCGGCACCGAGCCAATCACTCTCACCGACTGGGCCCTGAGACCAAGCGCCAGGTCATCGGCCAGCCCGACGATCTTGTTTATCTTGATTCCTGGTGCAGGCGAATATTCGTAGGTGGTGACCACCGGTCCCGGGGAAATACCCACGACTTTGCCAGACACGCCGAAATTTTTAAGTTTCTGTTCGAGCTGCTTGGAAATTTTCAGATAGACATTTTTATCCACCTTTTCCGCGACCTGCTCATTTCTTGCCAGCAGCGACAGGGGCGGTAGTTTCCAATTGCCCTTGGCCAGCGGCGCTGCCCGAAACCCCTTGTCTTCGTCTGCCGATTCATCTGGCTTAGGGAACTCTTTCACCACCGGGGGCTCGACTGTCTCTGGTTTATCCGGTTCACTCCCAACCTCGACCAGAGGCGCGGACCGAACCTTTGGGGCCGTGGCCGTTTTTTTCGGCCGGGATTTGAGCTTTTTGGCCACCCCGCCAAGCAGGGCGAAAAATCCTTTGACCACGCTTTTGAGCGAACGCCAGATCAGCCCCATGAGCTGATAGGGTGAAAACTGGGTGGACAGCATCAAGGAGACAATCAGAACCAGGACCAGGATCAGGACGGTACCCGTGGAACCGAGCAGGGAATAGACCAGCGAAAAAACCGTTTTCCCGAGAAATCCGCCGGTCTCCAGCAGATCAGGGGAACGCAGGCTGAGAGATGAAAGCAGGGCGCAACAGGAGATGATCGCCCCGCTGACTCCAAGCGTCACCTGGGGCAGCCGCTCAAACGTCATCCGGGGATTGAAAAACAGAAATGAGACCCAGGCCAGCAGCCCGACCAGCAGGTATGCGCCCCAGCCGGTAAAGCCAAGCAGAATCTGGGAGACGAGCCGGCCCACCTCACCGCACCAGTTTCCCGAAGAACCCACCTGCGCGGAAATCAGACTGATGAAAACAAAGGCGGCGACAAAAAGTCCGAGCACCGCAACTATTTCTTGCCTGAACCCTGGACTTTTCTTTTTTTCTGACTGGGCCATTGAATCTCTTGTCTCCCACTGTTGTCTCGAATTTGCTTCTCAGGCAAGATGTGTACCCGTAATCAGTGCAAATTGCAAGACAGAGCGAGGAGCAGCGCCAGTTCCTGAGAGGAGCTGCCAGGCAAGAGACAGGGCAATTAAGGTATGGTGCACGGAAAATCGGGACGGGGTGTCAGCCGGCGTCGCCGGCGTCTTCTTTCTGCCTGGACTGCTGCACGGCGTCGAGCACGCCGTTGATGAAAGCCGGTGAATCCTGAGTACCAAATCTTTTAGCTATTTCAACTGCTTCATTTATGGCTACCTGGGCAGGGACATCATCTTGAAAGAGTAGCTCGAAGATGGCGACGCGCAGCAGGTTCCTGTCGGTGGCGGCAATTCGTTCCAGCCTCCAGTTGGTGGCATGGTCCCCTATGGTGCGGTCAATCTGGTCCAGTCTTTCGGAAATGCCGCCGATGAGCGCCCGGGCATAGGGACGGGCCTTTTTATTAACCTGATACAGAAGGCTGAAAGCGGCGAACCGCTCGTCAAGTTCAGCTGTATCAGTCGACCTTGCGCGGTCGACGAAATCATCCTGAAAGAGAAACTGCAGCGCAGCTTCCCTGGCTCTTCGCCTGGTCCCCATCATTCACCAGAAAACAATAAAGCAAGCCGCCAGCGGTCAAGGATAATGCCTGCGGCCTGCTTTGTATTAAGGGCCGATGCCTGTTAGTTGAGCACTTCTATTATATTGGCCATCTCGATTGCCGCGATGGCCACCTCGCCACCTTTATTGCCGGCCTTGGTGCCGGCCCGTTCGATGGCCTGTTCAATGGTTTCGGTGGTAAGCACTCCGAACAGAACGGGAACACCAGTCTCCAGACTTACCTGGGCAGTACCTTTGGATACCTCATTTACGACCACATCGAAATGCGGCGTGGCACCCCGGATTACCGCACCCAGGCAGATCAGGGCATCGTATTTCTGCGAAGCGGCAAGCTTCTTGGCAATCAATGGTATTTCGTAGGCACCGGGCACCCTGACCACCTCTATGTCAGCGTCGGCCACTCCCGATCTGCTCAAACTGTCAAGAGCCCCTTCCAGCAGTTTCTCCGAGATGAAGGAGTTAAAGCGCGCTACCACGATTCCAAACTTCTTGCCATCCCCTTTTAAGTGCCCTTCGATATACTCTACCATATCAGCCGATCCTCTTGGTCAAGGTTCACATTTTTTATGGCACCGGGAACTGCTAAAGCAAATCCCGACACTCATTTATTTTATCTGAATCAGATGTCCCATCCTATCTCTCTTACAGAGCAGATAGCCTTTGTTTTCCTCACCCGGCTCCATCTCTATGGGCACCCGGTCAACAACCTCGATGCCATAGCCCTCCAGGCCGACAATCTTCTTCGGGTTGTTAGTCAACATTCTCATTTTGGTAACCCCGATATCCCTGAGAATCTGGGCGCCGATGCCGTAGTCCCGCAAATCGGCCTTGAAGCCTAATTTGAGATTGGCCTCGACCGTGTCGACGCCCTCTTCATCCTGCAGCCTGTAGGCCCTGATTTTGTTGACCAGGCCAATGCCCCGTCCTTCCTGACGCATATAAAGCACCACCCCGCTGCCTTCCTGATCTATCATGCGCATGGCCGCATGAAGCTGGCCGCCGCAGTCACAGCGCGAGGATCCAAAGACATCACCGGTGAGACATTCGGAATGGACCCGCACCAGAACAGGCTTCTCAGGATCGATCTCGCCCTTCACCAGGGCCATGTGCTCCATGCTGTCAACTTCGTTCTTATAGACAATGACCAGTACGTCCTGCCGCAGGCGATAGGCAACGAGATCGGCGATGGTTGCGATCTTCAAGTCATGCTTCTTGGCAAAGATTTCCAGATCGGGCATCCGGGCCATGGTACCGTCATCCTTCATTACTTCGCAGATCACCCCGGCGGTTCGCAGCCCCGCCAGGCGGGCCAGATCGATCGAGCCTTCCGTCTGCCCGGTACGAACCAGCACGCCGCCATCCTTCGCCCTGAGCGGGAAAACGTGTCCCGGGCTGACGATATCATAAGGGGTCGCCTCGGGATCAACCGCCGCTTCGATGGTGCGGGCCCGATCGGCTGCAGAAATCCCCGTGGAAACGCCGGTCCGGGCTTCGATGGAAATAGTGAAGCCGGTGCCGTAGGGAGACTGGTTGTCATTAACCATCATCGGCAGCTGGAGCTGGTCGACAATGTCTCCACTCAGGGTCAGGCAGATCAGTCCCCGGCCGTGGGTAGCCATGAAATTGATCGCTTCGGGGGTGACCGCCTCCGCGGCCATGCAGAGGTCGCCCTCGTTCTCCCGGTCCTCATCATCAACCAGGATGATCATTTTCCCAGCTCTGATATCTTTAATTACCTCTTCTATGGAACTAACTGCCATAACTCGCTCGCCCTGAATGAAACATTTAATAAAAGCCTTTCTCGGCCAGATAACCTCTATTAATTATAATACTCTTATCACCGACACTCTGTTTTTCCGCCAGAAGCTTCTCCACATATTTGCCGATGATGTCAACCTCTATGTTTACCTTGCCGCCGGGTTTCAGCTCTGCCAAGGTGGTCATCTGCAGGGTGTGCGGAATGATCGATACTGAAAAATTCCCCCTGGAACAGGTATTTACGGTCAGGCTGATGCCGTCGACCGTGATCGACCCTTTCTCGATGATATAACGATCGTTTTCCGGCGCAAGCGAGAAATCCAAGATGGTAAAATCACCTTCCTGCTTCACCGCCGCCAGGATGCCCACACAGTCCACATGCCCGGATACTATATGACCTCCAAGCCGATCGGAGAGCTGCAAGGCCCGCTCGAGATTAACCGTTGCTCCGATACTGAGAGCGCCCAAGGTCGTCCTCGACAGACTCTCGGGGGACACGTCTGTTGAAAACCTGCGGGTGGATATATTGTAGGCAGTCAGACAGGCCCCGTTGACAGCAATCGATTCTCCCTCTTCCGGGCTGTCGAGCACAAAATCGGCCTCAAACTCAAAGGCACGCCCGCCGCGCACCGATCTGAAACCTGCAACCTTTCCCCGTCCCTGAATGATACCGGTAAACATTTTAGTCTTCAGAACTCTCCAGCAACTCGTCGGCTTTTCCCCTCAACGATTCAGCCACGGCCGTGTGACCAAAATTTGCATGTATGGAAGCGGCGGTTTTGTAGGCATCTGCCGCCCGCAGCTTTTCATTGGCGGCCACATAAATTTCAGCCATCCGTTCAAGCATATCGACTGAATTCTTTGGATCGTTATTCTTCTGATAGCTGTCCAGCAGATCAAGACATAGATCCAGCGCCCGGCGGTACTCACCGAGTCCCTTGTGGGCCTCGGCCAGACTCTTGGTGACGGAGAGCAGGCTGATATGATCACCCAGCTCTTCACAGATTTCCCAAGCCTTTCTGTAGTGTATGAGAGCCTTGTCAAATTCCTCTCGCAACAGGCAGGCATGGCCCAGCTGATTGGAGGCGTTGGCAATTCCCTCCCAGTTGTTTTCCTCTTCGAACCCTCTCAGGGCATTGTGAAGGGCAACTGCGGCCAGGGCGGCCTCGCCGCGCTCCACGTAACCGCGGCCTTCATCGTAGTCTAGTTGAGCCTGGCTTTTCTCAGGCTGTGTGTCGCCGGTTTCACCGACCGGACCGATCGAATCGATTTTCTGCGTGGGTGTATTCATAACTCTCTTAATTTTGTAAAGAACTAACAGCTTTTTTAGCTTGCTCGGCAACACTGGTCACGAGCGGTGCGCCGTCTTGCCAGATTAGAATTTCAGCGTTGTCACCGTGCAGCCCCATCAACTGGAGTGAGGCCTCGGCAGCCTTAATTCTGCCCAAGAGCCGGGCCATCTGGCCACGTACTTCGGGCTGGGGGTGCTCGAGAAAATGGAACATCGAATAAAACGGTGTTTTGCGAATCAGATCCGGGCGGTGTTCAGCAATCTCGGCCAACGCCCAGATAGTCTGCACCCGGGTGGAATCGGCATTGAGGTAGTGTAACAGATACTGGGTGAAGGCGCCAAAAATATCGGGGCGGCCGGCTATCACCGAACCGATGGTCTCGATCATCCCCCATGGAGTGGAGGCTGAATCCGAACAGGCTTCGAAAAGCCGATGCAGCAGTTCGGAAACCTGCCCGGGGTCACGGGTGGCAACCCGGGCGCACACCTTACCCAGCAGCCAGGCACGTTTCCACCTGTTTTCTGCCAACGGATCGTACAAAAGGCGCTGGGTCAGCCGCAACGTTTTCCGGTCGTCCAGACACAGGGCAACCAGTGCATCCTCGGCCCCAGCCTCCACCAGTTCTTTGACCAGTCGCTTGTTGGCCTTCTGTCCGGGCCCCTTGCCGGCGGTCAGCGGCTCCACCGGAGGGGGGGTAAAGCCGCTATCGGTGCTCACCCGGTCGACATCCTGCTGCTTTTTCTGCTGCAGCCTGCCGGCAATATCAGAGATTTCCGTGTGCAGACGGACAAAATAGAGAACCCCGCGAACTGCCCGTCCGTCCAGGTTCCTGGTTTCGACCACCTGGTGGCTCAGTTCGTCGTAGTCCTCGATTCTGCCGGTAAGATAGTCATCTTCAGGCAGCAGTTCCCAGGCCAGATCGTCGTTTTCACCACAGGCATGGACCAGCGTTTCAACCATTGCCGCACCGACGTTATGGCCCGTGGGGTCGCAGGAGTAGACCGCGCCGCAGGAGCATTCCCCCACGGTGAATTCACTCATTTTACGGTGTGGCTTGTCGGCTGCCCGGGCTACCTCCTGACCGCAGAAGGGGCACCAGGGTCGTTTGATTATCAGCTTCTTACTCATAAATGGTGGACCGGAGAAGAGGTGTTAGCGCAACTTCTCTTCGAGGCTGGCAACGAAGTTGGGATCGACGGAATAGCCGAGCTCCCGGGCCCGGTCCATGTGTTTCTTGGCTTCGGCAAACTGTTCGCCGAAGTAGAGCGCCACGGCAAGATTGTTGTGCGCCAGGGGCGATTCATCATCGAGAGCGAGCCCCTTTCTGGCAGCCTCGAGGGCGCGTGCATCCTCTCCTTTCATGGTCAGCACGGAAGTGAGGTTGATCCAGACGGTGGCCAGTTTGTCATCGATACTGATGGCTTTCTGATAATGCTCAATCGCCTTGTCCAGATCGTTTTTCTGCTGGCAGATGAGACCGAGATTGGCAAAAGCCTGGGCCGCCTTGTGGTTGACTGAAACCGCTAAATCGTTAAGCTCTTTGGCTTTCTCCAGATTGTTCTGACCAAAGTAGATGGCCCCCAGGTTTATCATTGACTCCACCGACTGAGGATCTAGCTTGATGGCGGTTTCCAACGAGGCGATCGCCTCATCGACCCGGCCTGCCTTCATGTAGACCAGACCGAGATGATGGTGAGCCATGACATTGTCCGGCAGTTCCTCTACTTTTTTCTCCAATTCCTCGATCACCGCGTTGAGATCTTCGCTCAATTGTTCTGACATGTGTAGTTACCTCTCAGAATTAATCGTCGTAATTTTTTATTTTATATCGAATGGTTATAAATGTTAAACAAGGCTGCTTCCAGGCGCGGCTGCCATGATAGACGCACGGGGTCGACCGGCAAGCGATAGTGGCTAAAGCTAAGGCGGTTTACTTCCCCTCGACTAGTTTAAGCCTCCCACGTCCGCCGCGCAGGAAACCCGCAACTCCTGTTTGTTTTCAGATAATACTTTCTTTGCCTGGGCGGCATCCCTGCCGATCTGTTCAGCCAAGTCCGGAATTCCTGTGAATTTCTTCTCATCACGAAGAAATTTCAGCAGATTCAGCTTGATGGGTTTGCCATAAATATCTTTGTTGAAGTCGAAAATGTGGGTTTCCGCAACCAGCTTTTGATCTCCGAACGTTGGATTGTAGCCGATGTTCAGCACCCCTCCGTAGCATATGCCTTCACAGATGACCTGGACCGCATAGACGCCGATGCGCGGCACCAGGTCCTCCTCGTTAACCTGGAGGTTGGCGGTGGGATACCCTATTTCGCTGCCTCCCCTTTTTTTCCGACCTGGACAACACCCCTTATCTGATAAGGTCGCCCCAGAAGCGCCCTGGCATCCATCATTCTGCCTTCAGCGACCAACTCGCGTATCTGGGTCGAACTGACCAGCAGATCGTTCTGGTAAAATGCTTCGACCACGGTTACCGGGAAATTGAACTTTCTGCCCTGCTCCTTGAGAAACTCCGTATCACCGCTTCTCCCTTTTCCGAATGCATAGTCATAGCCGACCACCAGTTCAGTCATACCGATAGTACCGATGAGAATCCGCTGCACGAACTGCTCCGCCGTGGTCGAGGCAAATGAGCGATCAAACGGGATGATCACCAGATTGTCGATGCCTGCCTTATCGATCTGCTCTATCTTCTGGGCAATGGTCGAAATCAGCAGAATCCCATCGGGTCGCAGCACTCTGAGGGGGTGTGGATCGAAGGTGACAACGACGCTGCAGCCCTGATTCTTTCGAGCTCTTCTTACCACTTCAGCAAACAATTGCTGATGACCGAGATGCACGCCGTCGAAGTTGCCGATGGTGACACAGGCCTTCTCGAATGGACCGACGATATCATCAAGATTCCAGAAAAGTTCCATAGCCGGGCAGTATCTCTAAATGTCCTTTTTCATCTCAAGAAAGTCTTGACAAATCTGGGCACAGAAAGCATATTCACCTCACTACTGCCGAAGTGGCGGAATTGGTAGACGCGCTAGGTTCAGGGTCTAGTGGGGGTTCCCCCGTGGAAGTTCGAGTCTTCTCTTCGGCACCAGCAGAAATCAGAGCCTGCAGCCACATGGCTGCAGGCTTTTCTTTTCTGCCCTGTTGTTCACCTCTACTCTCATCATTATTCCCGAGTCTGTCTATCCCTAATTCCAGATCAATGCAAGGTCTTTGCAGGAAACACAAAAGGCTTGTAACCTTTTATAGTTACAAGCCTTTTGTACAGATGGTGCCGAAGGCGAGATTCGAACTCGCACGACCGTGGGCCACTACCCCCTCAAGATAGCGTGTCTACCAGTTCCACCACTTCGGCACAGCGCCATGTTACTCTCGTCCCTGCTATTGTTTATCAGCCTGTTCGCCGGTTTGAACAGCTTCCTGCTCGGCCGGAACCACCAGCTCAGGCTCGACCACCTGGGTTTCTTCCTGGACGGCCTTGTCGGTGGCCATGTCAGTCATTACCGAGCCAGAGCCGTTCTGCGAGGATATATAGGCCAGGGCAACCGAAGTGACCATGAAAATTACTGCTGAAAACGTCGTAACTTTGTTCAACAGCGGAACCGGCCCTTCGGTTCCAAAAAGTGACTGGCTCGATCCTCCGAACGTCGCCCCTATGTCCGCCCCCTTGCCGTGCTGCAGCAGCACGATCCCGATCAGGAACAGACAGACAACTATGTGAACGATAATCAGCAGGGTTTCCATGTGGATAAATTTTTCAGCTAAAGTTTATTATGCGTCCGAATGAGTCCGCGTCCAAAGCCGCGCCTCCAACCAGAGCTCCGTCGATATCGGGCTGGGCCATCAGTTCATCAACATTGGCGGGCTTAACCGAACCACCATACAATATTCTCAAACTGGCGGCAATATCTTTTTCATAGAGGTCGACCACCAGCCTCCTGATGAAGCCGTGCGCCTCCTGCGCCTGGTCGATCGAAGCGGTCTTGCCGGTCCCAATAGCCCAGACCGGCTCGTAGGCGATAACCACCCGGGTCATAGTGGCGGCAGCTACCTCAGCCAGGCCGGCGCGTACCTGCTTTTCAAGGACCTGCATAGTCTTGCCTGATTCCCGCTCCTCAAGCGTTTCCCCAATACAGAGCAGCATGGTCAGGCCCTGATCCAGGCCGCCGCGCAGACGCCGGTTGATCATTTCGTCAGTCTCGCGAAAAATCTGCCGTCGTTCACTGTGACCGACGATGGCGGCGGAGGCACCCAGATCCTTGAGCATTAACGGGGAAATCTCACCGGTGAAGGCCCCCTGCTCTTCCCAGCACACGTTTTGGCCGGCAACGATAATCCCGGTCCCTTTCACCGCTTCAGCGACACCTCCAAGGGCGGTAAATGGCGGGGCCAGTAAAATATCCCTGTCGGTCGCACCTTGTCCGAAGGCCGCCACCTGCTCGGCAAGCAATTTGGCTTCTGCCGCCGTTTTATGCATTTTCCAGTTACCTGCCATGAGGGCTCGTCTGGTCATCGTGGTCTCCTGATTTTATTTCAACGCTTCCACGCCGGGAAGCGTTTTGCCTTCCATGAGCTGCAGAAACGCGCCGCCGCCCGTGGACATGTAGCCAATGTTATGCGCAACTCCGGCCTTTTGCAGGGCGGCATTGGAGTCGCCGCCTCCGGTAATCGAAAGTGCATGACTGGCGGCCACGGCGTGACAGAGCGCCATTGTGCCCCGGGCAAAACTGTCCATTTCAAAGGCACCCATGGGTCCGTTCCAGACGATGGTTCTCACGTCGGCAAGAGCCTCTTGAAAATAAATGGAGGTTGCCGGCCCGATATCCAGGGCCATCCAACCGTCCGGTATCTCCAGGCAGGTTACCTGCTTGGCCACCGAATCATTGGCGAACGATTCGGCAACCACCAGATCCACCGGCAGAAACAGCTTGACGCCATGGGCCTCGGCTTGCTGCAGAAGGTTCCGGGCAGTTTCCAGCAGATCATCCTCCACCAGGGAGGCACCAACCGAACAGCCCAGCGCCTTCAGGAAGGTATTGGCCATGGCACCGCCGATGATCATCTTGTCAACCCGGGGCAGCATGTTCTGAAGCGCTCCCAGCTTGGAAGACACCTTCGCGCCACCGATAATAGCAGCCAGGGGCCGCACCGGATCAGCCATCGCCCGGTCAAAATAATCCAATTCTTTTTGCAGCAAAAACCCCGCCCCCCTTGAGGATACCAATTCGGCCGCGCCGGCAACCGAGGCATGAGCCCGATGGGAGACGGCAAACGCATCATTTATATAGACCTCTGCCAGCCGGGCCAGTTTCTCGGAAAAAACGGCATCGTTTTCAGTTTCTTCCTTGTGAAAACGCAGGTTTTCCAACATCAATACATCCCCGGGACCCAGCCGACCGGCCTGCTCCTCGACCTCCGGGCCGATACAGTCGCTGCCCATCTGCACGCTGCAACCGAGTAACTTTTCCAGATGCGCTGCCACGGGAGCAAGACTGAAATCCGAGTTCCTTTCACCTTTCGGGCGGCCCCGGTGCGAGCAGATAATCAGTATGCCATTCTGTTTTCTAACGTATTCGAGTGTGGGCAACGCCTCACGCATCCGTGAGTCGTCGGTGATCCTACCCTGCTCGTCCATAGGTACATTAAAGTCAACCCGGATAAGCACCCGCCGGTTTTTCAATTGCAGATCTTTGACGCTTTTCATTGTGGCACTACCCGTCTCAAATGAGGAAAATGTTTTTCTGCAGGACCAGCGCATCATCACTGGGCTGGCTATAATAGTTAATGCGCCTGCCGGTGACTGTAAAGCCGCTCTGGTGATAAAAGGAAACCGCCGGCAGGTTTTCTGATCTGACTTCCAGGTACAGCCTGACTACTCCGACGTCCCGCAGCCCTTTCTCCAATGCAGCCAGTAAACATGTTGCCACGGAACGGCGGCGCCATTTTTCTGCCACGCCAATTTTCAGCAACTCCGCCTCGTCCTGCAGATACCTGCAGGCGCACCACCCCACCACCTCAGTTGCCGCCCTGGCCGTGAAAGCCAGGGACCGGGTATTATCCAGTTCTACCTCGATGAGTGAGCTACTCCAGGGGGAAAAGACGTTCTTTTCGAGATGGGCTGCAGCCTCGACATCTGCATGGCTCAGCGGCCGTACAACAATAATTTCAGACCATGGTTTCCGCAACTTTCACCGTCAGGTCGCCGAGCATGTTGGTATAGCTGCCAAGTTCGTTGTCATACCAGCCGTAAATCACCGCCTGGGTCACCGGGACCTCAAGAATGGAACCGGCCTCAGATAGGTCCGCGGCTCCGGTTTTGGCAAGATTGACGAAAATTGAAGCGGTTCTGGTATGGGTTTCGGTACCTTCTATGATAGCCGCAGCCTGGGGAACCCCCAGTATATCTGAAGAAACGTTCTGATTCTCACTGTATCTCAGGTAGGGACTTATTTCCGCATAGTCGCGATAGACAGAGTTGATAAAGTCTCGTTTAGTGGGCTTGCCCGGCTCATCCTGAATATTTATGACCAGAATAATCAGCGATCCGCTGGAGGTGGGGATGCGCACCGATTCAGCAATAAAACCAATATTCTTCATCTCTGGAATTACCAACCCCAAGGCCTTGGCAGCTCCAGTAGTGGTCAGAATGATGTTATTGAGGATCGAGCGGTTTTTTCTCAAATCGCCGGCTCCCGCTCCCGGCAACCGGTCCAGGACCTGCTGGCTTCCGGTGGCGGCGTGTACGGTTACCATCGAGGCACTGAGCAGGTTGTCTTCACCAATACTTTCGATCAGCGGTTTTACCATGTAGGAAAGACACGTGGTAGTGCAGGATGCGGCCGAGACCAGGGCGTGACGATCCGGATTGTAATCATCGTCGTTGATCCCCATGACTGTTGTTACCGCGTCCGCTGGCATCTCCAGTCCTTTTGATTTGATCTTGAAAGGGGCCGACAAAATGGTTTTTACGGCGCCCGCTTCAAGATGGCCTCGCAATGCCCCACGTTCGCTGTCTGCGTCCGCCGTTGGATCGGTAAATGCACCAGTTGAGTCTACCACCAGCGCCACTCCGTTGTCCCGCCAGCCAATTTCCTTGGGATTTCTGTCGCTTCTGAGGACTTTAACCGGAGTTCCGGCAGCCACAAATGTTCCCGCCTGGTCGTCCAGCTCCTCGATTACCCGCCCTCCCCGGTGGCCGAAGAGGTAGGCTCCCAAACTTCCGTAGGTGGAATCACGCTCGATAGCGGCAGCGAGGTCTTCGAGTCCTGAGCCCACGTCTCTGCCTAAATTGACTATCAGCTCTGTAAAATGCTTACGAGATACGTGGTGCCACAGCGACAGCTTGCCAATACGTCCGAGACCATTAATCCCTAATTTCATGGCAGACATTCTCCCATTCGGTTATTTTGCAGTTGAGCGGTGCACTGCCCGCTTGCGAGTCCCGCAATCACAAAGAATTCCTGCAGACAATCGACCCCCGCATCATGCGGTTGCCCGTGCGCTAGAGGTGCCTTATTAATAGCACCAGATACGGCAAAACTCCAGAGAGATTTATGCACTTTGCCACCACCCTGAAACATGGCACGCTCATCAGAAGGTATAAGCGCTTCCTGGCCGACGTCAGGCTGCCCGGCGGAAAGGAAATTACCGTCCACTGTCCCAACTCCGGTTCGATGCGCAGCTGCTCGGATCCGGGCAGTCAGGTCTGTTTTTCACGCTCTGCCAACCCAGCAAGGAAATACCCCCACACACTGGAAATGGTCCATAACGGTATCACCTGGATAGGGGTCAATACTGCGAGAACCAACCAGATCGTCGCCGAGGCAATAGAAAAAGGGCAGATACAAGAATTGACAAACTTCGAGAGGATAAAAAGGGAGATAAAAACCTCCTCTGACAGCCGACTCGATCTTCTCCTTGAAGACGGCGGGCAGCAGACTTACATAGAAGTCAAGAACTGCTCATTGGCCGAGAACGGGCGGGCTCTTTTCCCCGATGCGGTAACCAAAAGGGGAACCAAACACCTGAGGGAACTCGAGCGTTTGGTCATTAACGGTCACAAAGGAGTAATTTTCTTTTTGGTTCAACGGCTCGACTGTGACTGTTTTACACCGGCAGCGGCCATCGATCCAGTCTACGCCGCTACACTTGCCGAGGTTCACCTCACAGGCGTAGCAATCCTGGCCTATCAGGCCCGAGTCACGCCCGAGTCGATCGAAATAGCCGGATCTCTGCCTGTCAAACTCGATAAGTGAATAAAGCGCCATGGGTCACCGTCGTCCCCTTCGTTCATGCCCCTCGAGTCAGTGTATGATATCGGCCAGCCGATTCCAGCGAATGGAGGCGAAGCGATCCACGGACAAAAGCGGCTCGTCAATGTCCCAGGACCAATAAATGATCATTGCCTTGCCCAACACGTCATTGTTTTCGACAAAGCCCCAGAAGCGACTGTCCGAACTGTTGTCGCGGTTGTCGCCCATGACGAAATATTTCCCTTCGGGTACCGTGATTGGACCGAAGTTATCCTTGGGGCTTACCGATCCCGGCAAAATCTGGGTAGTGGTATAATGGGCGTAGGGATCGCTTGTGGGTTCCCCGTTCAGATAAAGCTTTTTGTTCTTGATCTCGATTTCGTCACCGGGCACACCAACCACACGCTTGATATAATCTATGGAGCGATCCTTAGGAAATTTAAAAACGATGATATCGCCTGATTGCGGATCCTTGAGCGGCACCAGAACCTTGCCGCTGAAGGGCACCCTGATGCCGTAGATGAATTTGTTGACCAGCAGATGATCGCCGATCATCAAAGTCGGCAGCATTGATCCAGAGGGGATCTTGAAGGCCTGGACCACGAACGTCCGGATAAACAGAGCAAGCAGTATGGCAATACCAATGGCCTCAGCATACTCCCTTACTACAGATTTCTTCTTTTTCACTGTCTCCACTTCGCTGTCCTCTACCTAAGACGCCAGAATAACAAGTTTATACAAACTGGTCCGTTTACCCAGTTTGACGGCAAAGCTACTTTAATTCCATATTAATTACAAGATTGTTTGATTGGGATCAGCTGAATATGGTTTTTTTCCTTGATTCTCAAAGACCTAGGGATATACACTAGATGCAGAGGGAGGCCCGATTCGAAC
>JARRLH010000068.1:0-11066 GCA_037387205.1 Desulfofustis sp.
GCCGTCGAACAGGCCTAGCATAACCTCGTTGACTCGGACAGAGGGGGCAAGTTCTCGCGCCCACTGCCTGGTGAATGAGGCGACACCTCGGTTGGCGGCACTGTACCCATCGTTGAAAAGACCAGAAGCCGGGCCCGATCTGCCGACCATGGCTGCGATGGAGGAAATATTGATTACCGCGCCGTCCTGACAGTTGCGCAGCAGCTCCAGACTGTGTTGGTAGAGATTCCATTTGGCCCTGAGAGTCGTATCCAACTCCACCTGCCATTGATCCTTGTTGACTTCCAGCTCGTAGGATCCGTGGACCACCGGCATTCCGCCCCGTTCAATGTTGTTGATCAGATAGTCAAGCGCCCCGTAGCGGTTTTTGACTGCAGCGAGAAGCGCATGGGTCTGGGCGCTGCTGGTGAGATCGCCGGAGTGGCATAGATAGTCATAACCCGCCTGGCTGAATTCCTGCTCCATATCCTTGTTGGATTCAGGCCAGTCCGGGTAGACAGGCAGGATCAGCGTTGCCCCACGGCTGGCAAAACTGTGGGCAACGGCCCGGCCGACTGGCCGGCAGCCCCCGGGAACAAGTACCACCCGTCCGAGGAGTTCTTCTGTCGTTTTCATGATCTTTGGAGTCGGTCAGGAGATGGTGAAAATGTCTTATTGAGCAGGGCCAGGTGTTTCTGATAGGTCCTGCTCTCATCATCGATCGATACGCCACAGCTGATAACCGATCCGCCGAACCGACGCGAAATGATATCGACCGTCTGGTTGCGCTGCTGTAAAAAGCCCTCGATACCGCCAGCGCGCATCCAGCTCAGATAATTGAGATAATGCTCTCTGCCGGCCAGGCGCTCGATCACCGGGATCATTATATCACCCAGGACAAATCCTTTTATACCAGGCGGGCTCTTGCTGTAATCGGTGATGACCAGGGAGCCGCCCTGGCGAACGACTTTTCTGGCATTGAAAAAAATCAGATCACGCAGTGCCTGATGCTTCTCATGCAGGGAGAAGGAAATAATGGCGCAATCGAAGTAGCCGCTGGGAAACTCCAACTGGGAAGCATCAACCAGATGAAGGGCAACGTGCTCTGGGCAATTGCTTCGCGCTCGGGCCAGCATGGACACCGAGTTATCGATACCGACCAGTTCCTCCGCCCCGTTCGCGAGAAGCTTGAGCTGGTCACCGGTTCCGCAGCAGAGATCGAGAATTCTGCGATGTCCCCGATGTTGGATATAGATCCTGACATCATCCCGCACCGCTTTAAGCAGCGGGGTAAGGCAACGATCATAGAAAGCTGCCGAAGAGTCATATTCGTCCATGGTCACCCGTGCTGATCTGGTGGGTCATTTTTCCAGCCATTTCATCGAGGCCCAATTAAAAACCAATTCGGCCCAAAACACAAATGACTTGAGTTCTGCGGCACCCCCTTGCTTTGCATCTTGCAGGACATACCATATGGACAGAAATAACCATTACCTTAGGCCATGTTTACAATGATTCTACCCTTTGTACGCGCTGTTTTATTTCCTCTGCTTCTTCTTTTTACCAGTTCTACAGTTACCGCTGCCGCTGCAGTGGAAGATTGTTTATCCACCGAGTGGCCGCATGAATCGAGCACGCTTGAGCCTGACCCCAGTCTGCATTTCGGCAGGCTGGACAACGGGCTGCGCTATGTGCTGAAAACCAATGATGAGCCCCAGGACAGGGTTGCGGTGTACCTCAATGTCGAGGCAGGTTCCCTTTACGAAAAGGAAAGCGAGCGTGGCCTGGCCCATTTTCTGGAGCACATGCTGTTCAATGGAACGACCCATTTCCCGCCCGGTGAGCTGATCGACTATTTCCGTTCGATCGGCATGAGCTTCGGCGCCGATGTCAACGGCTATACCACCTACACGGATACCGTATACAAACTGGTGCTCCCCCGGGGAACAGAGAGGAGTCTGGACAAGGCGCTGTTGGTGCTGCGCGATTATGCTGATGGCGCGCTGCTGCTCGAAGAAGAGGTGGAGCGGGAGCGAGGGGTAATTATTGCCGAAAAGACGGCCAGGGACTCCGCCAGATACCGGAGCGCTCTGGCCCGGAACTCTTTCGTCCTGGACAACACCCCGCTCCCTGATCGGCAGCCCATCGGAGTGGAGAGCGTTCTGCTCCAGGCCGGCCCGGAAGAGCTGCGAGAATTTTACCGCCGCTGGTATCGTCCGGACAATCTAATCCTCGTCTTGGTCGGTGATTTCGATCTGAACACGGCCGCAGCTCTGATTTCCAAATATTTTGGCTCGCTGCGCAGCACTGAGCCTGCGGTTTGCCCGGAATACGGCACGATTAATCACTCCGGTACCAGAACTTTCTATCATTTCGAACCGGATCTCGGAGCCACCGACGTGGTCATCGAGACGGCACGCAATAAAATCCCGGAAAATGATTCGCTGGCGCTGCAGCAGGAAAACATACTCAGGTATCTGGCGGCGAAGATAATGAATCATCGTCTCACCCGCGTGCAGGAATCTGTCACTACGCCGTTTACTTCGGCCAGGTACTACGATTCGGTGATGTTTGACCGATTCCGCTTTACCGGCATCCGGGCCACGACCAAAAAAGAATCATGGCGGCAAAGTCTCGCCCAGATTGAATCGGAACTCAGGAAAATACTGAGCTATGGAGTATCAGAGAGCGAACTTGAGCGGGTCAAAAAAGATCTTCTCGCCGACCTGGAAAATGCTGTCTTGTCTGCCGCTACCAGAAATTCGATGCACCTTGTCTCCCAGATTGTGGCCAGTCTCGATGCCCATCGGGTGCTGCAGTCTCCAGAGCAGGAGCTCCGTCTTTTCGGGCCTTTTGTGGAGGAGGTCGGGACAGAGGAAATCAACCGTGTGTTTAAAGACAACTGGGCCGCTCAGACGCGGCTGGTTCAGGTTATAGGTGATGCTGAATTATCGGCTCCAGGAGCACATGACGAACTGCTCGCCTACTACCAGGAGCTCAGCTCGAGGAGTTTAGCGCCGTCTGCAGAACCGATCGTTCCCGCCTTTCCCTATCTCAGCGTCGATACGCACAGGACTGCGCCGCTGAAAACAACATCCTATGAGGACATAGAGGCCGAGAGGATCGACTTTGCCCATGGACTGGTGCTCAATTTAAAGACCACCGATTTTAAGAAAAACCAGGTACGTGTTGCCCTTAATTTCGGTGATGGCCGTCAGTCTCTTCCCAAAGAGGGGTTGGCGCTCCTCGCCTCGTCGGTGGTTAACGGCTCAGGGACTGCCCGGCTCACCGCCAGTCAGCTCCAGGAGGCGCTCTCGGGTGCCTCGGTCAAGTATGGATTTGGCATCGCTGAAGAGTCTTTCGTGTTGAGCGGACAGGCTGTCAGGGATGAGATCGAACTGCTGTTTCAGGTGTTGCACGCAGTGCTCAACGACCCTGGCTTTAGAAGCACGGTGTACGAAATTTCCATGAACAATATAGAATCGATGTATCGCCGGCTGGAAAGCAGCATCGAGGGTGGGGCAACCCTGTATCTCGATAAATTTTTCAGTGGCCGCTCACCGAGTTCCGGGTTGCCGTCATGGGAGCGGTTTTCCTCCCTGCAATTGAGCGATGTGGTTGCCTGGCTCCAACCATATTTTCACGGGGCCCCGCTGGAACTCACGGTGGTGGGCGATTTTGACTCAGCCCAGGTCATGGAACTTGCAGCAGCTTATTTTGATCCCCCGAAAGAGAGAACATATGCGCCACATTTCACTCCTCAGGCGCATTTTCCAATTGGTCAGCACCATGAGGCTATGGTTGAGTCGTCTTTGGACAAAGCACTGGTGCGCTACGCCTGGCTCACCGATGACCACCACGATATCACACGCACCAGACGTCTGCACGTACTCGCGGCAACACTTGAAGAGCGGCTGCGGCAGAGAATCAGAGAGGAGCTTGGCGCCGTTTACTCGCCCTCTGTCTATAGCGTAAACAGCAGGATATACCCCGGATATGGAGCGATTTATGCCGATGTGACCGTGGACGCTTCCCTGATTGATACAGTGCGCGGCGCCCTTGAAGAAATTGAGTCGTCCTATGCACGGTCCCCTGTGGACGAGGGCGAGCTGGTCGGAGCCAGGGAACCAATTCTCACCTCTCTCAGGGATGGGCTGAGAACCAACGGCTACTGGCTCAATTCGGTATTGTCGCTCTCCTCCCGCAACTCCGAGCAATTGGTCTGGCCGTTGACCCTGATTGATGATTTCAGTTCCATCAACAGCGCCGAAATCAATGAGTTGGCGCAGCGCTATATCCGCGTTGACCGTCGGGCGGTGGGAATTGTCAGAACGAAGGCGGCGGCGGATGCTCGTTCAATTGATCAGAGTGCGCACCGTGCTGGGGTTCTTCCTGACAATAATAGTTGAATAGTAATGGGGCGCTTCGGAAAGTCTGTCCAGGTCGGCACAGGTTCTCTCGCCAGCGGTGCCCGCTTTCTCGACCAGGACCGCATGGTCCATGAGATCAGCGTTTTTGAGGAGCTCGACGATGCGGTCCATGACCCGGTGTACTTTCATCAGGACAATGGTGTCAAAGTGCTCCAGCACAGAGCGCAGACGGTCATCTGAAAAAGTTGCCGGAATTACTGCGACCATCTCGTCGCCGAGGCAGATAGGCGTGGCCAGGGCTGCTGAGCAGCTGCTCATGGCGGCCACCCCGGGTATGAATTGTACCGCCACGTCATCTCTGATCCCGCAGATCGTTTCATAGAGATAGTAGCCGGTGGAGTAGATGGCCGGATCTCCCAGAGTCGGAAAACAGACGTTTTGCCCTTGGTCCAGGTAGTAGAGCGCCTGCTCCGCGGCATGCCGCCAGGCGGCAAGGATTTCTGGGGCAGGATCGTGGCCGCTTCTAATCTTTTTCATGGGAAAGTGCAGCTCAACGACCGTTTTGCCGGCCAGTGAAACCGCTTCAGAGACAATAGCCAGCGCCGTAGAAGAACCGTTTCTCGCGCCGTGGGGGGCGATGATCACCGGACAGCTGGTGAAAATGTTGACTGCTTTCAAGGTGAGCAGTTGCGGGTCGCCTGGGCCGGTTCCGATAATGTAGAGAGTTCCACTCATAATATTCAATTTGGTTGAAGGTTAGCCTGGATAAAGCAACTGGTGAATCGTCCTGATACCCTGCAGAAGACGCGGGGTCGGCCGCGACACCAGATATTCTTCGATGAGATAGACCCGGCCGCTGCGGACGGCCTTCAGGGCGCCAAAACCTGGTTCATCGTTAATTTGCTGAACACTGACCCGGTTCATTCGCCCTGACTGGGCGAGGTAGACATCGATCTTATCCGCTTTTGCCAGAATACGTTCTTTGCTGTAGCCGGCGATGTTTGTACCCCGGCGGGAGACGGCGTCTTCGGCGACGTTGATTCCCCCGGCGGTGGTCAGGCAGAAAATTGCGATCGATTCGGGGGCAAAGGTTCTCATCCGAGAGTGAATCGACTCGAAATAGACCCGGGGACGAAGTTCGGCAGGAATCGTGGCCAGAGAAGTCCGGATGCTTTCGATTTCCCCCTGGAAAGAAGAAATCATTTCCCGCGCCCGCTCTTCAAAACCCGCTATTTTTCCAAGTGTCTGCCAGTACTCGTAGAGCTCGGTCACCGTGGTCGGCTGCAGCGATACAATCCTGATGCCGTAGTCTCGCAGTTTATCGATCAGGTTTGGATTGGAGCGTGATATCATCGGCCGTATCAGCACACAGTCAGGAGCGGCCTGGATGAATTTTTCCACCGAATCGTGGTAGGAGAATCTGGGTTTATCTAGGACTGTGGTCGGATAGGTGTCTGAAGTGGAAATGCCGATCAGGGTGTCAAGGGCACCAATGGCTGCCAGATTTTCCGTATGGGCCGGGTACAGTGAAATTATCCGACTGGCCGGGGTGGAAAAAGTATGGGCAGTGCCGACACTGTCGATAATCTCGAAAGCGCTGCCCTGGCGGACTGACAAGAAGAGCAGCCCGATCAGCAGCGCCGTCAGGTACCTGAAAACCATCTGGTGAGGGCCAGTCATTTGCATTTCATTGATACTTGAAGGAGAGGTGGACACTTCCGTCATTTCCGCTGATGACTTCAGAGCTCACCTGGTAGATATCGGCGACCAGCTCCTCGTCGATCACGTCCGTGGCCATTCCCCGGCGATGCAATCGGCCGTTGTTCAGAACCAGGATGTGATCGCAGAAACTCAGAGCCATATTCAGATCATGGAGTGCGGTGATAACCGTTTTTCCTTCATTCACCAGCCCCTTCATGGTTTGCATGATGGCGATGGCATGGTTGATATCAAGATTGGCGGTCACCTCATCGAGTAGAATAAAGTCGGTATCCTGAACCAGCGCCCGGGCAATCATCACCCGCTGGGTTTCTCCCCCTGATAGTTTTCTGATCGAGCGTTGGGCCAGATCTGCGACATCGAGAAGCGCAAGCGCTTCAGATACCTGGCGATGATCGTTTTGAGTGGGGGAGGAGAATCGTGAAATATGGGGATAACGCCCCATCATCACGGTTTCATAAACGTTGAAGTCGAAATTGAAGGCGAATCTCTGGGGCACCACCGTCAGCAGGGCGGCAAGCTCCAGTCGTTGCATGGAGTGCAGGGGGCGGCTTTTAAGCCTGATAGTACCCTGGTCCGCTTTCACATAGCCGGAAAGCAGGTCGATGAGCGTCGATTTCCCGCTGCCGTTGGGACCAATTAATCCATAAAAGCGGCCGCACTCCAGGGTCATGGAAATCTCTTGTAGACACGGCGCCGCACCGTATGAAAAATACACGTTTTCAAGTTCCCAGCCCCTGGAGTCTTGCATCAGCGCCACCTCTGAAGCTGGGTTTTCCTGAAAATATAGCAGAACAGAGGCCCGCCGATCAGGGCGGTCAGGACACCGATGGGAATCTCGGTGGGCAGCAGTACCCTGGTCACGGTATCAGCGCCAAGCAGCAGAATGCAACCGCACAGAAAGCTGACAGGTATAAGCATTGTATTGGAAGGCCCCAGGATCATTCTGACAAAATGGGGCACAATCAGGCCGACAAAGCCGATGATGCCTGATACAGCCACGCAGCCGGAGGTGGACAGGGAGGCGACGATCAGCACGAACCTTCTGATCCTGGTGGTGTCTATGCCCAAGGCCTCCGAGGTTCGATCCCCGAAGGTCATAATATCCATTTCTCTTGAAAAGAGCATCAGGATAAGGGTAGAGGGCAACACCAGGATTGACAGCAGCAGGACATCGGCCCAATCCTTGCCGATAAAACTGCCCATCAGCCAGAAAATTATCGCGTTTACCTGTTCGTCGGCCAAAAATTTTATCAGGCTGATGCCGGCCGAAAGAATGGCCGAAATGATAATGCCGGCGAGAATCAAACTGTTGGAGGACAAGCGCGTCGAGGGCGCCGCCAGAGAAAATACGGCCACCAAGGTAAGCAGGGCACCCCCGAAAGCAAATAAGGGTATAATCAGTGAAGACGGCAGGGCACTGCCGACGATGAGCAGCAGAATCGCAATCGAGGCTCCAAATGCAGCCCCCGAAGAGATGCCAAGCGTGTACGGATCAGCCAGCGGGTTCTGCAGCAGCGATTGGAAGATGCAGCCGGCCACGGCCAATCCTCCGCCCACCAGGACCGCGGTAATGATGCGCGGCAAGCGCACCTCCATGATGACAAAAGGATAACTCGCGTCAATGGTGTCGGGCAGGTGACCACCGAGTGCGGCCGTAATGATCTGTAAAATTTCCCCTGGAGAAATTTCAATAAAGCCAAGTCCCGCTGAAAAAATCATTGCGGCGCCGAGCACTCCTGTCAAAATCACAAGCGTCAGCAGGCCGGGGCTGCTTGAAAAGGTATGCGACGATGCACCTTTGGTGATTTTACCAGGAGCCTGATTCATGGAGTGTAATAGGGTTGTACCGGAAGATAATGTGGGCTCGACCGCCAATAAAAAATCCCCGGACCAGATAGTGACCCGGGGATGCCCTTTTTTCCTCGTATCTTTTTGGGGTGCTGTCCGGCGCCACAGGCAGCACTTCCAATCAGGCAGGTCTTCTGACTCCCGGTTCAGTCTACTTGCTGCGCCTTCCCAACGGTGACCGTCAGTGGCCTGATACAGCGTTCGTCCCGGTTACAGCGGCGGGCCCGTCTCCGAATCTCACGGAGTTCCCTATTAAACCAGAGCAATGCTCAACTGGTACCTGATACTCTAACGTGAGGTTCTACCGGTATCGCGCTCTTTTGTCAACTGGAAGCGCTACCTGGCGACGCAATGCCAATCCATCCCCTTACACGGCGCTGGTCGCCGCGCTGCCTGCTCACGGTTCACCCAGGCTGCGGGGCGTACCTTTACTGTTCAGGCGAGCACAACAAGGAAATAGCAGAGTGCGGCAAGAATAAGGCTGATGGTGCGAAAGCCCTGATTGTAGATAATGAGTTCCACGGCGAGTTTGGGTTTGAAAATTCCAGCATCATAGGGCAGCTGATGCCTGACTGCCCGCAGAGGTGAGGAAAGGATGTTGCCGATCAGCAGGGCGAAGACTATCTCGTTGTAGTTCATTACCCCATCCTGGAGCAGGGCGCCCGCCGCGGCGAGCCCGGCGGTAAGCTCGGCGGCTATCATCAAGGCAATGATTCCCATTCCCTGTGGAGAGAGGAAAGGGATGAAGTCGAGGTGAGAGGAGAGAAAAGTCTCGAGCGTAGCAAAAAACTCGAGCCGGTTCATGATAAATATGACGATATAGATTGGCACCGTGAAAACCACGATCTTCTTCATCCGCCTCTTGAACCGTTTCCAGGTCTTTCTGGCTACGGCCGACCAGTCTCTGGCCTCCGGCTGAGCATCCTGCAGAGCAACGGGAACATTAGGTGCAGGCAGCAGGAACCGGCTCACCAGGACGATGGCAAGTGTTCTTAGAAGGGCGGCTCCAAAGGTAATACCCACATAGATCAAGGCCGCTCCGCGAATAAGCGGAAGGGTGATGACGATCACCGTCGGCAGGTGAAGGAAATAGGTGGGCAGAGAGTTGAACAGGTTGGCCAGGATGAGTTCCTTTCTGTCAATTTGTTGTTTTTCGTAAGCTTCGGAAAGCATGGTGTTGGCCGCGACTCCGGAAACGATGGCCATGGAGAAGGCGGCTCCGACCTGCTCGCTCAGATGGCCGAACTTGATCAGCGGTCTCGCCAGTACGCTGATGCGTCTCGTCCAGTTCAGGGATTCGAGAAGATTGGCTATGATCAGACCGATGGAAATGAAAATCAACAACCTGCAGAGCGGCCAAATCAGTTTTTCCCAGAGATAGAGGAGATCGATAGGTGAACTATCCATTATCAAGAAACAGACCAGCAGCCGAGAACGGGGAGAAAGGTATCAGGTGAGGGACCTGAATCGTACAGAGCAAACCCAAAGCAGTTTCATTCAACGGCTGGGGGCAAGCCTTCGCGGTTGATCATCGTTTCCAGCACCCTTTGCCGAGCTATCTCGTCCTGCTTTATCAGGTACTCCTGCTGTTCAGCTGAACGTTCTTGGGACATCCTGCTCAGATACTGGGATCGTTTGGCAATTTTCTCATACCATCTGTCAAAATGGGCGAGCACGAGTTCGTTAACCTTTCCCGCTGCAATTTTCCCGCTCAGTTTCTCATTGATGGCGTCGAGGTGTTCGTTCAAGGGAGAATCTTTGGCAACTGCAAGGTGAAAGTTCTCTGTGGTGACCGGCGGGTCAAGTATGGTGATGCTGTCCTCTCCCTGCAGCAGTCGGGCATAGATCAGGGCGGTGTAGAGATCGATGATCAGATAGTCCGCTTTTCCCAGATTAACCGTTTCAATGGCACGCTCGAGTCGGTAGTAGCTGACATCGAGGTGGTCAGCGATGAAACTGTCGAATTTCTGGCCGTAACTCTCGCCTATTCCAGTGACTCCTTTCTTCCCTTTCAACGCATCCCAGCTGGTAAAATTGAATTCTTTTCCTTTCTCGACCACGATTACTGTCTGCTCTGGCAGATAGGGGATGGAAAAATTGAGAAACTCAGAGCGTTGGTCGTTGCGATAGGCTGACACGATCAGATCGACTTCCCCTTTCCTGGCCGCTTCCTGGACTCGTTCCCAGTCGCTGAGTATTCGCACCGAATAGGGCAGGGAAAGTTCGGCAAAAATTTCTTTGACGAGATCGGGGGCCACCCCGGCAAGCTGCTTGGATTCTTCCCAGACAACGGGGGGAGCGTAGGGATTGCCGGATACGATAAAAGGCTGGGCTGAATTGACGTGGGATTCGCCCCACAGGGTGCCGGCCAGGAAAGCGAGGGTAACCAGGATTCGTTTTGGCATCTGCGACTCCACCTGCAGTTATTGAGAATAATTGATCATCCAATGGGCATACATACCGTTTGGGTCGGGGAAAATCAAGATACTTTGGAGGGCGGTAAGTGCTGGTTCCGCACTCTTGAAAAGGCTCTGGAAAATACGGTTTTCCTGGAGCAGGGATTTGGTGTCGGCTCCTATCTGGTAGACAATTCTATCCCACCAGGAGAGCGGCGGCAGCAAAGTGGTAACGGCGTAATCACTTATCCCGGCTTGGCCGGCTGCCGCCTCGACGGCCTGGTCTACGGAACCGAGTTTGTCGACCAAGCCGACCTCTTTGGCTTTTTCTCCCGCGAAGACTTTGCCCTGGGCCAGCGCTTCGACCTCGTAGCGTTCCATGCCCCGCCCTTCGGCGACCAGCGATATGAAGCGGTCATACCCGTTCTGCAGGTTCAGCTCGATCGCCTTTCGCAACTCCTCGGAGAGAGGCTTGCTGAGGTCGATGCCCGAGGCAAGATTGGTGGTGCCCACGCCATCACGATGGATGCCTCCCTCTCTTAGTAGCGCATCAAAATTTGGCAGGGCCATGAAAATGCCAATTGACCCGGTCAAGGTGTTGGCCGAGGCCCAGATCTCGTCAGCATCGGCGGCAATCCAGTAGCCGCCCGAGGCCGCGTAGGCCCCCATGGAAACTATCAGAGGCTTGCCTTGTTCTTTGAGTGCCAGTATCTCCTGGCGGATGAGTTCCGAGGCGAAGGCCGAGCCTCCG
>JARRLH010000069.1:0-10978 GCA_037387205.1 Desulfofustis sp.
ATCGACTGGGTGCAGAGGGCTTCCGCGGCCATGTCGCCCGGAACCGTCTATTACTATGTCTGCTTCATCGGCCTGATCGTGTTCTTCTGCTTCTTCTATGCGGCGGTGCAGTTCAAGCCCGAAGACGTGGCCGAAAATCTAAGAAAAAACGGCGGTTTTATCCCCGGCATCAGGCCTGGAAAGCGAACCGCTGAGTTTAGTGACAAGGCGCTGACCAGGTTGACTGGTATTGGCGCAATCTATTTGTGCGCAGTATGTGTACTGCCGACAATTCTGATCTCCAAGTTGAGTCTGCCCTTCTACTTCGGGGGTACGGCTCTGCTGATTGTGGTTGGTGTCGGTATCGATACGATTTCCCAAATTGAGTCTCACCTGGTAATGAGAAATTACGAAGGTTTCATGAAGCAGGGGAGAATCAGGGGCAGGAGATAGCAGGTGTCCTCAGCGGCCAGCAGTTCAGCCGGAAAATCGATTACGATCAAGAGTCGTGACGAGATACGGGTCATGGAGGAGGCAAACAGGATAGTCGCCGAAGTTCTGGTCATGCTGCAGAAGACGGTGGAACCAGGTATCACCACCTTCGAACTCGACCGTTTAGCGGAGGATCTTTGCCAGAAGAGAAAGGCCGTACCCGCATTCAAGGGATACCGGGGATTTCCAGGAAGTTTGTGCGTCTCGATCAATGAAGAGGTGGTGCACGGCATCCCCTCCAGGAAGCGGAAACTGAAAAGGGGCGATATCATCTCGGTTGACTTCGGCACTCTTTACAAAGGTTATTACGGTGATTCGGCGGTGACCATCCCGGTGGGCAGTATCGATGGCGTCAAGGAGAAACTCCTGAAAGTCACTGAAGAGTCACTGCACAAGGCTATTGAGCAGGTCAGGGTGGGCAACCGTATCACCGATGTCTCCGCGGCTGTTCAGGACCATGTTGAAAGGCACGGCTTTTCAATCGTCAGGCAGTTTGTCGGCCATGGCATCGGTACTTCTCTGCACGAAGGTCCGGAAATTCCGAACTTTGTTCAGGACAACAGTTCTCCCCGCCTGCAGGAGGGCATGGTGCTGGCTATAGAGCCGATGGTCAATGCCGGAACTTACAAGGTGAAAGTATTGAGGGATGGATGGACAGTGGTCACCAGTGACAAGAAACCTTCCGCCCACTTTGAACATTCGGTTGCGGTTACGGCGGACGGCCCGCTGGTACTGAGTTCCCGGGAACCGTTTAAGGGAGAGGAGAAATAGTACTTCTCTTTTTCGTTGCTGTGTATTATAGTAGTCTGTTTTGACGATTATTGATTAACTCAGGAAACTTTATGGCCAAGGAAGAAGCGATAGAAGTGGAAGGAACGATCATTGAGCCTTTGCCCAATGCCATGTTCAGGGTGGAACTGGACAATGGCCACAAGGTACTGGCCCACATCTCCGGCAAGATGCGCATGCATTTCATCAAGATTCTGCCGGGTGACAGGGTGACTGTTGAGCTTTCTCCTTATGACCTGACGCGCGGTAGAGTGACGTTCAGGGCAAAGAACGCCAAGAAAAAGAGATAGGAGTTGCACCATGAAAGTTCGGTCATCGGTAAAAAAGATTTGCAGCGACTGCAAGGTGTATAAACGGAACGGCGTTGTCCGTGTGTCGTGCAAAGTCAAAAAACATAAGCAGAAGCAAGGATAGTTCTTATCCATCCGGAAAATAGAGTATAGGAGATACATCTTGGCACGCATAGCAGGAGTTGACCTTCCCAAAAACAAACATATGGATCGGGCCCTGACCTATATCTACGGCATCGGTCTGACCTCGGCACGGAAGATACTCGATGCCGTTGATCTACCCTACACGATGAACAGCGACGATCTCAGCGGTGACGATGTAAACAGGATCCGTAAGGTGATCGAGGACCAGTACATCGTTGAGGGCGACAGGCGCAGGGAAGTGTCCATGGATATAAAGCGGCTGATGGATCTGGGATGCTATCGAGGCAGACGCCATCGTCAGGGGCTGCCGGTGAGAGGGCAGAAAACCAAAACCAACGCCCGGACCAGAAAAGGCCCCCGTCGCGGTGCCGTACGCCGGAAATAAATTCACTAATCCAACAGGTAGATACGAATGGCTGCTAAAAAGACGGAAACCCGGTCTAAGCGCAAGGTAAAAAAGAATATTCCTGAAGGTATCGTACACATCTACTCGACCTTCAATAATACCATCGTCACGATTTCCGACAAACAGGGGAACGTGGTTTCATGGTGCAGTTCCGGTGTGCTGGGCTTCAAAGGCTCCCGCAAATCCACACCATTTGCCGCTCAGAACGCGGTTGCCGACGCGACTAAGAAGGCGACCGACCAGGGGATGAAGAAAGTGGAAGTCAAGGTGAAGGGTCCCGGACCCGGACGCGAAGCCGCCCTGCGGGCGCTGCTCAACGCCGGTCTTGAAGTCACCCGAATCTATGACGTGACCCCGATACCTCACAACGGTTGCAAGCCCCCTAAACGCCGCCGCGTTTAACGGCTGAGACCGTTCTTGTCTGAGAGGCTTTTCAGTATTTAATCAACGGAGGCAAAGTTGGCTAGAGATACAGGGGCAGCGTGTCGTCGCTGCAGACGTGAAGGACTTAAACTGTTTTTGAAAGGGGATCGGTGTTATTCCGATAAATGCTCGTTTGAACGTCGAGCATACGCCCCGGGACAGCACGGTCAGGCACGATTTAGAAAACAATCTGATTTTGCGGTTCAACTTAGGGAGAAACAGAAGGTCAAGAGCATGTACGGAATGCTCGAGGGTCAGTTTCGCCAATATTTCAAGAAGGCGGATCTCCAGAAAGGTGTTACTGGCGAGAACCTCCTGATAATGCTTGAGCGTCGTCTCGACAACGCTGTTTTCAGGATGGGTTTCGCCTCGTCCAGAAACCAGGCACGCCAGTTGGTCAGGCACAAGCACATACTCGTCAATGGCAAAAAGGTCAATATTCCTTCTTACCAGGTTGGGGTGGGCGATGTGGTTTCCATCAAGGAGAAAAGCCGGGCCAACACCCTGATAAATGAAAGCCTTGATGCTGTTGAGAGGCGGGGAGTGCCGAGTTGGATTGAACTGGACAAGAAAGGGTATGCTTCGACGGTCAAAGCACTGCCGAATAGAGAAGAGCTGACCATGCCGATCCAGGAGCAGCTCATTGTCGAACTTTACTCGAAGTAATTAGATTAAATGGAATATCGACGGACTCCCGGGGAACCGACCCGGGATATCCGTCGTTATCAATTGAGAACTCTCGCTTGATGGAAACACAACCTGGTTTCTATCTCCGCCTGTCTGCACCGCTGGTGTCGACGCAGGGAAAAGAGGGTTTTACAACCTATAAATAAAGGGATGATATGACTCACGCTGCCGACGAGAACATACCTTTTTACCGGAACTGGCACGAGCTTATTAAGCCTGAAAAGCTCGAAACGGACAAGGACAGTCATACGAACTCCTACGCCAAAATCGTCTGTCAACCGCTTGAGCGTGGATTTGCCACTACTATCGGAAATTCCTTGAGAAGGATTCTGCTTTCCTCAATTCAGGGAGCGGCCATCACCACGGTGAAAATCGAGGGCGCGCTGCATGAATTCACGACCCTCAAGGACGTGATGGAGGATGTGAGCGAGATTATCCTTAATATTAAACAGATACGTCTCAAGCTCAATTGTGAGGAGGCGCAGAAGATAGTGGTCGAGAAGACCGGGGCCGGCGAAGTAAGGGCAGGTGACATTACCCCTTCTGCGTACGTTGAGGTGATGAACCCGGATCAGTTGATCTGCACGCTGACGGGTGACACAGAATTCTCCGCCGAAATGACCGTTGAGTGGGGTAAGGGGTATATGCCCGCCGAACGTCAGGAAAAAGACGAGCTGTCCATCGGCCAGATTCCCATCGATGCTATCTTTTCGCCGATCAAACGGATGCAGTACGTCGTCTCCCAGGCCCGGGTCGGCCAGATTACCGACTACGACAAGTTGACCATGGAGATAGAGACCGACGGCAGCGTGACCCCAGAGGATTCGCTTGCCTACGCCGCTAAGATCCTCAAGGATCAGATGTCGATCTTCATAAATTTCAACGAAGATCGTGCGGAACCGGAAAAAGAGGACGAGCCCGATAAAGACGAGCCGCCGCTCAATCCCTATCTCGATAAACCGGTCGAGGACCTCGAGTTGTCGGTGCGTTCGGCCAATTGCCTTAAAAATGCCGAGATTTATTTCATCGGCGACCTGGCCCAGAAAACCGACCAGGAAATGCTGAAGACCAAGAATTTCGGGCGTAAATCGCTTAATGAGATCAAGACCCTGCTGGCTGAGATGGGACTCACCCTCGGCCTGAAATTCGACAACTGGCAGCGTCCGGAAATACCTGAAAAGAAAAAGGAATAGATCAATCAGTTGAGGATAGAATCATGAGACATGGAAAATCCGGCAGAAAGCTCGGCCGTACAAGCTCGCATCGCAAGGCAATGTTCAGGAACATGGTTACCTCCCTGTTTGAACACGAGCGAATTGTCACCACCGAGAAAAAGGCCAAGGAGCTGCGACCCATTGCCGAGAAAATGATAACCCTGGCTAAACGCGGTGATCTGCACGCCAGGCGTCAGGCCCTGAGCTATATGCAAAGCAAAGACGTGGTGGCCAAACTCTTTGATGAGATTCAGAGCCAATTCACCGACCGCCAAGGCGGCTATACCAGGATCATAAAGACCGGCAACCGGCAGGGAGATGCCGCTCCCATGGCGATCATTGAACTGGTGGGGTACGAGGAAGATCTGGGCGAAGAAGACGAAAGCTGATTTTTTTGCCCCCATATCGCACAAAAAAGCTGGCACTGAACCTGGTTCATGTCAGCTTTTTTGTATTTTGAGGTCATGACCGAATCAAAAAAATTTCCAGCAGGAATGCAGCCGCTGGGCGGCGGGGAATTCACCTTTAAATGTCACCCGGGCGTATCCTGTTTCACCGTCTGTTGCAAAAACGTTGAACTCGATCTCTATCCATACGATATCACCAGGTTGAGAAAACGGCTGGCAATCGATTCCGAAACGTTCATGCGCACTCACACGGAATTGAAGAAAGGGGCCAATCCCTACTTCCCGACCGTGATTCTCAAGCTTGATTCAACCGCTAAGGAAAAGCAGTGCCCCTTTCTGAATGAACAGGGCTGTACCGTCTATGAGGACAGACCCACCGCCTGCCGAACGTATCCGCTCGAACGGGCCGTAGACAGAAGATGTGCAAGTGGTCGACCAGAGGATTTTTACTTCCTGACCAATCACGACTATTGTAAAGGTCATTTTGAACCGCAGCAGAATACGGTTAAGCAGTGGCTCAGAAGCCAGCACCTCGAACAATTTAACCAGATGAATGACCGCTGGGCCGAAGTCGATACCCTGTTCGCTTCCAACCCCTGGAAAGGTGAAGGCAGCGGCGGCCCCACCCAGCAGATGGCCTTTATGGTCTGTTACGATATCGACGGTTTCAGAACATTTGCCGAGGCACAGCGTCTTGTCGACCACTACCAACTTAACCGGGAGCACAAAAAGAGAATTGCAGGAGATGACGCGGAACTGCTGAAATTCGGTTTTGAGTGGCTCAAAGATATCCTGGGCGGGAGATCTTCACTGGTGAGGAGATAAGAAGCTCAAAGGTGGAGAAAGAGTAGCCGTCAGATGCTTGCAGGAAGGCGGTTTTTATGTTAATAAAAAATATTTTGCGCCAATCATTTTGGGGCATATAGTGAAAGCCGGTAAATACACACATTCCCTGCCAATCTGGTGTCGGCCGAGAGCCGATCATCGGGGAATGGAGGAACAACCAGAAGGAGGTTTATCATGGCAAACGCAAGTGTAAAAGAGATGCTGCAAGCAGGGCTGCATTTCGGTCACCAGACCAGACGTTGGAACCCGAAGATGAAACCCTACATCTATGGGCCGCGAAACGGCATCTATATTATCAACCTGGATATTTCCAAGCGCATGTTCGATAAAGCCTGCGATTTCATCACCCAGGAAATCTCCGGTGGAGGATCGCTGCTGTTCGTGGGTACCAAGCGCCAGGCCCAGGCAATCATCCGCGAGGAAGCCAAGCGCTGCAATATGTACTATGTTGACCATCGCTGGCTCGGCGGTATGATGACCAACTTTCAGACTATTAAAACCAGTGTCGATCGGCTCAAGTCGATCGAATCCATGCAGGCGGACGGCTCGATCAACAGGTTTCCCAAAAAGGAAATTCTGATGATGGAGAAGGAGCGCATAAAACTGGAGCGTAATGTGGGCGGCATCAAAGATATGCGGGTGCTCCCTACTGCTGTTTTCGTGGTCGACCCCAAGGCCGAGGCGATTGCCGTTAACGAAGCCAGAAAACTCGGTATCCCGATCATTGCAATTACTGATACTAACTGCGACCCGGATGGCATCGACTACCTGATACCGGGCAACGATGACGCCATCAAGGCGATCAAGCTTGTTAGCCACTACGTTGCCGAGGCGGTCCTCCAGGGACAGGCGATGCGTGATGGTGAGGAGGCGTCGGAAGAGGCGCTGGAAGCGGCAATGGCTGACACTGATCAGGACAGCGCCATGGAAGAAGCTGCTGAGACGAAAGAATCAGAGAACGCAGCCGAGTAGCCTACCAGTCATTAGCCAGCGCACGGGCGATAGAATCAGAGGGGCAGTCGTCAGACAGCCCCTTTTCGTTGGCGGCAAAAACGCTTGATCCTGCTTTTAGTCGAGCTATGCCGTACCTGGTTGAAGTGAATCATCTATTAGATAAGAAGACCTGCACCTACTGGCGAGGTGGTGCAGTGCTGTACGGAGGATTATCATGAAAATTACCACCCAGATGGTAAAAGAACTGCGCGATAAGACCAGCGCCGGAATGATGGATTGCAAAAAGGCCCTCAATGAAACTGACGGGGATATGGAAAAAGCGGTTGACCTGCTCCGTAAAAAAGGGCTTGCCGTTGCCGCCAAACGTGCGGGCCGAGCCACATCAGAAGGCGTTGTCGAAACATACATTCACGCGGGCGGAAAGCTTGGCGTGATGATTGAACTTAACTGTGAAACCGACTTCGTTGCCAAAACCGATCAATTCCGTGAACTGGCGCGCGATCTGGCGATGCACATCGCCGCCTCCAATCCGGTGGCCATCGACCGTGAAAACGTGCCCGCCGACGTCCTGGCCCGGGAAAAGGACATCTATGTCCAGCAGGCGCTCGAATCCGGCAAGCCGGAGAACATCGTGGAGAAAATCGTCTCCGGGAAAATCGATAAATTTCTTGCTGAAATCTGTCTGCTCGAGCAGAAATATGTCAAGGATCCCGATCTCAGTGTTCAGGATCTGTTGACCGATTGCGTGGGTAAAATGGGCGAGAATATTTCCGTAAAACGTTTCGCCCGCTTTCAGATTGGCGTGGAGTAGACCGACTGCGGCTCCGGCCTTAGAGCGGAGCCGTTCAAAACAGAACGGGGGTGCTTCGATGCAGGTCAAATATCGGCGAATACTCTTAAAACTGAGCGGTGAGGCGCTGATGGGCGACAATTTGTTCGGGATCAGCACCACCGTAATCGATTTTGTCGCTGCGGAGATCAAAGCCATCGTCGCTCTTGGGGTTGAAACCGGCCTGGTTATCGGGGCCGGCAATATCTTCAGAGGCGTGGCCGGTGCCAGCAAGGGCATGGATCGTTCAACCGCTGACAACATGGGAATGCTGGCCACCGTGATGAACAGCCTGGCCTTGCAGGATGCACTGGAACGCTGCGGGGTCGACACCAGGGTACAGTCGGCAATTCCGATGCAGTCTGTCTGTGAACCATATATAAGGCGCAGAGCGACCAGGCATCTGGAAAAGGGGAGAACCGTTATCTTCGCCGCCGGCACCGGAAACCCCTATTTCACAACCGATTCGGCCGGCGTGCTCAGAGCGCTGGAGATCGACGCCGATCTGATCATCAAGGCTACCAAGGTTGATGGCGTTTACGATAAAGATCCGGTAAAATATTCGGATGCGGTGAAATATGACCGGCTCACCTACGATATGGTGCTCAAGCAGGGGCTTCGGGTGATGGATGCGGCAGGAATCGCCCTCGCCAAAGAAGAGAAAAAGCCTATCCTGGTGATGAACATGACCGTGCCCGGCAATGTCAGAAAAGCGGTGCTTGGCGAAAATGTGGGAACCTTGATCAGCTCGGGATAAAAGACCAATTTCAATTCAACGAAACGGGTGAAAAAATGAGCGATGTGATATTGGAAATGGCTGAAAAGATGGAAAAAAGCGTCGAGGCCTTCAAGAACGAACTGGCCAAGGTCCGCACCGGCCGAGCATCGCTGGCCCTGCTTGACGGCATCCAGGTGGAGGCCTACGGCAGTACCATGCCGCTCAACCAGGTAGCTACCCTGACCATCCCCGAGAGTCGAACCATCGCCATTCAGCCTTGGGATCCCCAGGTGCTGGGTGCCATAGAGAAGGCAATTCTGAAATCAGATATCGGTCTGACGCCCGCCAGTGACGGAAAAATCATCCGCCTGAACATACCCCAGTTGACCGAGGAGCGGCGCAAGGAACTGGTCAAGCAGGTCAAGAAGATTGCCGAAGAGTTTCGGGTGGCAATCAGAAATATCCGTCGAGAGGCCATCGATCAGCTGAAAAAGCAGAAAAAAGACAAGGAAATCTCCGAGGACGACCTGTTCAAACTCCAAGATGACGCTCAATCCGAAACCGATGATTACATCGCCCAGATAGACGAAATAAGCGGGTCGAAGGAAAAAGAGGTAATGGACGTTTGAGAGGTGCACGATTGCCGTTTCGCCGTCCTGATACCCATTCATGAGTGACGCAGCCCCCCTCGATCCGGATTGTCTACCCCGCCATATCGCTATCGTTATGGACGGCAACGGCCGCTGGGCCAAGAGTCGCAGAAAACCGAGAATCTACGGTCATAAAGTGGGTGCCGACTCGGTACGCGAGATTGTCGAGATGTCCCGCGAGATTGGTATCGGCCACCTGACCCTCTACGCCTTCTCCTCGGAAAACTGGAATCGTCCCGAGCAGGAGGTTTCAGGTCTGATGAATATTCTCAAATCCTATCTGATCTCGGAACTGAGCAGAATGGAGAAAAACGAGATCCGCCTCAACTGCCTTGGTGAGACCTCCAGGCTGCCCGATGGCGTACGCCGGACCCTGGAGGATACAATCAACCGCACTGCCGGAAACGACAAAATGGTGCTCAATCTGGCCCTCAGCTACGGAGCCCGCGACGAAATCTGCCTGGCCGTAAAGAAATTAGCTCGACGTTGCCTCGAAGAGAAATTGAAACCTGAGCAGATCGACCACCGGATTTTCTCCGAGCAGCTTTATACAGCGGGGCAGCCTGATCCCGATCTGCTGATTAGAACCGGGGGAGAGCAGCGTCTTTCAAATTTTCTTCTCTGGCAGGCCTCCTATGCGGAAATCTATTTTACCGAAACCATGTGGCCGGATTTCAGGAGACAGGCCTACCTCGAGGCCTTGCTCGACTACCAGAAAAGGGAACGCAGGTTCGGAAAAACCGGGGAGCAGGTTACGGGTAAGAAGTCATGAGCCGTATCGTACCCGGCATACTGCTGGCGCTGGGCTGGTTGCTCCTGCTGGCGCTGGGTTCCTTTCAACTCTTCTGGGTGAGCATGGTGGCCATCGGTTACCTCGGCAGCCGCGAGTACTGCAGAATGGCGTTTGCTGATTATCTGTATGAATCGGACCGCGTCCTGCTGCCGCTTATCCTCATTTTACCCATACTCGGCGCCCTCTTCTGCCGACAGTTCGAGGCTGCCGCCCCGGCCGGTCTGCTGCTCGGTTTTATTGCCCTGGCTCTGTATGTGTTCAGACACTACCAGCGCTTCGAGGCGCCGCTGACCGTCTTGACGAGAGGTGCCCTGGGTCTGCTTTGCGTCGGTTTTTTCGCCTCACATCTGGTTCTTCTCAGGGGATGTGAGGACGGGGCCTCCTGGTTGATTATCCTTACCGCGATTACCGCCGGATCCGATACCGGCGCCTATTTTGTCGGCTCCCGCCTGGGCAGGCGCAAACTATGTGCCAACATCAGTCCCAACAAAACCGTTGAGGGTGGTGTCGGTGGAATGATTGGAGGAGTGATGGCGGGGCTGGCGTTCTCTCTGATCTTCCCGGTGGCCGCACCCATCTGGTTTGTTGCTGGGCTGGCCATTGTTCTGGCGCTGGCCGGAATGGTGGGGGACCTGGTGGAATCGGTCATAAAACGCGGCTACCAGTTCAAGGACTCGGGAACCCTGCTCGGCGGTCACGGTGGTGTGCTCGACCGCATAGACTCCCTGCTGCTGGCTGGTCCAGTTCTCTACTACATGCTCATCTATTCAGGTTTTTGATGAAGAATCTCTCCCTGCTCGGCTCTACCGGCTCCATCGGTATCAACGTTCTCAACATTGTTCGTCAGTTTCCCGATCGGTTTCAGATACTTGGACTGGCCGCCGGGCGCAACGTCAAACTTCTCAGCGATCAGGTTCTCGAATTTAAGCCGAAACTGATTTCGGTGCTCAACGAAGACTACGCTGAACAGCTTGCAGCCCTGCTCCCCTCTGAGTTTGCGGAGAAGATCGTCTGGGGGACCGAGGGAAATGTGGAGGTGGCCGCCCTCAGTGAGGTCGGCATGACCATCTGCGCGGTGGTGGGTGCCGCCGGCCTGCTGCCCACCATCGGCGCCATCGAGGCGGGAAAAGACATTGGTCTGGCCAACAAAGAGACGCTGGTCGTTGCCGGCAGGCTGGTGATGCAGAAAGTGCGCGACAACCGGGTCCGACTGCTGCCCATCGATTCAGAGCATAGCGCCATTTTACAGGCGCTCGAAGCCGGCCGACGCGAGGACGTCTCCCAGCTTATTCTCACCGCTTCAGGTGGACCCTTTCTGCATACCCCGCTCGAGGATCTGCGCGGAGTTACCTGCGAT
>JARRLH010000070.1:0-14236 GCA_037387205.1 Desulfofustis sp.
AAAAAAATCTGCCCGGCCCCTACACCTTCGTACTTCCCGGAACTAAACTGGTTCCCAAGGTGATGACGACCAAGCAGAAAACGGTCGGTATCAGAGTTCCGGAACATGTCATCTGCCGGTCACTGCTCGAGGAACTCGGCTCTCCGATCATCAACACCAGTATCCCCGTTGATGACGATACGGCACCGCCCACCCAAGCCTTCGAAATCGAAATACTTCTCAACAATCATGTCGATGTGATCATCGACGGAGGCCCGGTCTACCCGGACCCCTCCTCGCTCATCGATCTCACCGGCGACAGGCCGGAAATTCTCAGGGAAGGAAAAGGCGATGTCAGCCCTTTCCGTTAATGAGTGCTTCTTTAAGTGATTTACTCATGGTAAAGTGGATTGTTTTGCGCTCACCGATATCCATCATAACTCCGGTCCGGGGATTTTTGGTCTGACGGGCTTTGCGATTCCTCGTTGAGAAACTGCCGAAGCCTCGCAACTCCACCCTTCTGCCCTCGGCGAGCGCTTCGGCCATCGAGTCAAGAATTATATCGACAGCAACATTGACATCCTGCTTGTGCAGGGCCAGGTTATCGCTGATTTTATCAACCAGTTCTTTCTTTAGCATGCTCATTGACTTTCTAACCCATTAAAATAAGATATAAAAAAAGGTTGCTCCGCGGTCAGGCGAAACAACCTTTTATCACCCTTGGACGGGTGTCCTACTCTTCGGTTTTGGGGCCTCCCTCGGCGGCGGCCTTAAGCAGATCACCAAAGGTTGCCGGAGCAGCCTCGGCGATTTCTGCTTCCGCTTTCTTGATCTTCTCCACTGCCTCGGCCTCTCCCTCATCCTCGAGTGTCTTAACCGACAGCCCGATCTTCCTGTCCTTGGCGGACACGTTGATGACGATAGCCTTGAGGGTATCGCCGACGTTGTAATGTTCCGCCGGACTCTTCACCTTGTCCTTGGGAATTTCGGAAACATGAACCAACCCCTCTATGCCTTCCTCGAGTTTCACAAAGACGCCGAAATCGGTGACGTTGGTAATTTCACCCTCAACCACGGTACCCGAGGGATAATTGTTGTAGGCCGTCTGCCAGGGATCCGGGGTGAGCTGCTTGACGCCCAGTGAGAAACGCTCGTTCTCCTTGTCGATCTTCAGAACGACCGCCTGAATTGTGTCGCCCTTGGCGTATTTTTCTGCGGGATGCTTGATGCGCTCGGTCCAGGACAGATCTGAGACGTGAATCAGTCCATCGATACCTTCCTCGATACCGATGAAGACACCGAAGTCGGTGATGTTCTTGATCTTGCCTTCGATGATTGCCCCCACCGGATAGCTCTCGATGACCATATCCCAGGGATTGGGCTGAAGCTGCTTCATACCCAGGGAGATGCGCTTGGTCTCCGGTTCGATGTTGAGCACCATAATCTCGATGGTATCCCCAACCGCGACGATTTTGGACGGATGCCGGGGTTTTTTCGACCAGGTCATTTCGGAGACATGGATAAGTCCTTCAACCCCTTCCTCGAGTTCGACGAAAACACCGTAATCGGTGATCGAGACAACTTTACCCACCGCCTTCTCGCCCAGCGGATAACGCTCGGTAACGGTGGCCCAGGGATCGTCACGCAACTGCTTTATACCCAGGCTGACCCGATCGTTGTCACGGTCGTACTTGAGCACCTTGACCTCGACTTCTTGCCCCACCTTGTAGAGCTTGGCCGGATGGGAAACTCGTCCCCAACTCAGGTCGGTGATGTGGCAGAGGCCGTCCATGCCGCCCATGTCGATGAACAGGCCGTAATCGGTGATATTGGTAATGGAGCCGCTGATAATCTGGCCTTCTTCCAGACGGGAGCGCATCTCCTCGCGCAGTTTATTGCGTTCTTCCTCAAGAATTGCCCGGCGGGAGATAACCACGTTGTTGCGCTTGCGGTTGAATTTGAGAATCTTGAATTCATATGATTGACCAATCAGACCGTCCAGATCCTTGACCGGCCGCAAATCAATCTGGGAATATGGCAGGAAGGCAGGCACGCCGATATCGACCGACATACCGCCCTTGACCCGGCTCTCGATACTGCCCTGAATGGTTCCGTCAGCTTCCTGAATCCTGGCAATATCTTCCCAGACCTTGATGGCGATGGCCTTTTCACGAGACAGAAGCAAACCGCCTTCATCTTTACGCCGCTCAACGAAGACCTCGATGGTGTCGCCCACCTTGATCTCCTCAGCGTCGTCGAGACGAAACTCAGATTTGGGGATGTAGCTCTCGGCCTTATCCCCGACATCGACAAGGTAACAATCGTCGTCTGCTCCAATTATGGTGCCAAAGGCAACATTGCCCACTTCGACGACCTTGTTGTTTTCTTCCATCTCGAAAAGCTCGGCAAAGCTGAGCTCTTCATTACTCTCTGTTTGATTTGATTGGTTGGTTTCTTCGCTCATTGGTTTGCTCGTTGCGCGGGCACATCCCGCAAGGTTTTTGTTTTTGATCTCAGCCTGTTCTGTAACAGACACCTGTACAACTGTGGAACTGCGCTCCAAACTTCAGAGGGCAACCCCAGCAGGGGAATTGTGCTTTATACCATGAAAGTGATGGAGAGACAAGGTTTTATTAGATCTTCGTCAGTGCCGGAAAGGTTCTTGGAGCGCTTCCACAAAAACTGTTTTTTTATAATTGATTACAAGAAGATAGGACTATCGAGCCGGGTCTTCGGGGCCGCTCTCCAGGGGAAAGCCTGCCCGACGCCAGGATTCGATCCCTCCGTCCAGGTTGTAGATCTCCCGGTAGCCGCGGGCAAACATTACTTTAGAAGCCACATAGCTGCGGCCGCCGACGGCGCAGATGAGCATCAGCGGTTGTTCTGGATCGGCCTCGAAGACGCCCCGCAAGACATCGCCCACGGGCACCAGCTTGGAGTCGGCGATGCGGAATTGTTTGCGTTCCTGAGGAGTTCTCACATCTATAATTTGCAAGTTTTCCCTTCTTTTCATCAACTCCGCGGCTTCAGCGGCGGACACCGTTTGGAAACGCGGCTGAACCTCGACCGCAGATACTGCTTGCTTTCCATCCCCTACAGACGCACCTTGCTGTTCATCGGCTTGGGTGATCGGAGTCGATGGGCCTGACAACAGCCAGGCACCGCTCGTCAAGAGCAGGAGAGCGATGAGGGTAAGAGGCAGGAAGCGCTTCATGGGGCAGAGGTGATAAATTGGCAGGAAGGCAGACTGTTTGCCGGCAGCCCGCCGCCGGTTCAGGCGGGCTGCCGGTATGGGTTCATTGCAGTTATTGTTTCCCCTGAATTTTCATTTCATCCATATAGGGGCCAAAAAGCTGTTCATATTCCGGAATGGCCTTTCTCAATATAACTCCGAAATGGGTAATGTCACTGGAATTGACCACCAGGTTAGCTGAATTTGTTAGGGCCTGTAGATTATAGAAGGTTTTGAATTCCGGTCCTACGAGCACATAGAGAATATTTCGCCGGCGTGACATTTCCATGGCACAGAGGAAGCGGTGCAGCGGATCGTCTGCGAAATTCCCCTCAACACACTCAGTATTCAGCACCACACAGGTGTAATTGACGAACTGCATCTGAGTAACCATGTCCCCTGTCTGTTCAGTGGTTTCGGTTCGATACCCGAGACCGGACAGGGCACTGCTCATTTTCTCCCTGGCATCCCCGGGCCTGGCGACGATCAGTGCCTGGGGAATGTCGGCAACGATTTCCTCATCGTCGAAGACTCCATCTTTGAGCCAACTGATATCGGGCGGTTCCGGCGGCCTGATCGTGCTGGCCCTGTCACCATAGAGGTCCTCTCTGCTCAGGGGTATGGGCTCCTCGCATTGACTGCATTTAAGACGAACTTTCTGACCCGGTTGAAGTTTTTCCAGGCTCGCTTCCAGTTTGGCATTGGATTTATGGGATTTACCGCACGCGCTGCATGTGATCTTCATAACCGTCTCTCTTCTGCTGATCTGCTGAGTTCAGTTGCTGATTAGCTTAGCCCGGGAAAGAGGTGTGTCTGCTCAGTACCCAAACGACTGGTCTTCCTCCTCTTCCATGGCCAAATCCTTGAGGCTCGAGGTCGCTTCGCCCCGGGCAGCCTTGATTTGGTCAATGCCGCGGAAGATCTCGTTGCGGTAGGAACAATACCTCACCGCCGTTTCCTCGGTGATCAGGCCATGGCTGAACAATTCGAGTATATGCTGGTCGAAGGTTCTCATCTCCAGCGCAGACCCCGCCTTTATGACCTCGTAAAAGGTCTTGTCTTCGGTTTCGCCGTTGAGAATCAGATCCTTCACCCTGAGACTGGTGCAGAGGATCTCCATGGCGGCGATCCGGCCGCCCCCGACTCTGGGCAGCAGCCGCTGGCTGACAACCCAGCGGATGGTGTCAGCCAACCGGTGCCGGATCTGGGGCTGCTCTTCCTGCTCGAACATACCCAGGCAGCGGTTGATGGCCTGGCCGGCATCGATGGTGTGCAGGGTGGATAATACAAGATGACCCGTTTCGGCGGCGGTCAAGCCGATCTCCATGGTCTCCCTGTCGCGCATCTCACCCACCAGAATAACCTTGGGTGCCTGCCTGAGGGCTGCCCTCATTCCCATCGCATAGCTCGAGAAATCATGTCCCAATTCCCTCTGGTTGAAGGTCGCCTGGTTATGGGTGTGCATATATTCGATGGGATCTTCGAGCGTGACCACATGCACCGCCCGCTCCTGATTGATGCGGTTCAGCAGGGCCGCCAGCGAGGTTGTCTTACCAGTACCGGTGGCACCGGTGAAAATAACGATGCCGTTGAGTTCCGATGCCATTTTTTCAAAAGCATGGGGGAAGTTCATGTCCTCAATCGAGGGAACCTTGGTCTCCAGCTTACGCATCACCGTGGTGATGTATCCTTTGGTGGTGAATATATTGACCCTGAAACGGGCCTCCTCACTGAATGCGTACGACAGGTCGCAGGAGCCGTTGGCGACCAGATCGTTAAGCAGCCGCTTGTTGTTGCCGATCAGGTTGAGGGCGAAAGTTTCAGACTGGAACGGCGTCAACTCCTTTATCGGAGGCTCAACTTCGACCGGTTTCAGAACACCCGCCGATTCCACCTGCAGAGTCTTGCCAACCGTGATATTTAAATCGGAAACATTGGGGTGGGATTCCAGCATTGCGGTGATCCAATAATCAATCTCCGTCTTTTTCATACCGACCTCCTGAAAAATTGTGCAATACTCCTCTGTTTCATTGTATACTGTAATAGATTTTTGAAAAAGTACAGTTTTTTCTAACATTTTCCGCTCATTCCGGCCCAAGTCGGGAGCGGATTTTCTTTGAGCGAGGTACCCCATGACCATCCCCCTACGCAGCGCTACCACAACCCAGGGTCGAAGAATGGCCGGAGCCCGCAGTCTCTGGCGGGCAAACGGAATGCGAGAGGAGCACATGAGCAGACCAGTCATCGCCATCGTCAACTCCTTTACTCAGTTCGTTCCGGGCCACATGCACCTGCATGAAATAGGTCAGCACTTAAAAAAGATAATTGAAAAGAAAGGCTGCTTTGCGGCCGAATTCAACACCATCGCCATTGACGACGGCATCGCCATGGGTCATGACGGCATGCTCTATTCGCTGCCTTCTCGGGATCTGATCGCCGACAGCGTTGAGTACATGTGCAACGCCCACACCGTCGACGCCATGATTTGTATATCCAATTGCGACAAGATTACCCCCGGCATGCTGATGGCTGCCATGCGGCTCAACATCCCGACCATATTTGTCTCTGGCGGCCCCATGGAGGCCGGGGTCGACGGGGACGACAGGTACGACCTGATTGACGCCATGGTCATGGCTGCCGACCAAACCGTCTCCGACAGCGACATGGCGCGCATCGAACGCTGCGCCTGCCCAACCTGCGGCTCCTGCTCGGGCATGTTCACTGCCAATTCGATGAACTGCCTCAACGAGGCCCTGGGTCTGGCCCTGCCGGGCAATGGCACGGTGGTGGCCACCCATGCACAGCGAATCTCTCTTTTCGAGAAGGCGGCGGAGCGTATTGTTGAAATGGCGGACGCCTACTACGGCAGCGAAGACGGCACTGTCCTGCCCCGCTCGATTGGCTCCAAAGCCGCGTTCCGAAATGCCATGTCGCTCGACATCGCCATGGGCGGCTCGACCAATACAGTGCTCCATCTGCTGGCCATAGCCCACGAGGCTAAGGTCGATTTCACCATGAAGGACATCGATGAGCTGTCCAGAAAAATCCCCAACCTCTGCAAGGTTTCCCCTTCCTCGTCCTACCATGTTGAAGATGTGAATCGGGCCGGCGGCATCCTGGGAATTATGGCTGAGCTGGACCGGGCCGGGCTGATTGACACATCGGTGAGCAGGGTGGACAGCCCCACCCTAAAGGCGGTGCTTGCAAGCCACGACATCACTTTGGAATCAGCGACCCAAGAGGCCAGAGAACTCTATCTGAGCGCCCCGGGAAATATTGGCAGAAACCTGGTGATGGGCTCCCAGCAGAGCAGCTACAAAGAAGCCGATCTCGATCGGCGGCACGGCTGCATCCGTTCGGCTGAACACGCCTTCTCCAAAGACGGCGGCCTGGCTGTACTGTTCGGCAACATTGCCGAAAACGGCTGCATCGTGAAAACGGCCGGGGTCGACGAGTCCATCTTGGTTTTTTCTGGAACCGCCCGCGTCTGCGACTCCCAGGAAGACGCCTGCGAGGCTATTTTAGACGGCACCATCAGCGCCGGCGACGTGGTGGTCATTCGCTTCGAGGGCCCGCGTGGCGGCCCCGGCATGCAGGAAATGCTCTATCCCACGTCCTATCTCAAGTCGAGAAACCTGGGCAAGGAATGTGCCCTGGTCACCGACGGCAGGTTCTCAGGGGGCACCTCCGGCCTGTCGATTGGTCATGTGAGCCCCGAAGCAGCAGCAGGTGGCGCAATCGGCCTGGTGAAAGACGGCGATACCATTGCAATAGATATCCCCAAGAGAACCATCAACGTGGCAATCAGCGTGACCGAGCTGGAAGCGAGGCGAGCAGAGGAGGAAAAGCGCGGCTCCGGCGCTTTCAAGCCGCCGGCCCGGCCCCGCCAGATTTCCACAGCCCTAAAAGCCTATGCACTGCTCGCCTCGTCCGCCGATCTCGGGGCGGTGCGGGTAGTGCCCGAATAGTTTCACCAACCTGCTGCGGGGGATGCAGAAATCTCCCGCAGCACTCGCCTTGTCCTGCCTAACTATATAAAATAAATATAAAATTCGTTTTTACATAAATGTAAATTTGGCTTGCTTTTCAGGGCGCAGGCATTATTTTAATAAAGTTGATAATAATTATTGTTGTTACTATCTAACCACTTGATACCACCAATAAACTTGGTATTATCCGCACATACTGGTAAGAAGGAATCGTCCGCTGCCCTTTTCCACCACCCCTTGCTGAGAGCCGACTCGTGAAGCCGACCGACATTAAAAATCCCGAATATTTCCATAGGGTTGTAGACTGTCAATACGCCTGCCCGGCCCACACGCCGGTGCCTGAATACATCCGGCTGATCCTCCATGAGAGGTTCACCAAAGCCTACATGATCAACTGGGTCTCCAATGTCTTCCCGGGGATTTTGGGTAGAGTCTGCGACCGCCCCTGCGAGCCTGCCTGCAGACGTGACAGGGTGGAGGACGAGCCGGTGGCCATCTGCCGCCTCAAGAGGGTAGCGGCGGACAACCGTGACGATATTTCAGCCCGGCTCCCCAAAGCTCCTAAGAAAAAGAACGGTAAAAAAATCGCCTTGATAGGCGGGGGCCCCGCTTCGCTCACAGTGGCCCGGGACCTGTCGCTCCTGGGCTACGAACTCGATCTCTATGACGATGCCTCCAAGGCCGGAGGCTTCATGCGGAGCCAGGTCCCCTCCTTCAGGTTGCCGGAAAGGGTACTCAACGAAGAAGTAAACTACATTCTGGAGATGGGGGGTATCACCACCTATCTCAACACCTATGTGTCGAGCCTCAAGGAGATCCTCGACAAGGATTACGATGCGGTGTTCATCGGTTCCGGCGCTCCCCGCGGACGAGACCTGCCCAACCTGCCGGGCCGTCAGGAGGGGGATAAATTCATCCATGTCGGGATTGACTGGCTGGCGGGCGTGGTGTTCGAGCATGTGGAAAAGACTGGCAAACGCGTACTGGTACTGGGCGGCGGCAATACCGCCATGGATTGCTGCCGCACCGCGCGCCGGCTGGGCGGCGAGGACGTCAAGGGTATCGTCCGCAGCCCCCGGTGTGAAATGAAAGCTTCGGAATGGGAGATCGAAGACGCCCTGCACGAAGATATCCCCATTCTCGAAAATTTGACCCCGCTGGAATTCATCGTCGAGGACGGCCGCCTGCAAGGCATGCGTTTTGAGAAGGTAATGCCGGAGTATGACGAGCAGGGCAAAAGAAAACTTGTTCCCACCGGAGAAGAACCTGTCGTGCTTGAGTGCGACGAGGTGCTTCTGGCGATCGGTCAGCAGAACGCCTTTCCGTTTATCGAACCGGAATGCAACATCGCTTTCGACGATTACGGACTCCCCAAGCTTGACCCGGTCACCCTGCAGTCTTCGGTGCCCACTGTCTTTTTTGGCGGTGACTCGGCCTTTGGCCCCGGCAACATAATTATCGCCGTCGCCCATGGACACGAAGCCGCGATCTCCATCGATCTTCTCTGCCGCGGCGAGGATCTGCACAACCGGCCGGAGCCGGAGGTTACCCTGGCCGGACAGAAGCTGGGTTTCCATGACTGGCTCTACGACAGCCATGTAACTGAGGATGAACGCCAGCACGTACCGATGGTCGACAAGGCCAAGTCGCTCCGCGACCGGCTGGTCGAGGTCGAACTCGGCTATGGCCAGGAGGGCGGCAAGGTCGAGGCCAAGAGATGTCTGAACTGTGATGTCCAGACGGTATTCGATGAAGGACTGTGTATCGAGTGCGACGCCTGTGTCGACGCCTGTCCGACCACCTGTATCAATTTCATCGAGAATGGAGAGGAGGAGGAACTGCGGGAACGGCTGCTGGTTCCCGCCAGGAACAAAGAACAGTCCCTGTATGTCTGCGCCGAGAGGTGCCCTACTGCTGCCTGGGAGATGATTAAATACACCTATAAATCCGCAAAGGCCGGTGACCGATGAAACGTATCGAACGAACCAACGACTTGGTTGTCCGCTTTGCCAATGTCAATGGCTCAGGTTCCGCCAGCGCCAACAACCTTTTTGCCAAAGTAGTGTACCGGCTCGGCGTGCCGGTGAGCCCCAAAAATGTCTTCCCCTCAAATATCCAGGGACTGCCCACCTGGTACGAGGTGAGGATCAACGACAGAGGCTATCTCGGCAGGCGGGGCGGGGCCGACTTCATCATCGCGGTAAACGGCCAGACTCTGCGCGATGACTACGACATGGTGCAGCCCGGCGGTTATTTCCTCTACGACTCCACCAGGGAGCTGCCGGCCGGTTTCGACCGGGAGGACATCACCGTCATCGATATCCCGCTGACCCAGCTCTGCAACGATGAGTTCAGCGACAACCGCATGCGGCAGCTGATGAAAAATATCATCTACATCGGCGCCCTCGCCTATCTGTTTGATATTGGTCTGGAACCAGTCACCGATTCGATCACCAAGCAGTTCGCCAAGAAGCCCAAGCTCGCAGAACCAAATATCAGGGCCTTGGAAATCGGTTATCGCTATGCCGAAAAGCACCATACGGATTCGTGCGGTCTGTCGATCGCGCCGTCGGATAGCGTGGGCGATCGAATTCTCATCGACGGCAACAGCGGTACCGCCCTGGGCGCCCTCTATGCCGGGGCTACCGTGGTGGGCTGGTATCCAATCACCCCTTCGACTTCGGTGGTTGAAGCGTTTGAACGATTTGCCAGCCGCTACCGTATTGAGGCTGAAACCGGCAGGAAATACTATGCTGCCATTCAGGCCGAGGACGAGCTGGCCGCCATCGGCATCGCCATCGGTGCAGGCTGGAATGGAGCTCGCGCCTTCACCGCCACCTCGGGACCAGGTATCTCCCTGATGAGTGAATTTCTGGGTCTCGCCTACTTTACTGAGATCCCGGTGGTTCTAATAAATGTGCAGCGCAGCGGCCCGAGTACCGGCATGCCGACCAGAACCCAGCAGTCAGATCTGCTCTCCTGTGCCTATGCCTCCCACGGCGACACCAGAAACGTGCTGCTCTTCCCCAGTGATCCCCACGAGTGTTTCGAGATGACCGCCGATGCCTTCGACCTGGCGGAGCGTCTGCAGACACCGGTCATCGTCATGAGCGATCTCGATTTGGGTATGAATGATCATCTCTGCGCACCTTTCTCCTGGGATGATCAGCGGCGCTATGACCGCGGCAAGGTGCTCAGCGGCGAGGAACTCGACAAGCTGGAGAAAAAATGGGGCCGCTACCTGGATATCGACAAGGACGGCATCTGCTACCGGACGCTTCCGGGAGCCCATCCGGATAAGGGCGCCTACACCACCAGGGGAACCTCCCACAATGAATACGCCGCCTACACCGAAGGCAGTGCAGCCTACGAGCGGGGCATGAACCGGCTGCTGAGCAAATGGGAAACTGCCCGTCAGCTGGTCCCCATGCCTGAAATCGTCATGCGTGACAAGCAGAAAAAGCTCGGAGCCGTCTATTTCGGCTCCACAACGGCCTCGGCGGTCGAGGCTCTGGACCGGTTGGAGGAAAGCAACATTCCAATCAACAGCATGAGGGTCAAGGCCTTCCCGTTTCAAGGCGAAGTCTTCGACTTCATCGCCGAACACGAACTCGTCTTTATCATCGAGCAGAATCGCGATTCTCAAATGGAGATTCTGCTGGCCGGGGAATGCCAGGTGGCCCCAGGAAAAATGATGCATGTCAACAATTTCAACGGCCTGGCAATTACCGCCAGAATGATAACCAACCAGATTCACACGACCCTGCTGGCCAGGGAAAAGCCGTTTATCAGCCCTGCCCCGGTGGCCCAGGAGGAAACCCCATGAGTTATGTCAGGCCCACGTTCAGACATCCGGAAGCTCAGAAGAACAAACTGGGCTATACCCGAAAAGCCTACGAAGGGGCAATATCCACCCTGTGCGCGGGCTGTGGTCACGACTCCATCGTCAGCTCGATTATCACCGCCTTCTTCGAGATGTCCATCGAGCCGCATAAGGTTGTCAAGCTATCCGGTATCGGCTGTTCGTCAAAAACGCCGGCCTATTTTCTGGGTCGCTCGCACGGCTTCAACTCGGTGCACGGACGCATGCCTTCGGTGGCAACCGGGGCCAACATGGCCAACAAGGACCTGGTCTATCTCGGCGTATCCGGCGACGGTGATACCGCCTCAATCGGTATGGGACAATTTGCCCACGTGGTTCGACGCAATCTCAACATGATCTACGTGGTCATGAACAACGGCTGCTACGGCCTCACCAAAGGGCAGGATTCGGCCACCGCCGACAAAGGCTCGAAAAGCAGGAAAGGAGCACCGGTCTCGTTTGAATCGATTGACCTCTGTGAACTCGCCATTCTGCTGGGCGCCGACTTCGTCGCCCGTGGTTTTTCCGGCGACAAAAAACAACTGCTGCCCATGCTCAAGGCGGCGATCAGCCACAAGGGAATGGCCTTCGTCGATGTCATTTCACCCTGCGTGACCTTCAACAATGCCCCGACCTCGACCAAAAGCTATTCCTGGGTCAGAGACCACAAGGAAGCCACGGCGACCTTCGATTTTATCCCGCTGCAGCAGGAGATTCTTACCGAGTATGATCACGGCACGACAATACCGGTGGCCCTGCATGACGGATCGATCATTACCCTCTACAAACGGGAAGACAAGGAAATCCTCACCAACAAGAAAGATGCCATCAACTCCCTCGAGGAAGCCAAGGCTGAAGACCAGATACTCACCGGAATTCTCTATCTGAACCCCGACAGTGAGGACTTTCACGATATCAACCAGACCACCGACACGCCCCTCAACCAGCTTGGCGAAGAGGAGTTGTGCCCTGGCAACGAGGTGCTTCAGGCCTTCAACGAAAGCCTCCGCTGAACCTCACTGATCCAGGCAAGCGCGCAGCACCGGGGTCGGCGGCCATGATCCATGGGCTCAGCCCGCCGGCCCCGCCCCTTCCCTATTGGCGCTTGAATTATCTGCCAATCATGGCTACGATAGCTCTGAGCTTATCCTGTCCCTGACACAACCCAGAATGGATTACAATCCGGCGTGATACGCATTTTCTGCAGTTTTTGCATCTTTCTCCTTGCAGCGGTAATCGATCAGGCGCCGGCCCGAGGGGCCAGCGCCCTTGACAGCCCGACGGAAACTACTCTGGCTGCGTTCCGCCAAGTCGACTGCATGGATGATCAGCGCTACCGTTATCACAAAGATGTCATCCGCGCCTTGTCGTATACCAGGATGAGAGCCCTGAGGGCCTTCTGCACCCTTGAGGAAATTTATGCAGAGGAAGCGATCGAGACCCTTGAGCGGCTTGTTTTTGCGCCGCTCAGCTTTGAACAGGTGCTGATTTTCGAGACCTTCGCCGGGCTTGACGGGGCTACTGTGGCAAAAAGCTGGCAGCTTCTCGAGCTTACCTCTGAGCTTGACTTCACCACCATGCAGACAGTAGCGGCCATCAGCGAAATCGAAGGGATCGATGCCGATGCACTGATTGCTCTGGTTCGCCAGACCAGAGCGCTCGATGACAGGGGCCGCTGGGCGGCCAAAGCACTTTTTGCGGTCGATGGCATTGACAGAGACGCTGTTCGTGCGGGTCTGCGCCTGCTTGGCATAATGACCGCCGAACAGCGGCTGAGCGCCGAACAGAGTTGTCTGATCAAAGGAATGGACAGGCAGACGATCATGAAGATTCTGCCGCAGATAGCCAGCCTGTCCCGCAACGACAGTATCAACAGCAAGGGATTATTCGAGCTGGAAACGACCACACCGGACCAGGCTCTGTTCTGGCTGCACAACTATTTCAACCTGCCGAAAACCCAGGAAGACAAAAAGTTTTATACCTTGTCCCCGGAGCAGCGCTCGATCCTGCTGGCCTCATTTGATGCAGCCGCCGGGCCACATATCCGCATCATCAATGATCTGCATGCGGTCACCAATCGCTACGGCGCAGAGATTAGCACCGGCACCCTGGCAGCGGGCGGGCCGAACATGGTAATCGCCCATTTTTCAAGACTCCACCCCAAGGCCAGAAACAGCTATCAACAGAAGCTCGACGACGCTCTGACCCAGAAAAAGATCTATCAGGCAATTAACGTGCTCAAGCAGGCAACAGCCTCTGCCCGCACGCAGGCGGCCAGGGACCTGACCACCGCCAATATCTACATTCTGCTGGCCAGAGGCAGCGAGCTTTACGATTCGTCCTTTCGTGATGTGCTGGTGCCGGTGCTTCTGGCGCGGCTGAACCAGACCTTCAACAACAATCTGCTGGTCTTTCTCAAGCAGACCGATCCGACAAACAATCATGTCTCAGATTTCATTATCAGCTGCGCCCAAAAGGGTAAACTGACAGCCTTTTTCCCGCAAGACAGCGAGGAGCAGCTGGCCGTTCTCGATCTCATGGCCCGGTCGGCCTTTCAGGACGAGCAGAGCCTGATCCTTTTCTCCGCCACCTTTGCCGCCCTCTTGGACAAGCTGCAACCGGACGCCAGAACCTATCTGCTGAAAAAAATGATCGCCACGATCGGCGAGCCGGACTCGACCTTTTCGCTCCAGCTGCGGGTAATTCTCCAGTTCTACTACGAGAAAAATCCCCAACTCCTGTCGGTAACGGATCACAAATTAATCAGAGATCTGATCGGCCGGTATGGTTCCGTTGATCTCAGCTCCTACACCGCCACCGACTTTGCCCGCTGGAAAGCTGACGGGAGACTGAGCAGCCTGTCCGTGTTCCAGGACGACGACGATGGCCGCATCTCCTATCTGTCCAATTCCAGGAATCTGGTAAACAACGGCTACCGGCCCAGGCTGCCGGAAACCATCAGCCTGCTCGACCCCTCCAGTTCGCTGCAGGCCGAAGCCAGGAGCCTGATAGCCCAGGGTAAGACCGCAGCCCTCTATCGGCTGTCGCTCAGTGCACCGCTGATTGTCGAGTATTACAAGACGGTAAACGGCATAGAACTTTCCCACGCAGTCACCGTCTACCATGATCGTGCGACTCAACGCCGCCTCCTCAAACAGTTTCTCACCAGAGGGA
>JARRLH010000070.1:14279-27183 GCA_037387205.1 Desulfofustis sp.
GTGAAGAGCAGCTCCTCGAGCCCATGCGGGAATTGCTGCAAACAGGGGAAATAGGTCGTGAAACCATTCCCGACATCAATCGTTTCCTGAGCATCGGTTCCTGCGGCGGGATCAGGATTTATTCTGAACTCAACCGTCTGTTTGACAACACCATCGATATATTCGCCACCGTCGGCACCGGCAAAGCGGTGGTCAACGATCCCTATAACCAGCGGCTTTTCGAAATCATCGCCGCCTCTCCCAACCACCTCAGCTGGGACGAAGTTTCCGTTCAGCTGAACCCGATTTTCGCCGACGGTCGCGGCAGTGACTACCTGCAGCCCGGTTCACTGCCGGCCATTCTCCACAAGATGATGGATACCAGGAGCTGAGGAAATGGGATTATATAAACGAACGGAAATTGAAACACTGCTGGATAAGATTACTGCCGGGGAGTTCTGCCAGGTGTATCTCTGTTACGGCGAGCGCTACCTGTGCCGCAAAGCGGCCGAACGGCTCGAAGAGCGCTTGCTGGAAAGGGGAGGAGCGGTACATACGCTCGATGGCTCCCTGGAAGACACAAGTAAATTGCTGTCCAGGCTGAGAAGCATGACCCTGCTGCCCGGACTTCAGGTGTACAGGGTCACGGACACCACTTTGTTTCACAGCCGGGAGGTCGGCGGGCCGCTGTGGGAAAAGGCCCGCAAGGCCAGGGATAAGGACAACCCGGGCGCGGCGGCGAGATACCTGCGCAGTCTGCTCCGCCTCGGCTCGGTGAACCTGCAGGGCTCCAGCGTGTTCAGTGATATCGGCAGCGCTCAGTGGCCGAAACTATTCGGTTTTCCGCATCCCGGCGGGAAACTGGACTGGGCCTGTTCACCGCCGAGCACGTGGACAAGAGGAAAAAACTGTTCACCACCATTAAAAAGCATGGCGCAATCATCGACTGCTCCGTCGCCGAGGGCAGCTCACGGGCAGCGCTTCAGCAGCAGAAAGAGGTAATAAGGGAAATGGTCCAGACCGCCCTGGCCCGCATGCATAAAGCCATCGAGCCCAAAGCCCTGGACCTGCTGTTCGAACGCGTTGGCTTTCATCCGGTAGGCGCGGTTCTGGAAATCGAAAAAGTTGCGCTCTACGTGGGCGAGCACCAGAGAATTACCTGTGGCGATGTCGACCAGATGGTTGGCAGAACCAGAGAAGACGCCATTTTCGAGCTGACCGAAGCCCTTGGTGACACTACTCCCGCTCGGGTCATGACGGTACTCGATCACCTGCTCAGCGATGCCGTCCATCCCCTGGCGATCATCGCCTCGCTGCGCAATTATCTGCGCAGGCTGCTCATATTCAATTCTCTGCAATCCAGGGAAAAGCCGCCCTGGACGCCGATGTCGAGCAACGACTTTCAGCACCATTACCTGCCGGCTCTAAAAGAAACCGGGGTCTGGTCCGATCTGCTGAAAGGACACCCCTATGCACTTTATGTGGGGTTCAACAAAGCGGCCCAACATTCGCAGTCGAACCTGAAAAAATCTCTGGCCCTGCTCCTCGAAGCGGAGTTCAAACTCAAGGGCAGCCCGGTGCCCGGCCGCGTTGTCCTGGCGGAACTGCTATTCAGCCTGGCAAAGCTGCAGCATCCATCTGCAATGCCGCAGTCTGCATAGCAACTTGAGTCTTTGTGAAAAAAAGCCTGAAAAGCCTCATTTGAAAACCCGGTAATCGGGATTATTATTATGTGCAGACCAACAGCAGATGTATGCACCCGTTGATTAAATAACGTTTAGAACATACGATGGGAGACAAAAAAGGAGACCTTCAGGGCTCTGTTCTGGCTGACGAGGTGGTTGAGACCAAGGAGCCGCCGCGCTACAAAGTCTTGCTCCATAACGATGACTACACCACCATGGAGTTTGTCGTCTCGGTTCTTGAAAATATATTTCATAAATCGAGACACGATGCGACGAAAATCATGCTCAACGTTCACAATGACGGCGTTGGGGTGGCCGGGGTGTATACGCGTGTGATCTGCGAGACCAAAATCGCCATCGTGCACGAACTGGCGGAAGCAAAAAGTCACAACCACGAATTCGTTACCGTGGAACACATGCTCTACGGTCTCCTGCATGACGAATTGACTACCTATATCATCAGAGAATGCGGGGGTTCGGTAGAGTCACTCAAGCAGCGGCTTGAGTCGTTTCTGATCAAGGAAGTGCCGACCATTTCCGAATCAGCCGGCACCGATCCGACCCAGACCATCGCTTTCAACAGGGTACTGCAGCGGGCCGTCGCCCACGTCCAGAGCTGTGGCAAGAAGGAGGTGGATTCCGGCGATGTACTGGTGGCCATTTTCTCGGAAACGGAATCCCATGCCGTCTATTTTCTGAGCTCCATCGGCGTCGGCCGCATGGAAGTGGTCAATCTGGTTTCCCACGAGTTGCCCGAGGGATTGCAGCAGGAACCGCTGCCCCATCCTCCCGATTCCGGCTCGCCCTCGGAAAAGGGCGACAAGGAAGACAAGGCCCTGAAGGACTACACGGTCAATTACGCCAGCCTGGCCGAGCAAGGTAAACTCGATCCGCTTATCGGCCGCAATGAAGAGATCAACCGGATGATGCAGGTGCTCTGCCGCCGCAAAAAGAACAATCCGCTCCTGGTCGGCGAACCGGGCGTCGGCAAGACGGCCATGGCAGAAGGGTTGGCCCTGAGAATTCATGAAGACAAGATCGTTCGCCAGGAGGGCAAAAAAGCACTGGTTCCCGAGCTTTTACAGGATGTGGAAATCTATCAGCTGGAAATGGGTACCCTGGTGGCTGGATCCAAATTCCGCGGTGACTTCGAAAAGAGTATCAAGGGAGTGGTGGCCGCCATCGAGAAGAAGGACAACGCCATCCTGTTTATCGATGAGATGCACACCATCGTCGGCGCCGGCGCCACCAGCGGCGGCTCCATGGATGCGTCGAATCTGCTGAAACCGGCTCTGCAGTCGGGAATCCTGCGCTGCATCGGTTCGACCACTTATGAGGAGTACAAAAACCAGATAGAAAAAGATCGCGCCCTGTCGAGAAGATTTCAGAAGATCGACATCGAGGAACCCTCGGTCAAGGATACCTGTCAGATACTCAAAGGCTTGCAGCCCCGCTACGAAGAACATCATCGGGTGCGCTACTCGAAAACGTCCGTGCAGGCCATGGCTGAACTATCCGACCGTTACATCAACGAACGCTTCCTGCCGGACAAGGCAATCGATGTGATGGACGAGGTTGGCTCCCTGTTCCGCCTCGAGGGCAGAAAGAATTCGACCGTAAAGATCAACGATGTCGAGCGGGTGGTGTCGGCCATTGCCCGCATACCCGCCCGCACCAGGAAGAGTTCCGAGCTGGAGTCGCTCAAAGGGTTGGAAATCAATATGAAGTCGGTCATCTTCGGCCAGGATGAAGCGATCAACGTCATCGTCCAGGCGGTCAAAAGATCCCGGGCCGGACTCGGCAATCCAGACTCGCCCATGGGCAGTTTTCTGTTCGCCGGACCCACCGGCGTCGGCAAAACCGAAGTGGCGCGGCAACTGGCCAGGTGCCTGGAGGTCCATTTCGAGCGCTTCGACATGAGTGAATACATGGAGAAGCACGCCGTTGCCCGCCTTATTGGTGCTCCCCCGGGCTATGTCGGCTTTGACCAGGGAGGGTTGCTGACCGAAGCCATCCGCAAGCACCCCTATTCCGTCCTGCTGCTCGACGAGATAGAAAAGGCGCACATGGATATCTATTCCATTCTGCTTCAGGTCATGGACCATTCTACGCTGACCGACAACAGCGGCAGAAAGGCGGACTTCAGAAACGTGGTTATCATCATGACCACCAATGCCGGAGCCAGGGAGATTGCGGCCAACACCATCGGTTTTGTCGGTGACAAGAAAGGTAAAAGCGACAAGGCCGTGGAGAAACTGTTTTCCCCTGAATTCAGGAATCGACTGGATGCGACCGTCACCTTCGGCCCCCTCGACCACGATTCCATGCAGCAGGTGGTCGACAAACTGATCATCGAGCTTGAAGGTCAGCTGCTGGAGAAGAAAGTTAAAATCCAGCTCACCGACGCGGCGAGAAACTGGCTCGCCGCCGAGGGATACGACCCAGACTTCGGGGCCAGGCCGCTGCGACGGCTGATCATGAAGGAAATCGGTGATGTACTCTCAGAAGAGATTCTGTTCGGTAAACTGACCGGTGGCGGCGTTGCCCAGATAGGCATCGACGACAATAAGCTCAGCTTTAGTTTTCCTAAATAGAAGAGCGGAGACCACTCCGCTCTTCCCGTTAGCTGTGCAACAAAAAGGGGGCGTGATTGGAGCCGAAGACGCCCGGGCTGCGGCGCTCGATCGCTCTGACAAGAGGATCCCTGCGAAAGCGCTTCTGCAAAAAATTGCGCACCGCTTTTCTATCCCAGCCTCCGGGATGAACGAAATCACAATAAAGAGAGAGGTCTCCGTCGGAGAAACGGTTCTGCAGCTGGACCGCTTCGGGGCTGCAGACCGGCATGTTGAAAATCGCCAGGTTGAGATAGGTGATCGCCTCCCAGTTCCTACGAACGAAATCAAGGGTCAGCAATGCCTCTAACTCGGTTTCAGCCGGTGTGCCGAAGAGCAGATACACATAAGCCCCGATTCCGGCCCGGTGGAGGTTGCCAAGTATACGGGCCGCCCGCTCCGGATCGACTCCTTTGTTCAACCTCTCCAATACCTGCGCTGAGCCGGACTCCAATCCCAGTTTAAGCATCACGCAGCCGGACTGTTTCAAAGCGGCACAGAAATCGAAGTCCTCAAGCTCTTTTTCACAACGGGCAAAACCATACCAGGGAACCGTCATCCCCGAACCGGCGAGTTCTCTCAAGAGAGCCGGGCTGACGGCATTATCAAGCAGGTGCACCAGCGCCGGATGGTGCGTGTGTATGAGCTTGTCGATTTCCGCCAGTGCCGCGGAGGCCGGTTTGGCCGTATAGCAGGAACCCTCCGCAAAATCCGGGCAGAATTGACATTTTTGCCAATAGCAACCATGGGATGCGCTATAGGGCAGAATGGCGCCCGGCGACAGGTAAGCGGTCATAGTGTAGTCGTCATAGCAGAATCGGCCGAGAGCGCTATCGGACTCTTGGCCGCACAACTGGAGCAGCGGTTTTTCCCCGGGGCCGGCTATGCAGTAATCAAAAAGTCCCCTGAAGGGTTCGTTCCAGGCGGTGCTGCTCATCCACGAGCTGATCAGGCCGCCGCCGGCAATGATTCTGATTTGCGGGTGGTGGCGCCGAAGGAACCCGGCCACGGCAAAAGCAGGCAGCGCCTGGCTGAGATAAGAGAGGGACAGTCCCACATAAACGGGTTGATGGACAGCCAGCGCCTCCTCAATTACGGAGCTGAACAGGGGGTAGAAATGATTGTCTTCGAACTGTTCAGCACTGGCCAGCAGATCAGCACTGCTCAGAGGAGACCTCTGGGGATCGTGGTAGTTTGCCAGGGTGATCTCGCAGCCTGATTTTCTGCCGGCCAGACTCAGCAGCCTCCCCAGGTCGTTGATCACCCGCTGGTAGCGGTCGAAACTTTGGTAAAGCTCCGGAGCTCTTAACTGGACGAGATTTCTGTGCCGGTTATTGCGGGCCCGTCTGCTCCATGTGTCTCCGGCCTCGACCTCATGATCGAACTGGGCGAGCAGGCAGTGCAGGTTGAGATCGAGCACACCGCAGGCGATACCGTTGCTGCGCAACGCTCCCGCCAGCCTCGCAATACCGGCAGGAGGCTCGGAAGGTTTGGCAACCGGAGGGTTGACGAGAAGAATCTGTGGCGCTGAAGTCGCTATCAAGAACCACCCGCAGACAGCAAATTACAATTTTTCCGTTTTCTCAAACTACTCTGCAAAATTTTGATTTTGGCGGGCTATCAAGGCGTACCGTGCAATTTAACCGCACCGATGCACAGGCGCCCGAGGAGAAAATTTTACCGCCGAACCCGGCCATTGAGCAACAAACCACTTTTCCACGGTAGCCGCTCATCACGGGCGCCAAAGCCTAACATCAGGCTTCCCATTTCTCAAGGGGCCAGACAAATTCCCCGTTGCACAAATCACCGGGTATAGTAAAAATATCCTGACCGCCAATTCAGAAAAGGAGAGGGATCATGAGTGACTGCCTGTTCTGCAAAATCATCGCCGGAGAGATACCGGCCGATAAAGTCTATGAAGATGACGAGGTCCTGGCGTTCAATGATATTGCTCCCCAGGCTCCAACCCATTTTCTGATCGTTCCCAAAAAACACTATAGTGATCTGAGCGAAATTCAACAGGAAGATGACCAGTTAATCGGCAAAATGGTGCGCACGGGCGCCGAACTGGCTGCCAAGAAAGGGCTCGACAAAGGCTACCGGGTGATTTTCAACAATGGCCCTGAAGGCGGCCAGGTCGTTTTTCACATTCATATGCATATCCTCGGCGGCCGGCAGCTGAGAGGCCCGCTAGGCTGAGTAACCCCGCTCGAACTTCTGATGTATTTGGGGAAGAGCAGTGCAATGGTCTTCCAATTATCTGAATGAACCTTGCAGACAAACTGGATTCTTACCTGGAATCTCTGTCTACTGGCCAACTCCTGCCTTTTTTCTGGGCAGGTCTCGGAGCACTGGTCTGCTTTTTTCTGATGGTCTGGCTCATCATCAAGTGGAAGAAGCGCTACCGTGACCTGCTGGCCGAGCACAACAGCTACCGGGAAAAAATCGATCTCGAAAGCCGGTTCAAGGAAGAAAAGATTGATCTGCTGCAGAAGACGGGCGACTTGATGCGGCTGCAGTTCAGAAATCTCGCCCAGGAGATCTTCGATGAGAAAACTCAGATTCTCACCCGCCAAAATAGTGAAAAGATCGAACATCTGCTCAAGCCCTACCAGGAACAGCTAAGTGGTTTCCGTGACCGAATTGAGACGATTTTTCTGGAGGAATCCAGGGATCACTCCTCGCTGAAACAGGAACTGCTGAACCTGCGGGAACTCAATGACAGAATTAATGAAGAGGCTGTTCGGTTGAGCCGGGCAATTTCTGGTGACAACAGGCAGCAGGGAACCTGGGGTGAGATTCTACTGGCGCGGGTGCTCGAGCAATCGGGGCTGAGAAATGGCTATGAATTTGAAACCCAGAGCGCATTGCGGGACGATACCAACCGTCTTTATCGACCGGATGTCATTATCCATCTGCCTGACGGCAAGGATATCGTCATCGATTCAAAAGTGTCGTTAACCGGCTGGACCAAATTCGTCAATGGAGAAAGCGAGTCTGATCGCCAGGACGGGTTAACGCAGCACATCAGATCGATACGCAGTCACGTCAAATCACTGAGTCAGAAAGATTACAGCTCGCTTAAAGGTGTGCGCAGCCTCGATTTCGTCCTGATGTTCATTCCCATCGAAGGGGCCTTTTCCGCAGCCATTCAGAAGGAAGAGAAGCTGCTCAGCGAAATGTATGCCAGGAAAGTGATTATCGTAACCCCAACGACCTTGCTGGCCACTCTGCGTATGGTCGAATATTTCTGGCAGCATGAACGCCAGAACCGCAACGCGGTGGAAATTGCAGAAAGAGCCGGGTCCCTGTACAATAAGCTGCGGGGATTTCTGGCCGATATGGAGAAACTTGGCCAGCAGCTCGACAATTGCCGAGACAGTTATGACAGGGCGCTGAACAAGCTCAGTCAGGGGCGCGGCAATCTCATCTCCCAGGCCGCCAGATTCCCCGACCTCGGAGTAAAAGTAAAAGAAGAGCTGTCACCTATGATGGCAGACACCGATAAATAAACTCACTACCAGAATATGCAGATTATGATCTTACGCGCACTCTTAGCAGTTATCCTTGTCCAGTTCCTTACCGTCACCGCTGTTCACAATGTTCTGGCTGTTGAATCTGACCCGGCAGCCGCAGATGGAGAATTCCCCATCAAGCTCAGGGAGTTTACCGGAGATCTCGATGAGATGGCCAAGGACCGGTTAATAAGGGTGCTGATGCCCTACTCAAGAACCTTCTATTTTTTCGATGGCGCCCAACCGCGTGGTGCCAGTTTCGATCTGATCAAGCTTTTCGAAAAATTCATCAATGAAAAGTACGAGACCAAGACCTTGAAAATACATGCGCTGGTCATCCCCACCCCCAGGGAGAAACTTCTACCCATGCTGGTTGCCGGTAAAGGGGATCTGGCGGTTGGCAATCTCACCATTACTGAAGAACGGTTGGCTCAGGTCGATTTCTCGGATCCACTCGGCAAGGGAGTAGATGAGATTCTCGTTTCCCCGGCGGGCGAGGACACGCTGAATTCAATCTTCGATCTGGCCGGCAAAGAGATACACGCGAGGAAGTCGAGCAGCTATTATGCAAGCCTGCTCAAACTCAACGAAACCCTGCGGTCTCTTAACAAGAAAGAGGTGAAAATCATCGCGGCGAACGACAATCTCGAGGATGAAGACCTGCTCGAGATGCTCAACGCCGGGTTGATCGAATATATGGTCATCGACAGTCATAAAGGTGAACTCTGGGTCCAGGTGTTCGACAAAATTCAGCTGCATCCGGAAATAAAATTCCGTACCGAGGGAAAAATCGGCTGGGCCATGCGCAAGAACAGTCCCAAACTGATGGCTGCGGTCAACGAATTCGTCAAAGATCACAAGCAGGGGACCCTGATGGGCAATATTCTCATCAAGCGTTATCTGCAGGACACCGACTACATCACCAACTCGATTTACAACGAACACATGCAGCGTTTCAATCTCACTGTACGGTTCTTTAAAAAGTATGGTGAAAAGTATGATTTCGACCATTTGCTGCTCGCTGCACTGGCCTACCAGGAGTCGAAGCTGGACCAGAGCCTCAAAAGCCAAGCCGGGGCTGTCGGCGTCATGCAGATCCTGCCCTCCACCGCTAAAGATATAAATGTGGGAATCCCCGATATCCACGAGCTCGATCCCAATATCCACGCAGGCACCAAGTATCTGCACTTCATGGCCGACAACTATTTCAGCAAAGATCCGGAGCTTGATCAGTTGAACCGTGCCCTGTTTTCCTTTGCCTCCTATAACGCAGGGCCGGCCAAGGTGGCACAGATGCGGGCCGACGCCAAGAAGATGGGGCTCGATCCCAACCAGTGGTTCGGCAATGTCGAAGTGGTCGCCGCCAAACAGATTGGCCGGGAGACAGTGCAGTACGTCAGCAACATACTCAAATACTACGTGGCCTATAAGCTGCTGGAAGATAAAATGGAAGCGGAGGGACCGGTCCACCTGAGTGGATCGTCAAAGAAGAAGAAGTAGACACGGGGAGGCGCAGGTGCTGCTACATCATCGGTTTATCCAGATCGCCAAGCAACACGGCGAAAAAATGGCCATCGAGGATTTTACCACCAACAGAAAACTGACCTACTCCCGGTCGCTCATCGCCTCTATCCTGCTGGCTTCGATACTGAAGAAATACGACCGCGGCGTCGTCGGCAACATGCTGCCCACTTCGGCGGGCGGTATCCTGGCCCAAAAAGGTGCACTGATGAGCGGCCGCACGCCGGTGATGATCAACTACTCCACCGGGGCAGATCAAAATGCCATGTATGCCCAGAAAAAATGTGGATTCCGCACCATCATCACCTCGAAAGCGCTGCTCGAGAAAATCGAGTGCCCTTACGTGGACGGCATGGTCTACATAGAAGATATTATGGAGTCGATCAGTGCGCTTCAGAAAGTCAGGGCGGCCCTGATCTCCAAACTGCCGCTAGCGATGATAAAAACCTTCGTGCACGGCGGCAAAGAAAACGATATCGCCGTTATTCTCTTCACCAGCGGCAGCGAAAAAGACCCCAAGGCGGTTCAGCTTTCCCACAAGAATATCCTCGCCAACGTGGCCTCATGCTCAGAGTGTTTCGAGTTCAACTCAGATGATGTGTTTCTCTCCACCCTTCCCTACTTTCATGTCTTTGGGCTGACGGTGAATTTCTGGATCCCCATTTATCACGGGGCCAGAATCCTCACCTATGCCAATCCGCTCGAATACCGGAAAATCTGCGAAATCGCCAGAGATCACCAGGCCACCCTGCTGGTCGGCACGCCGGCTTTCTACTGGGGCTATTTGCGCAGGTCGGAAAAAGGCGACTTCGCCTCGCTCCGGGTGGCGCTGGTCGGTGCCGACAAATGCCCCGAATCGTTGCGCGAAGCCTACAAGGAAAAGCACGAGCAGACCCTGTTCGAAGGCTATGGGGCCACCGAGTGTTCACCGGTCATCTCCACCAATATCCCGGGCAGCAATCGCCCGGGCAGCGTTGGCAAGCCCATTCCCGGCGTACAGGTCCGCATCGAGCACTACGAAACCGGCGAGGAGTGCGGCCCTGGAGAAGATGGCCGCATCCTGGTCAAAGGCGACAACGTCATGCTGGGCTACTACGACGATTTTGAACAGACTTCCCTGCACATTCGCCAGGGCTGGTATGACACCGGAGATATGGGTAACCTCGATGAGGATGGCTATCTCTGGCACGTCGGCAGGGTCAAGCGCTTTGTGAAAATCGGCGGTGAGATGGTGTCGCTGGTAAAGATCGAGTCGGTACTCGAGAGAATCATCCCCGATGATGTGCAGTGCTGTGTGGTGGAAGTGCCTGACTCCACCAAAGGCGCCCGCATCGTCGCCGTCACCACCGAGAAGCTCGAGCGCAAACCGGTGCTCAAGCAACTGGCAGAACAGCTGCCTAAAATAGCCCTGCCCAAAGAATTTTTGGTCATCGAAGACCTCCCCAAGATGGGCAGCGGCAAGATTGATTTCCGCAGTCTGACGGAGACGGTCAAGGAAATGCGGGCCGAAGAAAAAAATAAAAAGTAACCCCCATGAACGGTGTGCACGAGCAGGAAAGAGCAAACCGTTCTCTGCTGAGATCTCCCTATACCGACATACTTCAGTTTATCTGCCTGCTGCTCGTTCTTGCCTACCTCTTTTCCAGGGGACTGGAGAATCTGGGCTATAACTGGCAATGGTATCAGGTCCCGCCGTTCATCCTCGAATCAACGGCCGAAGGCCTGAAGGCGGGACCGCTGCTTTTCGGTCTCGGCATCACCTTGAAAATTTCCGCCATCAGTCTCATCCTGGCCTTTCTGATCGGCCTTCTGACCGCCGTGCTGCGTCTCTCAGATCTGGTCATGGGCCGGGTTATTGCGCGCTGCTACCTGGAAGTGGTGCGCAACACCCCCCTGCTTATTCAGATATTTTTCATCTATTTCGTCCTTGGTCCGGTTCTGGGACTCGATCGGTTTCCTGCCGCGATACTCGCTTTGAGCCTGTTCGAAGGTGCCTACGCCTCGGAGATTTTCCGCTCGGGAATTGTATCGGTGGACCGCGGCCAGATCGAGGCGGCGGCCAGCCTGGGACTCAGCCGTTACCAGATTTTCCGGCTGATCGTTCTGCCCCAGGCCATACGCACAATTCTGCCGCCCTTGACCAGTCAGGCAATCTCTTTGATCAAAGATTCGGCCCTGGTCTCGACCATTGCCATTTATGACCTGACCATGCAGGCTCAAGCCTTGATATCAGAAACCTTTCTGACTTTCGAGATCTGGTTTACCGTTGCCATTCTCTACCTGGTGATTACAATAACTTTGTCTTTTCTTGTCGCTTTTCTGGAGAATCGTTTGAAACGGTACTGATCCGGGTTTGATCTAATCAATTTGGCAATGTTGCCTGCACAACGTTGGGGGAAAACCAATGAAGACCAAGCTCTTTCTCTATCTACTTACTGCCGGCCTGCTGCTGCTTTTCACTTCGGTCGGCGCCCACTCGGCGTCTGTTCAACAGGATCTCGCCCAGGGAAGCGTGATCGAGCAGATCCTCAAACGCGGTGTTCTGAGGGTCGGCATGGACACCTTTCAGCCCTGGGCCATGAAAGACAAAAACGGCACCTTCATCGGCTTTGAGATTGATGTCGCCAGGCGCCTTGCCAACGATATGGGCGTCAAGGTAGAGTTCGTACCCACCGCCTGGTCGGGCATAATCCCCGCTCTTCTTACCGGAAAATTCGATGTCATCATCGGCGGTATGGGCATCCTTCCCAAGCGCGCCCTGAAGGTTAACTTCACCCGGCCCTACGACTTTTCAGGCATGTCGATAGTTGCTCATAGAGAGCTGGCCGACGGCTTCTCTTCGCTTGATGATTTCAACAAGAAAGACGTTCAGGTGGCGGTTAAACTGGGCACCACCGCAGTAATTGCCGCCAAGAAACATCTTCCCGAAGCAACCTTGAGGATGTTTGAAAACGAAACGCAAACGTATCAGGAACTCAGAAACGGGAAGGTTCATGCCGTGGTTGGTTCCGCACCGCGCCCCGCCTTTGAGGCGCTGCAATACGAGGACACGCTTTTTTTGCCGGTCAAGGGCACCTTCACTAAGGAACCGATCGGTTTCGCCCTGCGTAAAGGAGACCCCGATGCCCTGGCCTTCTTCAACTCTTGGATTACCGGCGTCAGCCTGGAAGGATGGTTGCAGGAACGGCACGAGTACTGGTTCGAAACCAGGGACTGGGCCGACCAGGTTGAATAGCCCTTACGCCGGATGCTACCTCCTCTGCAGCCGCCGCCTGATGGTTCGCAGGCGGCGGCTGCAGACGGATCGGTCATGAACAAATCGTCACCGCGCCTGTTTTGGCTCAATCTTCTCCTGGTCGCTATTCTGAGCGGATTTTTCGCTTTTCTTCTTTACCGCCTGTTTTTCGCGCTCAATTATAACTGGAACTGGTCTGTCATCCCCACTTACATGGTGCGCTATGATGAGCAAAGCGGCAGATGGCTTCCCAATATTCTTCTGCAGGGACTATTCACCACCATTAAATTATCTATCTGGGGTATGCTTCTCGCCGGCCTTCTCGGCTTAATTATCGGCATCCTCAGAACCTCACGA
>JARRLH010000070.1:27259-30881 GCA_037387205.1 Desulfofustis sp.
ATCAGGTACTGCCGGCGATTGGCGCCGATACCTTTGTCCGGGGGCTTTCCGGGCAGTGGACACAACGGCTGGCCCTGGTCGCCACCACGCCCGATTTATTCATCCCTTTTCTTTCTGGAGTGATCACCATAGGCATCTTCCAGAGCGCCTACATCACCGAGATTGTCAGGGCCGGTATCGAAGCGATAGAAAAGGGCCAGTGGGATGCCTCCAAGGCTCTCGGACTGACCTATTTTCAACAACTCAGGCTGGTGATTCTTCCCCAGGCCCTGCGCATCATGCTGCCGCCGCTGGCCAATGAGTTCATCAACACCATCAAGTATTCCTCAATTGTTTCGATTATTTCGATTCAGGAACTGACCTTCCAGGGACTGCAGGTCATGTCCTCGACCCAGGTGACCATCGAAGTATGGCTTACCATCACCGCCATGTACCTGGTCATCTGCCTGAGCCTGTCGGTTCTGGTCAATCATCTGGAAAACCGTCTGAACACCTTCAGAAGGCGACCGGCCTGAGGCCTTGTAGATGAGCGCACCATCGCCATTTGGAATAAAGAACATCAGACTGTTCATCGCCTTCAGGGTCTTTTTCAACGCCCGCTTCTACTATCCGGTCTTCACTATTCTGTTTCTCGATTACGGGCTGACCATCGAGCAGTTTTCGATTCTCAATACCGTCTGGGCCATTACCATCGTCTGTGCCGAGGTTCCTTCCGGAGCGCTTGCTGACCTGTTGGGCCGTAAACGGCTTCTGGTGCTGACGTCGCTGCTCATGATTGTTGAACTGAGCGTCATTGCCTTCGTGCCCATTGCTACTATGAGTATTGTTTTTTGGGCCTTCCTGGTGAACCGGGTGCTGAGCGGCCTGGCGGAGGCCATGGCCAGCGGTGCTGACGAGGCCATTGCCTACGATTCATTGGTTGCCGAGGGGATGTCTCAACATTGGCCCCGCGTTCTCAGTGTGCAGATGCGAGTCAAAGCGCTGGCCGGTGTCGTCTCGACCACCCTCGGCGCCATGGTCTACGACCCTTCCATGGTTAATCGTTTTGCGGCCCTGTTCGGGGTTCAGCCGGAACTAAACCAGCAGGCAACCATGCGCTTTCCGGTGTACCTTACCCTTATCCTGGCCCTGCTGGCTTTCTGGACTACGGTTCGGATGAGAGAAGCAGACGAGGATGCGCGGCAGGAATCCGAGGTCTCCCCGGCTACTATCTGGCGGGCAGGGCTGCTCACCCTCCAGGCCGGGCGCTGGATTCTGAAAACACCGCTGGCCATGGCCGTCATCCTCTTCGGCATGATGTACGATCATGTACTGCGGCTCATCATCACGCTGACAAGTCAGTATTTTCGTCTGATCTCGCTGCCCGATGCCAGTTTCGGAGCAATCATGGCATCCCTCACCCTGCTGGGGCTGGTGGTGCCCAAGCTGGCCGAATTCATGGTCGCCCGCTTCAGCCCCGCCCAGAACTGCGGCTGGCTCGGCCTGCTCACAATCCTGACCCTGCTGGGACTGACCTTCTTCATTCCCTACCTGGGTATCATACCGATCGCCATGGTCATGATCGGTCTAATGCTCACCGCCTTCTTCACCAGTCACTACCTCAACGAAATCACCTCCTCCGAGCAGCGGGCCACGGTGCTCAGCTTCAAAGGGCTGGCCTTCAATTTGGCCTACGGTATCATCGGCGTCCTGTTCGCCTGGCTCATCATCCATCTGCGCACGGACCTCACCGCTGCCCATCCGGACTGGACCAGGCAGCTCATCGACAATCAGGCCTTCAAAGACTCGTTTCTGTGGATGCCGGGCTATTTTCTGGCCCTGATCACTGCAATTGGTCTGTACAGCGCCCGTCTACTGAAAAAGAAGGGGGCCTGATTTTAGTCGCCGGCAGGCGGCATGGCGTAGGCCGCTTCGTCGGCGATTCGCTTGATGACAATGCCAAGCAGCTCGGTGATGGCATTGCCCACCGAATTCTGGCTTATGGTGACGATCAGGCGTCCCTCATCGTCACGGTAGATAAGCTGCTTGTAGGCCGGCTGCCAGCGTATCTCGTTGGCAAAGGCTGGATCTTCCATGACCTGCAGACGCAGCATCCGTGCTGCCTGATGAAAATCGTCGCTGTAGAGAAGAATATTCTCGATCTGGTCCGGGAATCTTGCTGCCCCGGGAATGCGGGTGTCTTCCGAGGAAACGAGTGCAAAAAAGGCCCGATAGAAATCGAGAAATCCACTTAGAATCAGGTCATATTCCTTCCAAAAGCGGCCGTCGTTGAGGGTCTCGACCCCGCCTTTTATCTCCCAGCTCGGCAGCCCCTGGGGGTAGCCGGTTATGGCCAGTCTGCCCGAGTCAGGCGGAAGCGGCACCAGCACCTCGAGATCCAGCACCTGGAAAAATCTCAGATACACATCGCTGAGATAGTCGAGAAACAGGCCGTTGTGACCGCTGTCAGTCAAATTGGGATTGTCGTCGTCGGCCAGGCTGGCAGTTTTGAGCATCCCGTTTTCAAAGACCATGAAATGATTGTGGATCATCCGGATGCTGGGAACGCCGGGCTTGTTCAGCGGCCAGGTTGCATCGAGGCTGGCTTCACCGCAGAATACGAGGTGCTCCTCAGGGTCAGGATATTTCTCGAGCATATATTGCAGAACCACCTTGGTCATCCGGCTAAAGACAATGTTTTCCTCCCTGGTCAGCTGGTCCCGCCGGACCGGGCGACCCATCGGGTCGAGCACCCGCTGCGAGGTGTCGTAAATGATCGAGGCATCAAACAGGTTCGAGTGCCCGATCGCCTTGCGATAGAGCAGAAAGCCCAGGGAGTTGCGCAGCAGGCCGTTCTCCCTGGCCAGGTGCCTGAGATTGCAGGGGCTGTTATAAAACTCGGTGGGAGCGACTCGTTCGGGAATGTCGAGGGGAAGCTTGCGATGCTCGGTGATTACTTCACGCGGAGCGGGTGTCGTTGCAGTCATCTGAAAGACTCCGATTAAAGGTAATTACCACAGAACTGAATGAAAACCACCAGCCGGTGGCCATCTTTCCCGCGGGGGATTCTTCTCTCCTCCTGATCATAGCATACCGGATGAGACCATCGCCAATGTTAATCGGCCGCTCCTGGGACACCAGCCAATTTACTGCAATCATTTCCGATTTATAAACATTTATGCTATAGTCCCTGAACAGAGCGGCCACTACACCGCCTGAAGGCACAGGGCTGTTGCAACCACTCGACCAGGAATAACGACCCTCACCGACATGAAATTTCTCTTTACCCAGCTTCTCTATTTCTTCCAGCATAAGACCGCCCGCCGCAACCTCGCCACCCTCTGGAAGTTTTTCGCCTTCCTCTTCCTGATCATCTGTGTCTACTCGGTCTGCTTCCACCTGCTGATGATGTACGAAGATCGCTATTACAGCTGGATCACCGGGTTTTACTGGACGATGACGGTGATGTCGACACTGGGCTTCGGGGACATCACCTTCCACTCCGATATTGGTCTGCTGTTCACCATGATCGTGTTGATCTCCGGCGTGCTGTTTCTGCTCATCATCCTGCCTTTCACCTTTATTCAGTTCTTCTACGCTCCCTGGCTGGAAGCGCAGGAAAGTGCGCGCTCGCCGAGAAAGC
>JARRLH010000070.1:30919-32227 GCA_037387205.1 Desulfofustis sp.
CCGAGAAAGCTGCCCGAGTCGGTTCGGGACCATGTGATCATCACCTGTGTTGATCCGGTCACTACCAGACTCATCGAATATCTGAACCGCCAGAATATCCAATACTACATTTTAACCGACAGTTCCCAGGAAGCCAGCGCCCTGCTCGACCAGGGATACAAGGTGGTCGTCGGTGAACCGGACCGGCCAGAGACCTACCGTCGAGTCCAGGTTGACAGGGCCGCCCTGGTGGTGGTCACCAACGACGATCTGATCTCCACCAACATCTCCTTTACCATCAGGCAGGTAAGCCAGGATGTACCCATCGTCACCAACGCCAACCACGAACATTCCATCGACATTCTCGAGTACTCCGGCAATATCAGCGTCTATGAATTCATGAAGATGCTAGGCGAATCTCTCAGCAGAAGAGCGTATGGGGTCGGTTCGGGGGCCGCCGTTATAGGCCGTTTCGATGACCTGCTGATTTCCGAATTGCCGGTGCGCTATACCGCCATCGAAGGCATGACATTGGCTGAATCCGGCATCAGGCAGTCCACCGGAGTGACGGTAATCGGCATCATGGACGAGGGCAAATTCGGGGCCCCCAACCCGCGGTCGGTCATCGAGCCGCATGCAATCCTGATGCTGGCCGGTTCCACCAGTCAGCTGAAGGCCTTCGAAGAGGCATATCCGGTCACTTATACCCAGGATCCGGACAAGCCCCAGGTGCTGATTTTGGGAGGAGGCCGGGTCGGTCAGGTTGCGGCCCAGACCCTGGCCGAACACGGCATTAGTTATCGGGTCGTGGAAAAGCGCGCGGTCCGTGCGGACGGTCCGCACAACGAGTTCACCATCCTGGGCGACGCGGCTGACATCAACACCCTCAAGGCGGCCGGCATCGATTCTGCCAAATCGGTCATCGTCACCACCCACAGTGACGACATGAACATTTACCTGACATTCTATTGCCGACAGCTGCGCGCAGATATACAGATTATCAGCCGCTCCATTCTGGAGCGCAACGTTTCCAAGCTACACATGGCCGGCGCCGATCTGGTGATGTCGTATTCTTCCCTCGGAGCGGGGGTGATTTTCCAGCTTCTGCGGCCGAATGAGGTGTCGCTTTTCACCGAGGGGCTGATTGTCATGAACAAAAAGGCCGGCACCGATCTGGCCGGCAAAACCATCATGGAATCGGGCATTCGCGAAAAAACCGGCTTTTCAATTATCGCCATAAGAAGAGAGGACCGATTGAATGTCAGCCCCCCGCCGCAAACTGAAATCAATGAACAGGACGAACTCATCGTCATCGGCACCGCCGAAAAC
>JARRLH010000071.1:0-13305 GCA_037387205.1 Desulfofustis sp.
TTATCGCGGCAGATCATGAGCAGCTGCAGGCCATGTATGTGGTTGGAGAAAACCCGCTGATGAGCGAGCCGAATCTGGGGCATACCCGGCAGGCCATGGCCAAGCTTCGTTTTCTGGCCGTCCAGGATATCTTCCTGACTGAAACGGCGATGCTGGCTGACGTGGTGCTGCCGGCTGCCAGTTTCGCCGAGAAAAGCGGCACCTTTACAAATACCGAGCGACGGATCCAGCTGGTGCGTCAGGTCCTCGAGCCGCCAGGTTCGGCAAAGGCGGATTGGCAGATCGTTGCCGAGCTGGCCTCCCGAATGGGCTACGCGATGTCCTATACAGACAGCTCCGCGATAATGAGGGAGATCGCCGAGCTGACACCGATCTACCGCGGCATCTCTCACCGGCGGCTGGAACGGGCCGACGGATTGCAGTGGCCGTGCTGGGATAACAGACACCGAGGCACTTCCAGGCTGCATGCAAAAGACTTTACCCGGGGCAAAGGAAAATTCCATGTGGTCACCTATAAACCTCCTGCCGAAGCACCGTCCCTGGACTTTCCCCTGGTCCTGACAACCGGGCGGGTGCTCGAACATTTCCACACCGGTACCATGAGCCGCCGCTCAAGGGTGCTTGAAACGCTGGAACCTCAAGGACATATCGACATGAACCAGGAAGACGCAGAGACAGTCGGTGTTCATGCAGATGATTTTCTCCAGGTTACCTCGCCCAGGGGCGAGATTATCGTGCAGGTGCGCATCGACAACAAAGTGCCGCAGGGCACCGCTTTCATGGCCTTTCACTGGCGGGAAGCGCCGGCCAACCTTCTTACCAGTGAAGCCGTCGATCCAACCGCTCGAATCCCTGAGTACAAGGTCAGCTCAATCCGCATCGAAAAAGCGAAGATGAGCGGTGATAATGGGTGAAATCTTGCTGGTGGAAGTGGTCAAAAGTTCTTAGTGATGCATCATTTCCACGCAGGATTGTCACTGCATGCACCTTGGACGCGGCCTTAATTTTCTCAGATTGATCTAAACAATTACATGATACTAGACCGATGCAGCAGCGGTCGGTTAAGATAGGCCGATTATCTTACTGTGGTTCTCTTAAATGCTCGATCCACTCATTTAAATCGTGACAAGGAAATAATATGGCAGCAACCTATCAAAATCACCGGGCACAGATCGAGGCAATCCTCGTGGGCTGGGGCATGCCTTCAGAAACAGCGGAAAAGACGGCAGATGTGATCGCCTGGGCGGATCTGCATGGAATCGACAGCCACGGTCTATCCACCATGACCATGTACCATGAGCGCTGGAAGCAAGGCCGGATCAACATGTCGGCTGAACCGCGGATAATCAAGGAAACCCCGGTCTCGGTGCTGATTGACGGTGATGCGGGGTTGGGGCATTCAACCTCTATACTGGCAATGGAATCGGCCATATCCAAGGCCCAGACCTCAGGTATGGCGATTTCATCGGTTCGCAATTCTGCCCATTTCGGGGCGTGCGGATATTACACTGAAATGGCGGCAGAGGCAGATCTCATCGGTCTGGTGACAAGCACCACCTCTATTATCCAGGTTGCACCGGCGGGCGGTACTGAGGCCCGAATGGGAACTGAACCGATCTCTTTTTCCGCCCCGGGCATTGAGGGACAGCCGTTTTTGCTGGACATGGCGACCACTACCGCGGCATTTGGCAAAGTAAGGAACAAATTCAATGAAGGTTTGCCGACTCCCAACGGCTGGCTTGTTTCAAAGGACGGCCTGCCGAGTACTGATCCGCTCGAAGTGATGGAGAGGGGGGGCTCTCTGACCCCCCTTGGCGGCAGCCCTGAAGGCAGCTACCACAAAGGCTACGGGCTGGCAGTAATGGTAAATATTCTGAGTGCCTGCCTGTCGGGCTCGACCCTGATCACCTCGCCTATGCATATGAAGCAGCCGCACGGTCAGGATATCAGTCATTTTTTCATGACTATCGATCCCAGTATATTTAGGGATATCAATGATTTCCGAACAGATGTCGCGACTCTTTGCGAAACGCTGCGCTCGACCCAGCCGCTGGATCCCTCGCAGCCGGTAATGATTGCAGGAGACCCAGAACGTCGTCATGCCAAAGAGCGTTGGAAAAATGGTATTCCGGTTGGGAAGGGACTGCGGGACAAGATTCGGGCAATCGCCTTGGAGCATGAAATACCGTGGCTGCTGGACTAGTAGCCATAAATAGTGAATGTGCAGAGGCATGCCTTCTTCCTGCTGGTCGTAAAGGCGAAAATTTTACGGTCAGGAGCCTTTTGCAAAACTAAGATTTTCGTTCAAAATCAAACCATGCGAGAAATTTTACCACAGGCATATGATTGATATTACGAGGATAAAATTTTGAGCATAAGGCAGATTTTGGGCGCAAAGATTGTTTTGCAAATGGCTCTCAGGTTAGCAGTACCTTTCTGGTCCATTTCATTGCGCTGCTGAATAGCGATCGCCATGCGCCCAGCCGCTCGGCAGGCAATGCTCTAGCGCCTGCAAATCGCTTTCACTGAGCGATAGGTCAGCTCCCCCTGATGCAGAAGCAAGGCAATGGCTGGTGCAGCAGTCTGGTATCCCATCTCTTTGGCGAGCATGCGGAATCGGTCCGTGGCGGCGATGTAGCGGCTGTAATTGGGTTCCAGAAATCTCGGGTTTTCCTTCAGAAATGCTATCGATAGAGATTTTTCGAAAGAGTGCGGACGGTCTGTAAGCAGGCTTCGTCCGATCGGACTAAAGGCCGCGAAGGAGGCGCCGAGTTCTCTTGTTCTTTGAATCAAACCCAATTTTGGTAAGATACCCCTTCACATTGCACGCCTCGGGTCGCCGTCGCTATGTAGAGAAGAAATTGCCTATCATTCACTCTACGTTATTTCATGAAGCAGCGGGACCCTTATCGCCTCGACCGATTATATTGATCGGGGCGTTTCCTTATGTGCCTCTCTTAACCAAGTAGAATCTCTTGATCTCTCTTTTAAACAGTTCGCTCAATTTAGATATAAGTATCACTGGAATACTGATAAAGTGTTTTCTATGAAACGTATTTTTCCCGGTGAATATTCATCACTGGCGGGTATCTTGCTATTGTTAATGATTTTCGGCTCAATTTTCAGCGAAATTTGGCCAGCTTTCCCTTCCTGGCCGTCTGGGGTGTGTGCCTGGTGTGCTGCGCTGCTGCTCCTCTCTCAATTATCAAAAGTCCAGATCCTGCAAATCGGAATCCTTCTGCTGATAGGTGTCGTTTCACTTACCAGCGGCCTTGTGCTTGGCTCTCAGCCGATGTGGTTACGGCTCCTGGATAACAATGCCGGTTTGCTTTCCATGCTGGCAGCGGTCAGTTTCTTGAGGTTGGTGGCAATGCAGGGCAACAAGGTTCAGGTCGCTGTGCCGCATGGTATGCGCGCCTACTGGCAAACCATGCTCGCCGTGGCTTTATTCGGCGCCTTCATTAACGTCTCTGCCCCCATTCTCATCGCCGACAGAGTCTCGGAGGGCAAAAAACTTAGTCTGTTCGCAGCACAGTCGCTCGCCCGCTCTTTTATCGGGGGACCGACGTGGTCGCCATTTTTTGCCGGTATGGCAGTAGTTCTGACCTATGTGGCCGATGCGCATCTTTTAGTCATTATGGCCTTTGGTTTCCCATTTGCCGTCCTGGGTCTGGTACTGGTGATTGTTGAAGCAAAATTTCGTTATCCAGGAGAGGTCGCGAATTTCGAAGGGTTCCCGATGACTCCGTCAAGTCTTTGGTTACCAGGCATTCTCGCGCTCGGCGTTCTATTAGGGCATGCGTTCCTGCCCCATGCTTCAATCCTGGCTGTGATTGCCCTGTCTTCGCTGGTTGTCAGCTTTACCGGGCTCTGTTTTTACAGCGGCTTAAATGGAGCGAAGAGTCAGCTTCAGCAGCACATTCTGAAGGGACTGCCCAAGATGGTCAACGAACTGGTTCTTTTTCTTGCTGCCGGTGTCCTTGCCATTGGCTTGCAGACCCTCGTGGCTGCCACGCATATAAGTCTGCCTTTGGGAGGAGAGTTTGCTGCCGCCGCTGCCGCCATTCTGCTTGCGGTAATGGTGTTGCTGGCCTTGCTCGGCGTGCACCCGGTTATCTCGATAGCAGTGGCAACGCCGCTTCTGGCACCGGTCGCCCCAGATTCTCAATTACTTGCTCTCACCTTTGTTTTCAGTTGGAGCCTTGGTGCGTGCGCCAGTCCGCTGTCCGGCTTAAACCTGATCTTTCAAGGGCGGTACGGCATTCCCAGTATAAAGCTCGCTGTTTTGAACTGGCCGTATGTGGCGGTGATGTATTTTGTCGCCGCAATATTTCTGTATGGAGCTGCAATAATTCTAGGGGTATAAACGGATCTTCTCACACCAGAGTGGAGGCACGGCCAAGTCAAATTCTAAAATCGCTTATTGAGTGTGGAGCCGTGAGGTTGACCTGACGCATTTACCAATTAAATTAAAGTAGGTGAGAGTTTTTTACCTCGGCCTGTAAGGTTTGCATCTATCCTTTTTCCATCCAGTCTCGACTCGGAGAGGTAAATGAGCTATCAGGCACCTTTCGTCTCGTTTGAATTGCCTTGGGAAAAGCTTGTATTTCCCATGATAATTGCGTCCTTAATTCTGACCAACGGCCTTCACTCAGTCCGCGCCGACGATACCAGTGCTAATGCTGACTTCCGCCGTTCTCACTCAACGCTGATTATAGGCCATCAAGGAGCAGCAGGGTTGGCACCCGGCAACACTTTGGCTGGAGTCTCCTTGGCGATAGATCTCGGCATCGACGCGATCGAACTCGATGTAATGCTTTCAGCGGACGCGAGGCTCGTTGTCCATCACGATTTTATACTGAATTCAGAGAAGACGCGCACTAAGCAGGGAAAGTGGCTGGTTGACTCCGAAATTATCCCCATCAAGGCCATGACAGTCGACCAGCTGCAGTCCTATGATGTGGGGCGGCTCAAACCGGGCAGCCGGTCTGCACGCAGGTTCCCCGACCAGGTACCCGCCGACGGTCAGAGAATCCCCACCCTCCAGGAGGTTTTTGAGATTATTAAAAAAACCGGTCCCGAAGGCCCCGATTTGTTTCTGGAGATTAAAACTTCGCCTGAAGAAAGTGATGTCTCACCCTCGCCAAGGGTGGTGGCTGACAAATTAGTGCAGCTTATCTCAGATCATGATCTGGCGCAGCGGTGCAAAATCCTCTCCTTTGACTGGCGTGCACTTTCCCGGGTCAACGAGATTGCTCCCTCTATCTCCACAGTCTACCTCTCATCCCACTACAAGCAGCTTAAAGTGTTCGATGAGAAAACCACCCTTTTATGGACAGCTGGTATCGATCCCGCCGATCATGGCGGGTCCCTGCCGGAAATGATCAAGGCCTCCGGTGGCAAATACTGGGGGGCTAAACACAGCGAGATTTGGCGATCGCATGTCGAAAAAGCCCATGAGGCCGACCTGAAGGTCTATGTCTGGACCGTCGACTCGGAATCTGACATGCGCCGTTTTGTGGAGATGGGTATTGACGGCATCTTCACTAACAGGCCGGATGTGTTAAAGGAAGTGGTAGCAAACACTAAATAATTGTCCAAAACAAAAAGAGGAGGAGAAAACTGGTTTTGTCGAAGGAAGCAATGAAAATTCTCACAAAGAAAGGAGATGCGCCATGAAGAACAGAATTTTTATCTGCACGATCGTTTTGATCACAGCTTTTGCAGTGCCTGCGAGTCTGCTTGCCGAGCCTATCACCATTAACTGGTGGCATGCTCATGGTGGAAGGTTGGGTGAAAAAGTTGCCGCAATTGCTGACGAATTCAACAAGTCTCAGAGCGACTACCAAGTCGTCGCCACCTACAAGGGCAACTACGCCGATACGATGACCGCCGGAATTGCCGCCTTCCGCTCAAAAAATCCACCGCATATCCTTCAGGTATTTGAGGTTGGAACCGCATCCATGATGGCAGCAAGGGGAGCTATTAAACCTGTGTATGAGGTAATGGCCGAATCGGGTCTGGCTTTCGATCCCAAAGCCTATCTGCCTACGGTCACTGGCTATTACACCACCACCGACGGGAAGATGCTGTCAATGCCTTTCAACAGTTCAACCCCGGTACTCTATTACAACAAGGATGCTTTCAAGAAGGCCGGTCTCGATCCAAACAAACCGCCAGAGACCTGGCCTGAAGTAGCCGAATATTCCAAAAAGCTTGTGGCTGCCGGCTATCCCGGCGGATTTTCCACTGCCTGGATATCCTGGATTCACCTGGAGAATTTCAGCGCCTGGCATAATATCCCTGCCGGAACCAAGGCCAATGGATTCGAAGGAATGGATACCGAGTTCCTTTACAACAGTCCGATGCATGTGAAGCACATCCAGCAATTGGCTGACTGGCAGAAGGACAAGATATTCGTATACGGTGGCCGGCGGAATCTTGGAAATGCCAAGTTCTCGTCTGAAGAAGTAGCGATGTATACTGAATCGTCGGCAGGTTACGCCGGTTTTGCCAAAACCTGTAAATTTGATTTCGGCACCTCCATGCTGCCTTACTGGCCTGACGCGCAAGGGGCGCCGCAGAATACGATTATCGGAGGAGCCAGCCTGTGGGTGATGGCGGGGCACCCTGCCGAGGAATATAAGGGGGTCGCTGCTTTTTTTAATTTCATCTCCTCTGCTGAGGTCCAGGCGGACTGGCATGAATTCACCGGTTATCTGCCCATCACTCTGGCCGCATATGAGCTTGCCAAGCAACAGGGACTGTATGAAGAGAAGCCTGACATGGAGACAGCTCTCAAGCAGATGACCCTGAATGAGCCGACTGAGAATTCAAAAGGGTTGCGCTTTGGGAATTATGTCCAAATGAGAGACATCATTTATGGTGAACTCGAGGCCATTTTCTCAGGCGATAAAAGTGCAGAGGAGGGTCTCTCCGATGCCGTCGCGGCTGGCAACAAATTATTACGAAAGTTTGAAAAGGCCAACAATTAAAGTCTTCAAGCTCCAATCGGCATAGCAAAGGCGGGATTTACCAATTTCAGCCTCACCCATCATGGTAAATTCCGCCCTAACAGCTCTGGGGATGGCGTCAAGACTCCAGGCAACTATGGTCTCAGGTCATGGAAAAACGCGTAATATTCAGCCATAAGGTGCTGCCATACATCCTGGTTGCTCCCCAGATCATTATCACCCTGGTGTTTTTTATCTGGCCGGCTTCGCAGGCGCTGTATCAGTCACTGTTGCAGGAAGACGCCTTTGGGCTGTCCACCGCTTTCGTGGGGATGGATAATTTCATTTATATTTTCACCGATGATTTCTATCTCAATTCAATCATGGTTACCGGCATCTTCAGTTTCTCGGTGGCTATAATCGCCATGTCCGTGGCACTGTTTCTTGCCGCCATGGCGGACAGAGTGATAAAAGCAGCAACCACCTATAAAACCCTGATCATCTGGCCCTATGCGGTGGCTCCGGCAGTTGCCGGTGTCCTGTGGTTTTTTCTCTTTAACCCAACTGTCGGTATAATGACCTTCTATCTCAGGTTGTTGGGGGTAGAGTGGAATCATACCCTAAACGGCAACCAGGCCATGCTGTTGGTGATCATTGCTGCCGCCTGGCGGCAAATTTCCTATAATTTTCTTTTCTTTCTGGCAGGATTGCAGTCGATACCGAAATCATTGATCGAGGCAGCGGCTATCGACGGTGCGAAACCACTACGCCGCTTCTGGACCATTGTTTTTCCGTTGCTCTCACCGACAATATTTTTCTTGATTGTGGTCAATATCGTATATGCGTTTTTCGATACTTTCGGCATAATCCACACCATCACCGACGGGGGGCCAAACCATGCCACCGACATCATGGTGTTCAAGGTTTACCACGACGGTTTCCTGAGCCTGGATCTCGGCAGTTCGGCGGCTCAGTCTGTGGTCTTGATGCTGGTGGTGATCTCCCTTACGGTCATTCAGTTTCGATTTATTGAGAGAAGGGTCCATTATTAGAGTGATACAATGGTAGAAAACAGGCGCTGGCTCACCATATTTACCCATATTTGCCTAATAATCGGTGTCGCAATACTGGCCTTTCCGATCTATGTGACGTTTGTCGCATCTACCCATACTCTCGATGCGATCACGTCATATTTCCCGCTTCTCCCTGGCGGTGAGCTGATCGATAATTACACCAGGGCTCTTACCGTCGGTCCCAGAGATGTGGGTGCCACCGTTGGCACCATGATGCTGAATTCCTTCATCATGGCCATGGGCATCACGTGCGGCAAGATTATCATTTCTCTTTTGGCAGCGTATGCGATCGTCTATTTCCGTTTTCGTTTCAGGCTGCTTTTCTTCTGGATGATCTTCATCACCCTGATGCTGCCGGTTGAAGTTCGTATTCTTCCGACCTACAAGGTAGTGGCTGACCTCAACATGCTGAATTCCTATTCGGGGTTGATCTTCCCCCTCATAGCCTCGGCCACGGCCACCTTTTTATTTCGCCAGTTTTTCATGACCGTTCCCGATGAATTATGTGAGGCAGCTCGCATTGATGGCGCCGGGCCGATCAGATTCTTCTTCGATATCCTGTTGCCGATGTCTCGAACCTCGATTGCCGCACTCTTCGTTATTCTCTTTATTTATGGTTGGAACCAGTATCTTTGGCCACTGCTGATAACCACCGATGAAAATTACTATACCCTGCTGATCGGTATTAAACGCATGCTTGATGTAGGCGAAGGGCAAGCGGAGTGGCAAATTATCATGGCATCTACCATGCTGGCCATGATCCCGCCGGTACTGGTGGTAATATTCATGCAGAAACAATTCGTACGTGGAATGACCGAAACGGAGAAATAGGAATTCACCATGGCCCGAGTCAATCTTCAAGGTGTCTATAAATCATTTGGAAACATCGAGGTAATTCATGGCATAAGCTGTGATATCCAGGATGGTGAATTCATCGTCTTGTTAGGGCCTTCCGGTTGTGGAAAATCGACCGTTCTGCGCATGATTGCAGGCCTCGAAACCATCACCAGGGGGGAAATTTTTGTGGGCGATACGCTGGTTAACAAGATGGAACCTGCTGACCGGGATATAGCCATGGTTTTCCAGAATTACGCTTTATACCCTCACATGAGCGTATTTAATAATATGGCGTACGGGTTGAAAATCAGACGTATGACCAAATCAGAGATAAGGGATCGGGTTCATCGAGCAGCTGAAATACTCGAGCTGACTGAGTACCTGGACCGCAAACCCCGTCAGCTCTCCGGGGGCCAGCGCCAGCGCGTTGCAATGGGCCGCTGCATAGTGCGGGAACCCAAAGTGTTTCTGTTTGACGAACCCTTGAGCAACCTCGATGCCAAGTTGCGGGTGCAGATGCGCCTTGAGTTGAGAAACCTGCACAACAAATTAAAAGTGACCTCAATCTATGTCACCCACGATCAAGTAGAGGCTATGACATTGGGTGACAGACTGGTGGTTATCAATGAGGGGTATGCGGAACAAATCGGCTCTCCCCTGGAAGTCTATAAGAAACCCGCGACCGTTTTTGTGGCCGGTTTTATCGGCTCGCCGGCCATGAACCTTTTCCAGGTAGATCTGAGCGGGGATGGGGGCCTGGCCCTGCTGCCAGGCGATAAATCCCTGCAGTTGCCCGGATCCGGCTGTCCCGACTATGGAGGAAAAAGAGTGATGCTCGGCCTGCGGCCAGAACACTTCATTCTCTCTGATCAAGAAGACTCATCTCTTGAAATCAAGGTCAATCATGTTGAAACACTGGGAGCAGATACCCTGATTCACGGATTACTCGACGGTGAGGCAGAAATGCTAACTGTTCGCCTGCCCGGAATTATACATTTTGAAAAAAATCAAATGATCAAATTGAACTTCCCGGCCGAAGAAATCCACCTGTTTGACCTTAAAAGCCAGAAGCGGATCATACCGAACATAGACAGTGCCGATCCGTCGTGAGACAGATTCGGGGGAAGACTCGCCGAAAGTACTCAGCCGAAGAAAAAGTCTGAATCGTCCCGGAGGGATTACGTGGTGGGGACAGCAGTGCCGAGCTGTGCCGCCGAGACTATTACTGCAATAAAGGAGTGTTTCGTGAAAACGCGCGTTTGTCGTCTGTATGGCCCCAAAGATTTGCGAATCGAGACTGATGCCTTAGTTCCCCCAGGTCCCGAGGAGGTGATGATTCGGGTCATGCGAGGCGGCATCTGCGGCTCGGACCTGCACTATTACCTGAACGGAGGGTTTGGATCGATCCGAGTCAGGGAGCCAATCATCATGGGACATGAATTTGCCGGCTGCGTTGAAGCATTGGGTTCAGAGGTCAATCATCTCAGCGTCGGTGACCGGGTTGGAGTCAGTCCCAGTCAACCATGCGGCGCCTGCCAGTATTGCATGGCGGGTCTCCTCCAGCATTGTCTCGACATGCATTTCATCGGGTCCGCATTTTTCGTACCGCACGAACAGGGAGGATTCAGGGAACGGATGACGGTCAAGGCAAGGCAATGCTTCAAGGGGGGAGACCGTACCGATTACTCCGCGCTTGCCTGTGCAGAACCCCTGGCGGTCTGCCTGCATGCCGCCCGGCAAGCTGGAGACGTGCAGGGCAAGAGGGTCTTGGTCAACGGCGCCGGCCCCATTGGCGCTCTCTGCGTTGCGGTTGCTCGGTATCACGGCGCAAAGGAAATTGTAGTCATCGACCTGTTTGAAAAGACGCTTGGTGTCGCCCTGCAGATGGGGGCGGACAGCTCTATCAATCTAAATATGGCCTCTTCTCCATCTGAGTTGGCAAAGTACCGGGAGAACAAGGGATACTTCGATCTTGTCTTTGAGTGCTCTGCGGCCCAGGCGGCGATCGAAAATGTATTCACCCTGGTCAGGCCTCAGGGCACGATTATTCAGGTTGGCGTGACCGGTGAACTGAATATCCCGTTACACCTTCTGGTGAGTAAGGAATTGCATTGGGCAGGCAGTCAAAGATTTAATGAGGAGTACGCGGAGGCGGTCACATTGCTCAGTCGGGGATCGATCGATATCAAACCGATCGTCACGGATGTGTTCCCCATGGATGCAGTCCATGAAGCCCTTGACCGCGCAACAGACCGATCGCGCGCAGTGAAAGTCCACCTGTCATTCTGACGGGAAGGAACATGGGTGAGATGATGCTGAGTCGTAAAAAGGCAGTACCGATTACCGATCAAATGTGGACACGACTTGCCCCTGCCAATCTCAAATTCCCTGGAGCGGGCGGTTGAGTGTCTGTCTCAGCGGCCCTATAGGGCCTGACTATTTCTCCAGAACCTCGAGAATCGCCGGCATGAACACTGGAAGATCGTCAGGCGTTCTGCTGGTGACCAGGTTTCTGTCTACGACTACGGCGCTATCCTGCCAGTCGGCGCCGGCATTAACCATGTCATCTTTGATAGCGAAAAATGAGGTGACATTGCGTCCTCTCAGCACATCTGCGGAGGCGAGCATCCAGCCGGCATGACAGATTGCGGCTACCAGTTTGCCGGCTTTATCGAAATCGGCTACCAGTTTGACCATGGACGGTGAACGGCGCATCATGTCAGGTGCGTATCCACCGGGAATGATGATACCGTCGAAGTCGACGGCAGAAATGTCATCGGCGTTGGCGTCAACGGCGATCTCGGTGGCAGGCTTACCACTAAACTGACTCTTGCGGCCCGAACCAACAACCGTCACTTCCACTCCTGCCTCTTTGAGCCGGTAGTACGGGTACCAGAATTCGTAGATGTTGAACATGTCTTCAACCAGAATGACCACTTTTTTTCTGTTCGCCATTGTTTGTCTCCATTCTGTTGAGATTTAAGATATAGCATGGGGATTGGCGGTTATGAGCCATGCGCATTCGCTTGAACAATAATTAATTTTCCGCACTTGTCGAGAACCTCTTGACAGGGCGGAAAGTTTTAAACTTCCCGTCATGCCGCATTCGTACGTCGGGGAATACGAAAAAGAATTGCGCCACTCCCTTCTTTATAAGATGATAGTCACACAGCGGGGGTACATTCCATATAGATTGAGCCTTGTGCAAAATTTGAAACCATATTTCTGCCCAAATCCACCATCCACCAGATTACGGTCAAAAAGGTACCGGTGAAACTGGTAATTATCCACCCGGAGCGAAATGAGTAGTCATGGATGAATCTCACAGTGATTCAAAGAACAGGAGAAGGCGGTAAAGAAAAGCCATGAACTCCCCAGGGCCTTGCAGGCGAGTAAATTACCTTAAAAGTTATACTCAACCTCGACAAAGACATTATCGTTGTCACCCACACCTGCGAAGCCGGGAATGTCACCAGATTCGTACAGTATGACGCCGCCGGAAAGCACAATCTCGTCGTTGAGGTCATAATCGAGTTGGACTCTCTCAAAGCCGCCGTCTTCTGCCCACAAGCCGTATGACGCAACAACGATGTTGAGGTGCAGGGTGTCATGAGCAAAATCGCGCGTAAAACGCAAAGCGTACTGCATTGTGTCCTCCTGCACTGCATCAGGCGGTTCAGCCAGAAGTTTATCGTAGTCGAAGATATGCCGATTGACGATTTCAAGGGTGATCGCCGTTTCAGTAAAACCTGAATACTCGATGCCGGCGAGGATGTCCAAGCGCGGTTTCTTGTCCTCGATGTTCGTGTAGGTAAGATCGTCCCAGTAGGCGGCTTCCGCTTTCATCAGCCAGTTGCCGAGCGCCACGTTTACTGCCGTGCCGGCAAGCAGAGCCTTATCGTAGTTTCTGTATGGAATGCCGGACAGATCCCGTTCGACAGAACCTTTTTCCGGGTATACCCAGGCGCCGTAGAAAGAGAGATCCCAGCCGCTGAAAATACCGTTGACGGACAGAGCGGGCTGCTGATTTTCCAGGCTCCATCCCGGCGTTTTCAGTTCGGGAGCCGGTTGATTGCCCTGATAAAACTCACCATTATATACGGGTGTTTTGGCAAACCGGGGTTCATTGACCACGATGAACGAACTGTTCCAGTCGCCGACATAGTAGTCGAGCTTGGTCATGGTCACCGGCAGCCTCAGGTAGCGGATGTCGGTCATGCCGGGCCAGCGGAGATCCAGCGGATTGAGAACGTCATTGACCCGAAGATTGTCTGATTTACCCCAGACGACAATCTGCCTGCCTATCTTGATATCCAGATCGTCGGCCAGGCTTCCCTGCAGGTATGCCTCACCAAGTTCGATCTCTCGTTCATACTCATCGAGATATTCATCTGTATAAAGATCCCGCTGACCGTTCAGATGATAGGCCGCGTCGTAGAATG
>JARRLH010000072.1:0-4598 GCA_037387205.1 Desulfofustis sp.
ATTCATTTAAGAATCAATTGGCAGAACTAACCGGACAAAGAGTAGCCGAAATCGAGATGTTGCGTAAAAAGCAAATGGGCTGGGGACAGATAGCACGATATTATGATGTTCATCCTAAATTCATTGGCCATGGGCATTTTAAGAAATTACATGCTGCACTTCCCGAAGATGATCTACTTCCTCCTGATCCTGAGGCTATTCCTCTTAATGCCGAGATCGCAGAAGTTACAAAAAGAAATCGACATGAAAATAATGTTCGAATCAGAAATGAGAAATCAACCAAACAGAAAGGAACTTCAAAGAAATGGATTGGCCTGACTGGAACCAGCGTTGCAGCCGATAGCGTTGTCTCAGATACCATTGGAGGAAAAGGAAAAGGTAACAACGGGAATAGCGACGCATCGGTCGGAGCGGGCAACTCGAGCAAATCAAAAAACTCGTCGGCAAGCGTATCGACCGGGAACAATCAATCGGGCAAGGACAAGAGCAACAACGGCAAGAGTGGCAACAACGGCAACAACGGCAAAAGCAGCAAGAGCAGCAGCAACGGCAACAGCGGTAAAGGTGGGAAAGGCAACAACGGTAACAACGGTAATAACGGTAACGGCGGCAAGAAAAACTAAATTCTGCGGCGAAGCCTCCTGGTCAGCCGATACGGGGGGCTTGCTCGTCAATCCGTGACAAGACTCTGAAAAGATACCTGGCTCGTGGTCGATAGAAGCCCTCGATAAAAAATTGTGAAATTCAGTCAAATATTCACTATCTTATAGCCATACAGCAGATAGGGGGAGTACTCGAACACTGGAGATACGATCATGACCATACAAATAGAACTGCTCCAGGTGGGACTGGCTGTGGTGGTCCAAGGTAACGTCAGGGTTGAGTCTGCTGATGGAGTGACAAAAGTGATCGGGCCGAACAGTCAGATCTTCCTCGATGACCATATTGATACGGGGAGCGGAGGGGCGGTGTCGATAGTATGGAGTGACAGCGCCGCCAGCCAACTTGATCTGGGGCGAATGAGCTCGATAATTATTGATGAGGATGTCGCTGGCGGTACCCTGCCTGATCTTGGTGATGTGGCGGTGGAGGCCGGTCAGGTGGCTGATCTGTGGCAGAACTGGGAATCCTTTGAACCGATTGCAGCGCTTGATACCCTGGTACCGAACACCGATGACAGCGGCGCGGAAGAGAGCGCCGCAACCGACTTTGTTGAGGGCCTGGACGCCCCCCCGGCAACGGTATCAGAAAGCGACAGCGGTGATGATGGTCTCAGCTCCATCGATGATGATCTCGACATGACCAATCTCATCCCACCGCCGGAGGATGGTTCTTAGCACTTATCTGTCGGGCTGGAGCCCTGGATTAAAGTCAAAATGAAAGCCGGTCAGCGTCCGCTGACCGGCTTTTTGTATTGTGGGACCTGGATTGTTAAGAGAACTCTGTATTACAGTATATTACTCGCTAACTCGGCCAGTTCCGAGCGCTCGCCTTTTTTCAGGTCGACGTGGGCGTAAATGTGCTGGCCCTGCATCTTGTCGATCAGGTTGCTGAGCCCGTTGGAGCGACTGCCCAGGTATGGGTGGTCGATCTGGTTGATGTCCCCGGTGAAGACCACCTTGGTGCCTTCTCCAGCACGGGTGATGATCGTCTTTACCTCGTGCGGGGTCAGGTTCTGGGCCTCGTCGACGATCATATACATTTTCACCAGGCTGCGGCCGCGGATATAGGCCAGCGGCTCAATGGTCAGCTTCTCCTCGTCGAGCATTTTCTGAAGGCGCTGGAACATCTCGCTTTTCTCCGGGAACTGGCCGCGGATAACGCCGAGGTTGTCGTAGAGCGGCTGCATGTAAGGGCCGATTTTGGAGGCGATATCACCAGGCAGATAGCCGATATCCTTGTTGGAGAGCGGCATCACCGGCCTGGTCAGCAGGATCTGCCGATATTTGGAGCGGGTTTCCAGGGCAGCGGCCAGGGCCAGCAGGGTCTTGCCGGTGCCGGCCTTGCCGGAAATGGTGACCAGTTTGATGTCGGAGTTGAGCAGGGCGTGCACGGCAAAAGACTGCTCGGCGTTGCGCGGGGTAATACCGTACACGCTGTCCTTGTTCACCCGGCGGATGAAGAACTCGTTTTCCATGTCACCCGGAGTGAACGCCGCCAGGGCCGATTTCTTGCCGTTGCGAAGGACCATGTATTCATTTGGCTGCAGGGGATTCTGCGGGACGTAGTCGGCAGCGGATACCTGGCCGTCGTGCTCGAAGAGTTTCTCGATGAGGCTGGACTCGACGTTCTCTTCATAACGGCAGCCGGAATAAAGCTGATCCGGGTTGCGCACATGGTCGGTGGTGTAATCCTCGGCCAGCAGCTCAATGGAGCGGGCTTTCATGCGCAGGTTCACGTCCTTACTGACCAGGATGACCGCATGATCTTTCTGGTCCTTGGAGACGTGGTAGGCGATATTGAGGATCCGGTGATCGGGGTTGTCCACGTCGGGAAAGATACCGGATAGATCGGGGTGCTGGTCTTTTTCCAGCCGGACCGAGATCCTGCCTTTCCCCTCGCCCAGAGGCAGCCCGCCGTTGAACAGTTTGTTGGCACTTAACTTGTCGAGTTCACGAACGAACTCGCGGGCATGAAAATTGACCGTCTGGGTTCCTTTTTTAAACTGATCCAACTCCTCGAGCACGGTTATCGGGATAATAATGTCGTGTTCGTCGAAATTGTGAATACAGGTGGAGTCGTGGAGTATTACGTTGGTATCGAGAATGAAAATCTTTTTGTCTTCGGACATGGTGGTGGTGAAGTGAGAATGACTAGTGAGTGAAAGTACGTTCTTGATTGCTGGCGCACACGCTATGCGATAGAGATCACCTCCCGGCGAAGAATTAGATTTAATTATTTACTTATACCAAAATTGTCTCATCCATGTAACGTTTTCGTTTCACTTCCTTCAACTTTTTGGTATCGACGATCACCAGTCCGTCGACACAGTCGTTGAAGGCGGGATCGATATTGAAATCGAGAAACACCACCCCGCCTGGCTCGCAGAGTTCGGTATACTGCTTGTAGAGCGGGGGGACCGTGGTGCCGAGATTGGCCAGCAGCGATTTGAGTTTTTTGAAGTCGGCCTTGTAATCGGTGCCGCAAAATTCCTTTTCCAGAGTGGCAAGCGGTGTGGAAAAATTGAACGGGTTGCGGGAATAGGAGAGACTGGAATCTGGAGAGAAGTACAGTTTGTAGAAATAGATAAGCAGTTCCTTGGCCATTCCCGGCTGGGCGTTGGAGATGGACACCGGTCCGAAGAGGAAGCGGAAATGCGGGTTTCTGGCCAGGTGGGCGCCGATGCCGTACCAGAGATAGTCCAGGCTGCGTTTACCCCAGTAGCGGGGCTGGACAAAACTGCGCCCGAGTTCCAGACCGTTTTCAAGAAATGAGCTCCGCTGGGCTTCAAGTTTAAACAGGGAGCCGGTGTAGAGCCCTTCCACCCCTTTTTCCGCCACCGTTTTTCCGGCATCGACGAAGCGATAGGCACCGGCGATCTCGAGATCATCCTCGTCCCAGAGAATCAGATGCTGGTAGTAATGATCGAAATGATCCAGGTCGCGTCGTTTGCCGGTTCCCTCGCCAACAGCGCGGAAACTCAGTTCGCGGAGCCTGGCTATTTCCCGCAGCACCGGCGAAGACTGGGCCGATTCAAAAAGGAAAATCGCCTTGCCGTCAGGGGTACGGCCCAGCATGGTGCCTTGGTGAACGGCTTTCTTCAGGTCCGTTTTTCTTTCCGGTCTGGCGATGGCTTTTTCGGTGGTAAGCAGCTCCGATTTGTCCGCTCCGATACGATAGAGGTGCTGCTTGAAAAGTTCGATTTTCTCCTTGTTCCTGATCTGCACTCGGTGATAGGAGTCATAGGGAATGATCGAGCCGATCTTGATCGAGATCTGTTTTCTTTGCTGGTTGAACATCTGGCTGACCAGCATCAGGGTCGACAGTGGTTTGGCAACGACGGAAGTGAGATAGAACGCTGGTGAGTTGCGGCCGCCGATATGTACCGGCAGAATCGGTGCCTTGGCCCGCTCGGCCATCTTCAGGAAACCCTGGTGCCAGGGGCCGTCCTTGATGCCGTCGAGTCCGAGCCGCGAGACTTCACCCGAGGGAAACATGATCACCGCTTCGCCGCTGTCCAGGGAATGGTTGATTCGTCTGATATGTTCCTTGGTAGTGACTCCGGTCAGCACCCGGACTGGCAGCAGGAGCGGTTGCAGCGGCTCCAGCGACATGAGCAGGTCGTTGGCCACCACCTTCACATCAGATCGCACCTCGTGGATCAGTTTGAGCAGTGCCAGGCCATCCAGTGAGCCGATCGGGTGGTTGGCGATAATCACCACTTTGCCGGCGGTCGGAATGTTCTCGCGATCGCGGTCGCTCACCGTATAGCTGAAGCTGAAATATTCCAGCGCCTGCTCGACGAACTCAATGCCCTGCAGGTGGGGATACTCCTCGGCAAAATCGATAAAGACCTGCTCGTGCAGGATGCGTTTGAGAAACCACTTGACCAGAGAGGAGGTGTACTTGCGCTTGTTGAGGGCCGGATAGTGCTCGGC
>JARRLH010000072.1:4626-20794 GCA_037387205.1 Desulfofustis sp.
ACGCTGAACATTGCGGCAGCAGCCTGCTCTGTTGCAAAGGATTTACCCGAATCAACTTGTTGTCGGCGCTGACAGGCACGTCCTGACCAGACATCGTCTTCCAGCGCCAGTTGCTGAAAACACAGTGGTTGATCCGGATTAGTTTAATAATAGAATAAGGATAAGGATCGGTTACGCAAGATTGACGGGGAAAGACGCGAGCAATCAACCGCTCATCATATTGGGCAGCACGGTAACGATCTGCGGGAAGAGGGTGATCAGTACCAGTGCCACCATGATCAGCAGAAAAAAGGGCACTGCCGCGGCTGCCACTCTGAGAATATTCATCCCGGTCTGGCCCTGGATGACAAAGAGATTGAAGCCGACCGGCGGGGTAATTTGAGCCATCTCCACCACCAGCACGATAAAGATGCCGAACCAGAGTGGATCGATACCCGCCTGCTCGACCATGGGCATGATCACCGAAGTGGTCAGGACTACCACCGATATGCCGTCGAGAAAACAGCCGAGGACGATGAAAAATATGGTCAGGGCGACGAGCAGCGCGTAAGGCGAGAGGCCCAATGTGCCGATCCAGACAGCCAGCAATCGCGGAATGCCGGTGAAGCCCATGGCCACTGTGAGAAAGGCTGCCCCCGCGAGGATGAAGGCGATCATGCAGGAGGTTTTGGTGGCCCCCATCAGTCCCTCGAGAAAGGTCTGTTTATTGAGCGTGCCGCTCATCTTGGAGAGAAGCAGCGAGAGCAGCACGCCGACGGCGGCGGCATCGGTGGGCGAGGCGATGCCCGCGTAGATTGATCCTATCACCCCCAATATCAGAAGAATAATCGGAATCAGCCGGCGTGAGCGGCGCAGCTTCTCGCCCAGGGGCAGCGTTTCCGCCGCTTGCGGAATTGTCTCCCGGTTGAGAAGCGACCAGACCGCGACATAGCCGACAAACAGGGCGACCAGCAACAGCCCCGGAAGAATGCCGGCGACGAACAGGCGGGCAATGGACTGTTCGGTGGCGACTCCATAGACAATGAGGATGATGGACGGCGGAATCAGCAGCCCGAGGGTCGCGGAACCGGCCAGGGTGCCGATGTTCATCTTTTCCGGATACTTGCGGCGGGAAAGCTCGGGAATTGTCATCTTGCCAATGGTCGCGGCGGTGGCGGCGGAGGATCCGGAGACCGCTGCAAAAATGGCGCAGCCGAAGATGTTGACGTGCAGCAGCCGCCCCGGCAGTCTGGTGAGCCACGGAGAAAGACCGGTAAACATGTCCTCGGCCAGCTTCGAGCGGAAAAGTATTTCACCCATCCAGATGAAGAGCGGCAGCGCCGCCAGGGCCCAGCTGTTGCTCGACCCCCAGATGGTGGTGGCCATCACGTTGCCCAGCGGGGCCCCGGAAAAGAACAGGATACCTGCCATACCGACGGCCAGCAGTGAAAACGCCACCCAGATGCCACTGGCCAGAAGGCTCAGCAGGAAGACGAGCAGCAGGAAGGTCATGGTCAGTTCACTCACCGGAACCCTCCAATTCATTGCTGTGGTAACTTGGCCGGCGACCGTGAAGAAGGCCGATAAACTCATCGATCAGGGCAATCGACAGGATGATCAAGCCGATCAGCATTGCCGTCTGGGGAATCCACAGCGGAATGGCAATCATGCCGGGAGAGAGATCGTGAAATTCATACGACTCCCTGACCAGGATGGCAGTATACCATGAGAAAAAGATGGAAATTGCCGCGGCGACGAGGATACACCAGAATTCGAGCACCCGGGCAATGGGTTCGGGAAGATGTGAGATGAGCAAGGTTACCCTGATGTGGGCGCCCTGGCGCAGGGTATGGGCGAGGGCCAGAAAAGAAGCCGCTGCCAGAAAGAAACCGGTAAAATCAGCATACGACGGGATGGTAAGCCCAATGGCCGTGCCGGTAATTAAACCCGAAACCCGATCAATAAGGTTCAAGCAGACCTGGGCCACGACCAGGGTGCAGATGGCACCAATAAAGAAGGCGGCAGTCCAACCGCTGGCCAGATAAAGCGAGTCGAGAAATTTCCTCATGAATTGCGGGCGTACTCGGAATGTATCAGGGGCCTGATGTGGATGCAGGAGCAGGAACAACGGGTTCCCGCTCCTGCAAGCACACGGTTATTTAAACGCATTCAGCAGTGCTTCACCATCCTCGCCGGCGGCTTTCTGCCAGTCGGCAAGCATGGTTTTTCCGGCGTCCATGAGACCGCCCATCAAGACAGGACCGGGCGAGACGATATTCATACCGTTTTCTTTCATGATGGCAATCTTGGCGGCGGTTTCCTGTTCACTCATTTCCCAGCCGCGTACCTCGGCTTTCTCTGCTGCTTCAAGTACGGCTGCCTGCACGTCTGCATCGAGCTTGTCGAATGCCGCCTTGTTGACGACAACGATGTTTTTCGGCACCCAGGCCTGGATATCGGTGAAGTATTCGACGAAATCCCAGGCTTTGGAGTTGGCGCCGGTGGACGGTGAGGTGATCATTGCGTCGACCCGACCGGTGGCGAAGGCCTGCGGAATATCAGGAACCTCTACCTGGGTTGGAGCGGCCCCGACCGTATTGGCGAATTTCTCCAGAGTAGCGTTGTATGCTCTGAATTTGATACCTTTCAGGTCATCAACGGACTTTATCTCTTTCTTGGTGTAGAGGCCCTGCGGCGGCCACGGAACCGAGAACAGCGGCATCAGCTTCTGGCGTTCAAGCAAAGGTGTAATAATCGGTTTCTGGGCGTCCCATAATTTTTTGGCCTCGTTGTAGTTGGTTGCCAGAAAAGGCTGCGAATCTGCACCGAAAACCGCATTCTCATTGGAAAGCAGTGACAGGAAGAATTCACCGATCGGTACCTGACCGCCGCGTACCGCATTTTTAATTTCCGGATGTTTGAACAGTGATCCGGCTGAGTGTACCTTGATTTCAAGCTTGCCTCCGGTGGCCTGCTTTACATCTTCGGCGAACTGGATGATGTTAACCGTATGAAAGGTCTTGTCAGGATACGGCGTGGGCATATCCCAGGACTCAGCGTAGGTCCAGGCCGCCAGAGCAAGAATAAAGAAAGGAACCAGGAGACCGGTGAACAATCTGGATGCTTTTTTCATAGTGTACTCCTCATAGTGGTTGAAGGTTGGGTGGAGGTAATGAAGCTGCCGCTCATGCAGAGCGGGCATGTTATCCTAGCACAATTCCAAAATGGTTCAAACCATACATGAAATGAAATATAGTTTGAGGGTAAGTTCTCTTTCTGTAATAATCATTATTTAAAGATGATGCCTGAGGAAAGTACAGACCATCTTCGGCGGACTGTACGGTGGGGAAACGGGACCTTGACCTAACTATCTGATAGGGTGAGCGGTTATGAAACTTAATTGCGATATGGGCGAAAGCTATGGAGCCTATAAAATTGGCTGCGATGAAGAGGTAATGAAGCATGTGCACATGGCTAATATCGCCTGTGGGGCCCACGGCGGCGACCCCATGGTCATGGAAAAAACGGTGGCTATGGCAGTCAGGCACAATGTGATTGTCGGCGCTCACCCAGGATATCCTGATTTACAGGGTTTCGGGCGTCGTAGTATCGATTATAGCGCGGCTGAGATTCGCACCATGGTTCTCTATCAGACCGGCGCCTTGGCAGCATTCTGCCAGGCTGCCGGGACCCCCTTGGGATATGTCAAACCGCACGGTACGCTGTACAATACCATGATGGCCCACGATGCCATTCTCCTCGCCGTGTTTCAGGCGATAGCCAGCTACGACTCCAAGATCCCCGTCATGATTCAGGCAACACCTCGCTGGCAGCACCATGAGCGGCTTGCCGAGGACCATGGCGTAACCCTGCTCTGGGAGGCGTTTGCCGACCGAGCCTACGAACCGGATGGCAGTCTTCGCAAGCGCAATCTTCCTAAAGCCGTGCATGACAGCGAGCACATACTGAAACAGACGGAGATTCTCTGTAGAGATAATTTTATAGAAGCTACTGACGGGACGAAACTCGAATTTCCGGTAGATGCCTTGTGCGTCCACGGAGACTCGGAATCGAGCATCGCCGTTATAGCCGAGCTCAGGAAACTGGTAGATTCCTATGAAAATTGAGGTTCTTTCCGAGTTCAGCTATCTGATTCGTTTTCCAGGCGATAAGACCTGCTTGCCCGAGCCCACTAAGTTGGGTATTGCCGCCCAATTAATTCGCGATGCCTTCGACCGGGATTGGGTCGAAGTCGTTCCTGTATTTGCCGACCTTCTGGTAACATTGTCGGCCCGATCCTTCAGCGAGGGGGCGGATCCGGAGGCGATTATATCCGCTTGCCTTGAGAAACTCGAACGCCAGGATGAGGTGCTGGTCGAACCCCGGCTAATCAAGGTCCCTGCCTGTTATGATGAGGAATTTGCCGAAGACTTGCCTGAAATTGCTGAACAGGGCGGCATATCAATTGAGCAAGCAGTGAGGCTGCACTCGGAACAAACCTATAAGGTTTATGCCATGGGGTTTTGTGCCGGGTTTGCCTATATGGGGGATGTGCCCGAATCCCTGAGGCAGCCGAGACGTTCATCCCCACGAACGAAAATTCCTGTCGGCAGTGTTGCTATCGCCGACTTCATGACCGCCGTCTACCCGCTGGCAATGCCGGGCGGCTGGCACATAATCGGTCGCTGCCCGGTTCCACTCTTCACCCCCGATGATCAGGACAATCCCACTCTGTTGAGGGCTGGGGATCAGGTGCGTTTTCAGCCCATCGATAAGGATGAATTTTACACGCTGAAGGCAAAATGGCGAAATTAACGGTTACCAGAGCAGATTTTTTTGCCTCCATTCAGGACCTGGGCCGCCGGCGAACGCAGCATCTGGGGCTTGCCCAGAGCGGTGTCGCCGATGAATATTCTTTTTTCCGGGCCAATTATCTTGTCGGCAATGCGGTCACCACCCCTGTGATAGAGATCATCACCGGTTTTTTCAGTATTACCACCGATAGCCCGGTAACAATGGCCCTTACCGGTGCCGACATGTCGGCCATGGTGAATAACGCCCCCGTGCGGCCCTGGCAAAGTTTTGTCCTCATGCCCGGCAAAGTTCTCGAATTGAAAAATACCACAGGAATGGGATTATTCAGCTACCTTGCAGTGAAGGGCGGTTTTGATATTCCCCTCTGTTTTAAAAGCGCATCCACTGTTGAGAGAGAAAGCCTTGGCGGCTATCGTGGACGAAAACTGGCCGCAGGAGATGAGTTGTCAACGATTCTTGACCGGCCGCTGTGCCCGACCCTGGCGACGCCGCCAGATCAGATTCCGCAATTCGACAAACCATTAACGCTGCGCCTCATGCCGGGCTATGATCATGACAACTTCTCTGAACAATCCCAGAAAACATTTTTTACCAGTGAATACGCCACAAGCAACAAAATGGATAGGACCGGTATCCGGCTCTCCGGTCCCCCGATCATCTGGCAGAAAGGCGATATACTCAGCAAACCGGTTGCCCTTGGAGTGGTACAGATTACCAACGACGGCACCCCTGTTGTTCTCTTGAAAGAACGCCAGTCAACAGGTGGGTATCCCATGATGGGCGTTGTCTCACGCTTGGACCTATTTCGACTTGTGCAGGCATTTCCCGATACTCCGCTTCGTTTTTCTCCGGCAGACCCTGTCAGGCTTCGCGCGGAACTGATACGGTTTTATAATTTCTGGGGCGTGGCGTAGGACAGTGCTGCCTCAATAGTGCGGAACAGCAAAAGGGGCACAATACCCATCGTGCCCCCACTGATAAAAGTTTGTGGTTTTCGACTCCAATCTCGAATATGGTAGGACACTTCTTTTTTGAGCAACACGAAGAGATGGGGCGCTACCCGGCTTTAATCTACCACTGAAACCGCCCTTCTTGTAAAAAAGCAGACATTTTGCGGAGGAGTTATGACATTTCCCATTGACTTCAGCGGCTATCAACCGCTCGAGTTTTCAACAGCCCAAAGCAGCTTGACCGATGCTCAGCGCAACACCTTGAAATATAATATCCAACTGGTCCGCGACAGCCTGGTCTTTTTTACCGCCCTGGCTAATGTCAAAGGGCTTGGCGGCCATACCGGCGGAGCCTATGATATCGTGCCTGAGGTTTTGATCGTGGACGGTTTCATGAAGGGCGGCTCCCAACTGCACCCGGTTTATTTCGATGAGGCCGGACATCGGGTCGCCATCCAGTATATGATGGCTGCGCTGAACGGTCAGAAAAGTTTTGCCGACCTGCTCCACTACCGTGAATTCGGCCATGGCCTTTACGGCCATCCCGAGCGGGATGAAGCGGCGGGCGTCTTTTTCAGTTCCGGCAGGTTAGGCCACTTGTGGAGTTATGTGAACGGCGTGGCCGAGGCGGACCGCACCAAAACGGTGGTCATGTTCGGCAGCGACGGCTCCCAGCAGGAGGGTGACGACGCCGAGGCCGCCCGCTATGCGGTGGCCCGGGGGCTTAACGTGAAGCTCCTCATAGACGACAACGATGTGACCATCGCCGGCCATCCAAGCCACTACCTGAAAGGATTCGATACGGCAAAAACGCTTTCGGGGCATGGTGTCGAGGTCAATGTCGGTGACGGCGAGGACTTTGAGGAATTGTTCCGCAGGATTTCTTCGGCCTTCTCCAGCGCAGGGCCTGTGGCGTTGATCAACAAAAGGAAGATGGCGCCGGAAGTGCCCGGCATCGAGGGCCTGCCCAAGGGGCATGACGTGATTCCGGTCGATTTTGCCGTGCAGTACCTTGAGGCCAGGGGACGGGAAGAGGCAATTCGGCTTCTGCAAGAGACCGTTGTGGCGAAGGACAAGCCGACCTATCTTGGCTCCAGTGCCGAAACCGGCAAATGCCGTGATGATTTTGGCAAAATAATCTGCGAAATTCTCGACACCTTGGACGATCCGGTCAAGAAAGTAATCGTCGTCGACTCCGATCTCGAAGGATCATGCGGCCTGCACCATATCCGCAAGAATCATCCTGAGGTGTATGTGTCCGGCGGCATCATGGAGCGCAACAACTACTCGGTAGCTGCCGGATTTGGTTCAGAGCCTGGCCGACAGGGAATATTCGGCACCTTTTCGGCCTTTCTCGAAATGGTGGTATCCGAGATCACCATGGCCCGTCTCAATCGGGCCAATGTGCTGGCCCATTTTTCCCATGCCGGCGTCGACGACATGGCGGACAATACCTGCCATTTCGGGATCAACAACTTTTTCGCCGACAATGGACTTGAAGAAGGCGATTCGACCAGACTCTACTTTCCCGCCGACGCCCTTCAACTCCGGGCCATGCTGCCGGTGATATTTCATGATCCCGGGCTTCGTTTTATTTTCTCTACCCGCTCGGCAACACCCTTCATCGAAGATGAGGATGGCACACAAGTATATGGTGATGGATACCGTTTCGAGTCCGGTAGGGATGAACTGATTCGCCAGGGATCGGCCGGCTATATCGTCTCTTACGGAGAAATGCTCTATCGTTGTCTTGATGCGGTTGAATCAATGAAAAAAGAGGGGCTCGACGTCGGTCTGATCAACAAGCCGACGCTCAACGTGGTCGACCAGGAAATGCTCGCGGTGGCCGGGGCCAGTCCTTTCGTACTGGTTGTCGAGAGTCAGTCCACCAAGAGTGGATTGGGCAGCCGGTACGGCACCTGGCTGCTGGAGAACAACTTTACCCCCAGGTATGCTCATCTTGGTACCTTTAGAGAGGGCCGGGGTGGTCTTGGCGAGCAGGTTGATCATCAGGGATGTGATCCGGTTTCCATCAGGAAGGCGGTTGCTGAACTTCACCGATAAATCGTTTTTTGGGGGCGGGGTCTGCCAGCTTGATGGATTCTCCCCGCCCTCTGTTCAGCGCTGAAGGCTCAGCCGGGGAGGCTCAGGAGAGAGGGTTTCCAGGGCGGCGATGAGTGCTTCACTGTCGATATGCGCGGTGAGTTCCTGCTGCAATTCTTTGAGCACCGGCAGCGCTTTGGCGCCAATCTTCCGAGCTCTCTGCTCATAGTCGAGTTCCAGGTTGATATACACCCCGGCTGCCCGAATCAGGGCCTGGAGAAGTCTCTTTTCGTTGCCGGCCGCATCCATCCAGGCCGGTTCGAGGATTTCATGGACTTCGAAAAATAACCCCAAATCCCACAGAACGGCGGCTTGTTCGAACAGGCTGCTGTCTTCTCGCAGCGCTTTAAGCGCAAGGCGGTAACGCTTCACCCGCTCGTCGATATACTCGATATAGGGGGGCGCGAGATTCCTGCGCCGATAATCATCCGCTACCTCTTCCGCTGTTGCAGTTGAACGCAGGTTGAGCACATCGATGACGGTCTCCGAAAGGTCGTTGCGGATATCTCTGCTGAGCCGGTCTGCAAAGGGATTAAAGCGAGTTGTGTGCACAGGGATCAGGTAAGTGCAGGGGAATTATCAGAGTCTATACGATCCTTCAGATAGATTAACTGGCTGGGACGATGGCTCGGGATCGCGTGCAACAATCTGCCGAATGGCTGCGGGCGGTGAATCAAGGATTGGAACCTTCTGAAGTCAGGGGTTCTTCATCATCATCTTCGGTGAACTCTACTTCACCGTTTTCCTGGCTGTCATCGGTGCTGTCATCGGTGCTGTCATCCTCTTCATCCTCTTCAGCCTGCTCCCGTTCAGCCTCTTCAGCCTCCTGCTTCAAACGGACCGCTTTGGGAATTTTCGACTCGGGAAGGATGATTTCGGTGATTTTCTCGATTTCATTCTGGATATCAGGATCTTCCTCACACTCAGGACAACTGGCCACGTGCTGCTTGATAAACTGTACCATGCGGGCTGGAGCCATGGTCTCATCCTTGACATGCAGATACCACTGCTTGGTCAGTCTCAACAGTCTTTCACACTGCATAACATCCTATTAGTGCTTGCTTGGGATTGAAATATAACGCTTGTCTAAAAATAGACTATTATAATAATAAGTTGCTTTCGGGGTCAATATTAATTAATTTTACCCCCCTCGACGCCGTTTTCGATCGGACGGAAGTGGATAGGGCACTGGTGGCCCTCCCGGACTTCAAATCCGGTGTAGCGGGTTAACAGCCTGCTGGGTGGGTTCGATTCCCATGCACTTCCGCCAGTTGTTCCAGTAGCTTGCCTAAGAATTCCCTGTAACGCCTCCAGCCAAGACATAACCGCAAATTGCTACTTCTGGCCTACCAGCTGGCTACCAGAAGGAGAATCGTCATGTCCAATGCAGTGGTAAATGAAAAGAGTGTTATACATATCGATATAACTCCACTCCATCACATCATGCAGCGCTGCTCGCTGTGGTGCCTGCTCACAGCGCTACCAGGCTACTCCGCCGGCTCCTCGCTCGCGCCTTGCCTGACTAAGTGCCTTGAACTTATGCCGTAATGTATAGAAGGCTTGTCAACCCGGCGAAGCTGGCTCTATCTACTCACTGGGTGGGGTTGGGGCGTCAGGTGAACTGACGAAGCAGGAGGTTTATCTCCTCGATTTCTTTTTTTCCGAAACGCGCGGGATCGAATTCTTCCCCGAGCCATTCTCGCAACTCTTCTTTTTCCGGAGAATCAGGTTCCTGCAGGGTTTCCAGCATATCGAGAAATTCCGGGATGCCGCCACAGTCTTCGGGAGGGCAGGCACGCTTGCCGGTCAATAAGACGGGATGGTGCCGGGACTTGTCCGGCGGCAGGATTTTTTCGACGCTGATCATATGTTGCCAATTATCTCCAAAATCATAGACATATTCGAATTTTTGTCCTTCATGGTAAATGACCTCCTGAAGGGTAAAAGCTTCTTCGTTTTCCGGCTTATTGAATGATGTATGAAAGTCGTCAGGTTCATCGGCGGGAACATAGCGGGCTTTGTCGATTACAAATTCATGAAGATGATAGTCCTCCCAGCCGAAACATTCCTGGATGACATGGTGCAGCGTTGCGAGCGTCATCCGTCCTGGTATTTGTATTCTCCGCCAGATCGGTGGACGAGCACCCTTCAGGGTAATCTTAAGCTGAAAGAGTTCCCCTGACTGTCTTTGTTTTTTCCTGTTTCTGGAAAAATCGACCTCGATGAGGTTGGATTTGACGGCTGGATCATCTTTTCTCTCGCAGCATTTTTTATATTTCTTACCGCTGCCGCAAGGGCACGGCTGGTTCCTGCCGGTTTTTTTCCCTCGGACCAGGCGGGGGCCCTGGGATGAGGACATCGCTTTTCTGATCTGTTGATCCAGCGTGTAGGCGTGTTCGATCAATGCCGATACAGCTTTGGGAAGGAAGCTTATGAGCAGAATGTCGATTTTATCGCTTTGCGACAACTTGTTATGGAGACGATCGTCGGTGAGTTCTTGAAACAATTCCTCGAGACCTGCTTCGACAAGCGTCTCTTTCAGGTCTTCCGACCCAAAAGCTTCAATGGAGGTCAGGCAGGTGTAGAGTAAATCCTTTTCCTCGTCGGTCAGATGATCATAGCCGTCGAAGTCCCAGATTTCGTCTCTCAGCCACAGGGCTTCGGTCAGTCCATCTACCCAGTCATGAACTCCTGAAAGGTCCACGCTGATCATTTCATCCAGTTGCAAAGGGAGAGTGAGACGTCCGTTTTGGAAATCGCTCACCAACCTGTTGTAAATCCGCATAACGCAGCTTAGCATTTCCTGCGCCTGCTTCTCCGATTCAAATTCGGGCCCCTCCTCGCCGAGAATAAAAGGCAGCCACTCACTCGGCAAAATGACGTCAGGTGTCATGGCGAGTCCAAACATGAACCCTTCAAAAGATTTAAGCGTAGGGAGGTCTTCAGGCTCTGAAACGAGATCCAGCAACCGCGTGATGATCTTTTTTTCTTGTGGCTTAAGCATCGATTCCATGACTCTGCATTGGGAGTAGTGTTAATCATTATCACGTCATGGCGCAGTCTGCAACTGCTAACGGCAGGGATGCTCCGCCGGGTTCTAACTTGGGCCTCGCCCGAGGGCGTGTCTTGAAATTATGCTGCTGGGTATGGTGGGTGGGCGGTGGAGCCTGCTCTATTTAATCACCCGATAGAACTGGTCGACTGGCAGGTGTCCAGTTGAGCCGATGAGATCTTCGAGAATTTTCATGTATTCCTCATCCTGGTCCATTTCTGAGTCAATTCTCTCATAGTCTGCCAGAGAGGGGTAGCGAGTCTGGATTGTCGCGAACCCGCGCTCCCCTGCCAGGTTGTACATGAGTTCCACCGCTACGTCGGGGAATCGTTTTTCCAGATGCTGCTTGGCTTTGATGAGTGCTTCGAAAAATGTCTGGTAGTCGCTGGTGTAGGCGATTTCACGCTGATGTATGAGCATGGGGCACTCCCTGTTTCCAATTAATTGGGTGGGCTCGGGGCATCATCCCCCCTTGGCATCGTCACGCAACACTTTTTCGGCCCATTCGCTGAGTTCAACCGCATCTGCCGCTCGTCGCACGCAGGCGGCCAAGCCGTCTGGATTATGATGATCGAACTTACAGATCAGCAGATCATCGAGCATCACCTTCATGGTGCAGACCCCTCCGAGCTCTCCCTTCTCAAACTCGATACTTATTCTTGTGTTTGTTTTGGGTAAAACCGATGAAGGGCTTCCCAGAAGATCGTCTTGGCTTTCTTGGCGGTTGTCTTGCTGTTTCTGATCCATAGCGGAAGTGCTCGTCAGCGGAGATGGTGGTGAAAAAACACCAGATAGCCATCTTCAAGGGCAATCCGGCTGTTTCGATGAGACCCGAGGTTTTCCAAACCTGTTTTGCAGCAGGTGTGGTATTTACATCGATGTCAATAAGATTGATTTATACAAAACCATAGGTCGAATATCATCTTTAGTCAATCAGACCTTCCTGAGCACCATGACGAATCCCTATTCATCAGCAAGTGCAACAGTCCAGCAGGGTCCGTTCTCCAGGAATTGTGAGAAGAGTGAGCCTTTTACAAAACTAAGATTGTCGTTCAAAATCAAGGCATGCGAGAAATTTTACCACAGGCATATGATTGATATTCCAAGGATAAAATTTTGAGCATAACGCAGAGTTTGGGCGAAAAGATCGTTTTGCAAATGGCTCGAGTGTAAAGAAAAACCCCCTGACCTGCGGAGCCTGCAAGTGCAGGTGCAGAATCAGGGGGGTGACGACAGTCAGCGGCCTTAATCCGCTTCGTCTATCTTGATTACCCCGGTGGGACAGACAAAAGCGCACGCCTGACAGCCCACGCAGGTGTCTGCCAGTTCAGCAAAAGGCGTCTGAATCATTCGTTTACTGCCCCTGTGGGCAAAGCTGATGGCATGCCGTTTGGAGATTTCGGCGCAGGCACGCACGCAGAGACCGCAGAGAATGCATTCGCTCATCTGGTTCTCCTTGAGCTTGAACCGTGTGTCGCGCACCCCATATTCTTTGGCGATGTCTATAATTGCCTGGGAACCGGGCGATCTGGCCAGATAGAGTTCCAGCAGGATCTTGCGTGATTTTCTCACCCGCTCGGTATCGGTATTTACCTCGATGCCGTTCTGGGCCGGGTACAGGCAGGCTGGTTGGATCGACGGCCAGCCCCGTTTAACGACTTCAACCAGGCAAAGACGGCAGGCACCGTACGCCGACATTTCCTCGTGATAGCAAAGAGTTGGGATGTTGATTCCCTGTTCCCGGGCGACCTCGAGTACGGTTGTGCCTTCTTTAACCTCTAATTCTTTGCCGTTGAGCGTGAATGTAACCATTTATTGTTTTCCTCGATTATTCTATGGCACCGAACTTACAGACTTCTTTGCAAATACCGCATTTTACACATTTATCCTGGATGATCTCGGCAACCTCTTTCTTCTTCCAGATGACTGCATCGGACGGGCAGTTTCTGAAGCACAAACCGCACATTTTGCAATTGTCGGTTACCACCTCGTAGGTGAATAGCGGCTTGCAGACCTTGGCCGGGCAGTTTTTGTCCTTGATATGGGCCAGATACTCATCCCTGAAATATTGCAGGGTGCTCAGAACAGGGTTGGGCAGGGAGGTTCCGAGACCGCACATGGAGGCGTCATCAATGCAGTGGCAGAGATCTGTCATGGTTTCCAGGTCTTCCTCTCTCCCCTCTCCCTCGCAGATTCGATCGAGAATATTAAGCAGGGCTGCAGAACCGTCCCGGCAGGAAATGCATTTGCCGCACGATTCATCGTTGCAGAACTCGATGAAATATTTGGCGACGTTGACCACGCAGGCCCCTTCGTCCATGACGATCATGCCGCCGGAGCCCATCATCGAACCGGCCTCTTTAAGCTGGTCGAAGTCCACCGGCATATCGAGCTTGTCGGCCGGCAGACAACCACCGGAGGGGCCGCCGGTCTGCACCGCCTTGAACTTTTTGCCATCGGGGATGCCACCGCCGATATCGAAGATGATCTGGCGCAGGGTGGTGCCCATTTCCACTTCGATCAGGCCGGTATTGACTATATTGCCGACCAGAGAGAAGACCTTGGTCCCCTTGCTGTTGTCGGTGCCCATCGAGGCGTACCAGTCGGCGCCTTTATTGATGATAATCGGCACGTTGGCAAAAGTCTCAACGTTGTTGAGTACGGTTGGCTTCTCCCACAGCCCTTTGTCCGTGGCATGGTCGTATTTGGCGGTGGGTTCGCCGGGAAGCCCTTCGATTGAGGCGCGCAGAGCACTGGACTCGCCGCAGACAAAGGCGCCGGCGCCCTGGAAGACCTCGATGTCGAAATCGAAACCGGTGCCCATGATATTGTTGCCCAGAAGCCCGTAATCTCTGGCCTGATCGATGGCCTTGAACAAACGGGTAACCGCCAGCGGATACTCCGCTCTGACGTAAACGACGCCGTATTTTGCTCCAACCCCGTAGGCGGAAATGATCATGCCTTCAATGACGGACTGAGGATTGCCCTCGATCAGCGAGCGATCCATAAAGGCACCGGGATCGCCTTCATCGGCGTTGCAGATAATGTATTTGGGCCGTCCAATCGCCTTGGCTGCCGATTCCCACTTACGGCCAGCCGGAAAACCTCCTCCGCCGCGTCCCCTGAGCCCAGATTTCTTGACTTCTTCAACCACATCTTCCGGGCTCATTTCTCGAAGGCACTTGGCCAGTGCCTGATAGCCGTCGACAGCAAAGTAGTTTCGTATGTCCTCAGGGTTGATCGTGCCGCAGCCGCCAAGGACGATGCGCTTCTGGCCGGCATAAAAGGGCACTTCCTTTTCGGTGGTTGCCCTGGTACCGTCCTGGTTCTCAAACAGCAGTTCCTCTACCACCCCCTGCTCTTCCAGGGTGGCTGAGATGATGTTGGGAACGTCATCGACTTTTACCTTGTTGTAGAACGTACCCTGGGGCTCGACGCGCACCAGCGGCCCCATCTGGCAGAAACCATGACAGCCGCTGGTACTGGCTCCTGCTTCAGTTTCTCCGCCTTCGAAGAGCAGTTCGACGTTGACATCGATGCCGCGTTGCTGAATCTGATTTTTTAACTCTTCATAGACATCAAGTGAGCCGCCGGCGATGCAGGCGGTTCCGGCGCAGACGCGGAAACAGATTTTCCTTCGTTCCAGAGCGGCCTTGCACTGCTCCTTCATTGCCGCCATATCTGCCGGCTCGCTGATTGGTGTTACGCGTGTTGTGATTTCCTGTTCCATAAGCTGGTTGCTGGTAGACTTTTTACTGCGTGTTATTCTTTATATCTTTTAACAATTCGGGGACTTTTTTCTTGGTCATCGGGCCCTGGACATCCTCGTTGACCGTCAATACCGGCGCGAGTCCGCAGCAGCCGATGCATCTTACCTCCTCGAGAGTGAACATCATGTCCTCGGTGGTTTCACCGCACTTGATGCCGAGCAGCGGTTCGAAGGCCTCGATGATGCCCTCGGCACCTCTTACATGACATGCCGTTCCGGTACAGACGGTTATTTTGTACTTACCCACCGGATCGAGGCTGAAGAGGTTGTAGAAGGTGGCGATCCTGAAGATCTTACTCAGCGGCATGTCCATTTCTTTGGATACTAGGCGTAGCACCGCTTCCGGCAGGTAGTTGAAGGTCGCGTTGACGTCGTGGAGAATGGGCAGGATCGGTCCCGGATTGTCCCGATGCTTGTCGACGATATCGAGGACCTGATTTCTCTGCGTGCGGTCGAGCTTGGGCGTTTTCTTGTCTTCGGCCACCAGCATCTGGCCTTCGCGCTCAAAGGTCCATTTTGTGCGGGTGTCGAAAGAATCGCTCTCGGACATACCCTTGACGGTGCTGATCAGGTCGGGAACGAACAGCTCGATATCTTCCTTAACCTTTACCTGGCAGGCGAGACGGGTTCCTCTTTTCTGTTCTTCTTTGCTGATGAACATCTCTTCGGTGGGTAAAATATCACCGCCGCCGCTCTTGACATTGAGTTTACAGAAGCCGCAACTGCCTCGTCCGGCGCAGGAGGCGGGTATCTCCATACCCTGGTCGATGAGGATCGACAGCAGGGTGGAGCCGCCCTGGACGGTGAATTCCTTGTCTCCGTCTTCGTCCGCGACCGAGATTTTGCAGTCGCCGTACGAAACAAGTAATTTGTCGGCAATTAGAAGAATAACGGTCAGAGTAAACAGTATCGCGGTAATTATCCCGATAGGAAGTAGCGTCTCCATAATTATTCCGCAGGGGCTCCCATGGGTTCAGGTGATGGTGAGAAAGTGACAGTTAGTTTCATTTTCATAGATCACGCGGTCTTTCCGACTATACCATGCCGCTGAAGCCCATAAAGGCCAGGGCGATGATGCCGGTAATTATCATTATGATGCCCGGACCTTGCAGTCCCTTAGGCACCTTGCCGATGAGGTCAAGCTTTTCATAAATGGCGGCGACCATGATCATCGCCAGCCAGAAACCGATGGCGGCTGATATTGCGTAGACCACCGTCTGGATGTAGGAAAGGTTGTCCACCGTGGTCACTTTCAGAGAGATGAACAGTACGGTGCAGTTCACCGTGATGAGCGGCAGGAAAATACCGAATGAAGCCTGCAGGGCAGGAAAAAACCGCTCCATGATCATCTCCACCAATTGCACGCAGGCGGCAATGACAATGATAAAGACGATATACTGGATGATCAGGCTGCCGGTGGCCTCGAGAATCTGGTAGATGACCCAGTTGGCCGACGAGGTCAGGGTGACCACGGTGGACAACCTTTCCTACATCCAGACG